>NZ_JBHWJK010000039.1:4050-58906 GCF_042731455.1 Streptomyces sp. NPDC059852 | reverse complement strand
CCGGGGGGGGCCCCCCGTGGCGGGGGGCGACCCGGGTGTTCCCCCCTAACACACGGCGGCCCCCCTGGGGGTGCGGCCCGCCGGGCCGGCCCGGGCGTGTACGCCGCCCGGGCCGGCCCCGGCTCCCTACGGTCGTGCGCATGTGGAAATCGATCCCGGACGGCGGGCCCGACCGGCTGGTGGCGCTCGCCGACGGTGTGTTCGCCATCGCCCTCACCCTGCTCGTCCTGGACTTCTCCGTCCCCCGGGACCTCGACGCGGCCGACTACGACGACGCCCTGCGCGAACTCCTGCCGAACTTCGGGGCGTACGCGCTGAGCGTGCTGGTCCTCGGCGCGTTCTGGCGGGAGCACCGGCGGATCTTCGGCTACGTCCGGCAGGTCGACGGGCAGCTGATCACGCTGTCCATCCTGGGCCTGGGCGTCGCGGCCCTGCTGCCCTTCCCCACCAAGCTCCTCTCCGAGTACGGCAGGCAGCCCGAGTCGGTCGCCGCGTACGCGGCGACGGTCGCCGCGCTCGGCGCCGCCGACCTCGCGGTGGTCCTCCTGCTGGCCCGGCGCCCCTGGCTGCGCGGTCCGGCGGGACCGCCGGAGGGCTTCCGGCTCTACGCCGTCGACCTCGCGGTGACGGTGGTGGTGTTCACCGCCAGCGTGCCCCTCGCCCTGGCGTACGGCCAGGCCGCCATGTGGCTCTGGCTGGTCATGGCCCCGTTCAAGGTGGCCATCGGCCGGCGCGCGCAACGGGCGCGCTGACGCGGGCCCTCAGCCCTGCGCCGCCACGTCCACCCAGGTGCCGTCGGCCGCCGAGCGCACCATCGCGTCCAGGACGGCCGCGCTGCGCACCGCGTCCTCCAGCGTGGCCCCGTACGCGGTGCCCTCGGCGATCGAACGCAGGAACCGGTATGCCTCGACGACCTTGAGGTCGTCGTAGCCCATCGCGTTCGCCGCGCCCGGCTGGAACGCGCCGAACTCGCCATCGCCGGGACCCACGTGGACCGTGGCGACCGGCTGGTCCTGGTACGCGGTGCCGCGGCTGACCCTCAGCTCGCCCATCCGGCGGAAGTCCCAGGACACCGCGCCCCGGGTGCCGTGCACCTCGAAGCCGTAGTTGTTCTGCTCGCCCACCGAGACCCGGCAGGCCTCCAGCACGCCGCGCGCCCCGGAGGCGAACCGCAGCAGGCAGGAGACGTAGTCCTCGTTCTCGACCGGGCCGAGCTCGCCGGTCGCGAGGGTGTGCCCGGCGGTGGCGCCGGTCGGCCGGGCCCGCTCGGGGACGAAGATCGCGGTGTCGGCGGTCAGCGCGGCGATGTCGCCGAGCAGGAAGCGGGCGAGGTCCACGCCGTGCGAGGCGAGGTCGCCCAGCACGCCGCTTCCGCCGCGCTCACGCTCGTACCGCCAGGTCAGCGCGCCCTGCGGGTGGGCGGCGTAGTCGCTGAACAGGCGGACGCGCACATGGGTCACGGTGCCGAGGTCACCGGACGCAACGAGGTCGCGGGCCCTCTCGACGGCGGGAGCGTTGCGGTAGTTGAAACCGACGGCGGAGCGCACGCCGGCCCGCGCGGCGGCATCGGCCACGGCCCGGGCGTCCCCGGCGGTCAGCCCCACCGGCTTCTCGATCCACAGGTGCTTGCCGGCCTCGGCCATCGCCACACCGATCTCCCGGTGCAGGAAGTTCGGCGCCGTGACGCTGACCGCCCGTACGCGCGGGTCGGCGGCCACCTCGCGCCAGTCCCGGGTCGCCGAGGCGAACCCGAAGCGCGCGGCGGCCTCCTCGGCCCGGCCGGGCACCTCCTCGGCGACGGCCACCAGCTCCGGGCGCAACGGCAGGTCCGGGTAGTGGTGCGCGAGGCGGGCGTACGCCTGCGTGTGCACGCGCCCCATCCAGCCGAATCCGACGACGGCGACGCCGAGCGTGTCCACCATTGCAGCCCCTCATTGGACCGGTCCATTCTCTGTCCGGGCCACCATGGGTCGCCGCCTTCACCGGTGTCAACCCCCGTCCCGCCCGGTGCCCGCCTTTGACAAGCGCCCCGGACGCCTGGAACGGTCCATGCCCATGAGGCAGCCGACCATCCGCGACGTGGCCGACCACGCCGGCGTCTCGAAGTCGCTGGTCTCCCTGGTGCTGCGGGGCTCCGAACAGGTGCGCCCCGAGAAGCGCGAGGCCGTCCTGCGCGCCGTGCGCGAGCTGGGCTACCGGCCCAACGCGGCCGCGCGCAGCCTCAGCGAACAGCGCACCCGCACGGTCGGCGTCCTGCTGAACGACCTGCGCAACCCCTGGTTCGTCGACCTCCTCGACGGCCTGAACTCCCTGCTGCACGACAACGGCCTGCACATGCTGCTGGCCGACGCCCGCCTCAACCGCCGTACCGGCCAGGACCCGGCGGGCCCGCTGCTGGACCTGCGCGTCGACGGGCTGGTCGTCGTCGGCACCCTGCCCGACCCGGCGGCGCTCGCCGAGGCGGCCGAGCGGCTGCCGGTCGTGGTCGCCGGGGCGCGTGAACCGGCGCCGGCGGGCGTGGACGTGGTCGCCAACGACGACGAGCGCGGCGCGCGCCTGGTCACCGAGCACCTGATCGGCCTCGGGCACCGGCGTATCGCGCACATCGCGGGCTACGGGGCGGTCGGCGAACTGCGCCGGCGCAGCTTCGAGACGGTGATGCGCGAGCACGGCCTGGCGGACGGGGCGCTCGTCGAGAGCGGCGACATGACCGAGGAGGGCGGCTACCGGGCGACGGTCCGGCTGCTGAGCGGCGCCCGGCGCCCGACGGCCGTCTTCGCGGTCAACGACATCTGCGCCATCGGCGCCCTGTCGGCGGCCGAGGAGTCGGGGCTGCGGGTGCCGCGCGACCTGTCGGTCGTCGGCTACGACAACACCAGCATCGCCCGGCTCCGGCACGTCTGGCTGACCACCGTCGACAACGCCGGCTACGAGGTGGGCCGGCGCGCCGCCCGGTGTCTGCTGGACCGGTTCGCCGGCACCGGGGGAGCGGGCGGGGTCCGGCTCGCCGCGCCCGCGCTGGAGATCCGGGGCACGACGGGCCGCCCGCTCACAGAGTGATCGCGTACGCCTTGCGCAGCGTCTCGTGCACCGTCCACGTCGTACGGTCGCCCTCGCGCAGCACGGCCATGTCGCCCGGCCCCACCTTCAGCGTGGTGCCGCCCTCGACCTCGATGGTGGCCGAACCGCTGACCACGACGAAGAGTTCGTCGGCCTCGGTGTCGGTGACCACGCCCGGCGTGATCTGCCAGATGCCCCGCACCTGACGTCCGTCGGCGGACTCCCACACCACCTTCCCGGTCACCTCGGGCGTCCCGGAGACGATCTGCTCCGGGGCCAGGGGCTCGGGTTCGAGCTCGGCGTCGGGGATGTGGAGAGCGAAGCTGTGCGTCATGCGGCCGACCCTAGCCGGGGGCAACGGCGGTCCGGTCTGGACACAGTGTGGGGTGGTGGAGGGGGCGGACGGACACTCCGTCGGGGCGCCCCGTCATATGAACCGTTCTGTCATATGTACCGATGGTCCGAAGTGGGTTGTACGACGGTCTCGCGTATTGTTGCGTCATATGCCCGCTGTGACGCGTGGCTGCTCCCGTGATGCCGGGGGCTCATGAGGTATGGGGTGAAGGGGGGAGCGGGACGTGGTGGCACTTCTCGCGCTGATGGCGGTCGTCGCCTTCATGGCGACGGCGGGCCTGCCGTGGTGGGTGGTCGCGCTGGTGACCGTGTTGATGGCGGGGTTCGTCGGGGGCATGTCGTGGAGTCCCGGACGGGGGCAGTGCGGCCGAGCGGCCCGGGGTCCGCAGGGCCGACCCGCGCACCCCATGGCCGACCGGGATGCGAGCGTGTCCCCGGCCGAGACGCCCGTCGGAGCCGCGCCGCCCATGAGGTAGGGTTGACCTGCGTGATCACACGGTTCGCCGTGTGCGGGCACCGGGACGTGGCGCAGCTTGGTAGCGCACTTGACTGGGGGTCAAGGGGTCGCAGGTTCAAATCCTGTCGTCCCGACGGTGCGCGGGGCCTTCGCGGACGGCAGTCCGCGAAGGCCCTTTCGCGTACTTCCGTACCGAGGGCCGCGTCAGGCCTCCGTCACCCGCAGCTCCGCCCACCGGCACGTCCCGCCCGGCTGCACCCGCACCCCGCAGCGCTCGGACAGGGTGCTGACGATCTCCAGGCCGCGGCCGTGCTCGTCCGGGTCGACGGCGGAAGCCGAGGTGGCGGGACCGGTGTCGGTCACCTCGACGCGGACCGCCGCGCATGTCTCGCCCCGGTCGCGGGAGACCCGCAGGGTCGCGGGCGGCAGGGCGTGCACGATCGCGTTCGTGACCAGCTCGGAGACCACCAGCAGGACGTCCGCCGCGGCGTCCGCCGTCAGGTTCCAGCCCGCCAGCACGCCGCGCACCCGGCGGCGTATGCCGCCCGCCGCCTCCGGCGCGTGCGGCAGGCTGAACAGGTGCTCGACTTCCCCCTGAGGCGCGGCACGGAGCTGCGCAGTGATCATCGGTCCTCCTCCTGGGGGAGCCCCGCCGGTGGAAGGCCGGGCCCAGAGGAGAAACGGTAGGAAGGCCGACCGACCCGGTCAACGAATCCGGGTCGGCATTACCGAACGAGAGTCCCTAAAGGGGTGAATCGGACTAGGCTCGTGTCATGGCCGGCCCCGTCCAGTCCATCGAGCGGGCCGCGGCGATCCTCCGACTGCTCGCCGGCGGCTCCCGGCGGCTCGGCCTCGGCGAGGTCGCCTCCTCCCTGGGCCTCGCCAAGGGGACCGCCCACGGCATCCTGCGCACCCTGCAGCACGTCGACTTCGTCGAACAGGACCCGGCGACCGGCAAGTACCAGCTCGGGGCGGCCCTGCTGCACCTCGGCACCAGCTACCTCGACGTCAACGAACTGCGGTCCCGTTCGATCAACTGGGCCGACGCGCTCGCCGCCCGCAGCGGTGAGGCCGTCCGGCTCGGCACCCCCCTGGAGGGCAGGGTGCTCGTCATCCACCATGTCTTCCGGCCCGACGACACCCTGCAGACCCTGGACGTCGGCGCGCTGCTCCCCCTGCACGCCTCCTCGCTCGGCAAGGTCCTGCTGGCCTTCGGCGCGGCCCCCGTCGAACCGCTCCTCGAGGACGTCCCGGAGGCGTACACAAGGCACACCCTGGTCCACTTCGCCGACCTGCACCGGGCGCTCGCCGAGATACGGGACCTGGGATGGGGCGCCGAGGTGCAGGAGATGAGCATGGGCGAGGCCGGCATCGCCGCGCCCATCCGGGGCCAGGGAGGGCTCGTCGTGGGAGCGATCGGCGTGTCCGGTGCCGTCGAGCGGATCTGCGACACGAAAGGCCGGCCCCAGCCGGCGCTGATCACCGTGCTGCGCGAGGCGGCACGCGCGATCTCCAGGGACCTCGGCGCGGCCCGCTGGTAGGCGGGCACCCCACGACACACCGGAAGGAGGGCCGATCATGGTGGAGCGGTATGTGATGTCCATCGACCAGGGCACCACCTCCACCCGGTGCATCCTGTTCGACCACGGAGGACGGCTGGTGTCGGTCGCCCAGCGCGAGCACCAGCAGTACTTCCCGCAGCCCGGCTGGGTCGAGCACGACGCCGTCGAGATCTGGCGCAACCTCCAGCGCGTCGTCCCCGAGGCCCTGGCCAACGCCCAGGTGGCACCGGACCAGATCTCCGCCATCGGCATCGCCAACCAACGCGAGACGACCGTCCTGTGGGACCCGCGCACCGGCGTCCCGCTGGGCCGGGCGATCGTCTGGCAGGACACCCGCACCGCCCCGTTCGTCGAGGAGCTGCGCCGGGACCCCGGCGACGACTTCTTCCTCGACCACTGCCTGCTGCCCCCGTCCACCTACTTCTCCGCGCCCCGCATCCGCTGGCTGTTCGACCATGTCGACGGACTCGAGCGGCGCGCCCGGGACGGCGAGGTGCTGTTCGGCACCATCGAGAGCTGGCTGATCTGGAACCTCACCGGCGGCAAGGACGGCGGACTGCACATCACCGACGCCACCAACGCCAGCCGCACCATGCTCATGGACATCCGGACGCTCACCTGGGACCGGGCGCTCATGGACTTCTTCGGGGTGCCGCCCACCATGCTCCCCGAGATCCGCTCCTCCGCCGAGCGCTACGGGGAGGCCCGCACCGTGCTGCCCGGCGTCCCCATCACGGCCGCCCTCGGCGACCAGCAGGCGGCCCTGTTCGGCCAGACCTGCTTCGCGCCGGGCGAGGCGAAGTGCACGTACGGGACCGGCAGCTTCCTGGTCATGAACACCGGCACCGACCTCGTGCGCTCCGAGCACGGGCTGCTCACCACGGTCGCGTACAAGATCGGCGAGCAGCCCCCCGTCTACGCGCTGGAGGGCCCGATCGCCGTCACCGGCTCCCTGGTGCAGTGGTTCCGCGACCGGCTGGGCCTGATCCACAGCGCCCCCGAGATCGAGACGCTGGCCCGTACCGTCGAGGACAACGGCGGCTGCTACATCGTGCCCGCGTTCTCCGGCCTGTTCGCCCCGCACTGGCGCAGCGACGCCCGCGGCGTCATCGTCGGCCTCACCTCGTACATCACGAA
This sequence comes from Streptomyces sp. NPDC059852, assembly GCF_042731455.1. Taxonomy (NCBI): domain Bacteria; kingdom Bacillati; phylum Actinomycetota; class Actinomycetes; order Kitasatosporales; family Streptomycetaceae; genus Streptomyces; species Streptomyces sp. NPDC059852. The sequence goes on along the minus strand of NZ_JBHWJK010000039.1, from coordinate 52,336 downwards.
GGGGCACCTCGCCCGGGCCGTCCTGGAGGCCACCGGCTGGCAGACCCGCGAGGTCGTGGACGCGATGAACGCCGACTCCGACCTCGCCCTGAAACAGCTCAAGGTCGACGGCGGCATGACCTCCGACCACCTGCTCATGCAGATCCTCGCCGACGTCCTCGACGTCCCGGTCGTACGGCCGCTGGTCGCCGAGACGGTGTCGCTCGGCGCCGCCTACGCGGCCGGGCTCGCCGCCGGGTACTGGCCGGACCTGGCGGTCCTGCGCCGCAACTGGCACCGGGCCGCGCAGTGGCTGCCCGACATGGACGCCGAGCGGCGGGAGTGGGAGTACGAGTCCTGGCAGCGTGCCGTCGAGCGGTCGCTCGGCTGGGTCCGCGCCCCCCGGCACCCGTGAGCCCGAGAGGCGCGCACCCCGTCGTCAGCGGCTGACCAGCAGGCCCCGGCCGCGCAGCACCCGGCGCTCCAGCGGGCTGAAGATCAGCAGGTCGATGGCGATGCCGACGAGCAGGATCAGCAGGATCGCCAGGAACACCTGGGACATGCTGCTGTTGTTGCGGCCGTTCTCCAGGAGCTGGCCGAGGCCCACGCCCAGGTCGGGGGAGGAGGCGATGATCTCCGCGGCCATCAGGGACCGCCAGGAGAACGCCCAGCCCTGCTTCAGACCGGCCAGATAGCCGGGCAGCGCCGCCGGCATCACCACGTGCCGCGCCTCGCGCAGCCCGGTGGCGCCCAGGGTGCGGCCCGCCCGCAGGAACAGCGGCGGGATCTGGTCGACGCCGGCGACGAGCCCGTTGGCGATCGAGGGCACCGCGCCCAGCAGGATCACGGCGTACATCATCGAGTTGTTCAGGCCCAGCCACAGTACGGCGGGCGGTACCCAGGCCACGGACGGCAGCGACTGCAGCCCGGACAGGATCGGGCCGATCGCGGCGCGCACGAACCGCACCCGGGCGACCAGCAGACCGAGCGGGGTGCCGATCGCGAGCGCCAGCAGGAAGCCGAGCAGACCGCGCGAGACCGACGTCCAGATGTAGTCGAGCAGGGTGCCCTTGAGCCAGGCGTCGCGCACCTCGCCCCAGACCTCGGACGGGGAGGGCAGCTTGTAGGCGGGAACGACCTCCGCCCAGACGAGCACCTGCCACACCGCCAGCACCAGCGCCACCGCGGTGACGGGCGGCAGCACCTTGCGGATCAGGGTCTCGCGCAGCGGGGTACGGCGGACCTGCACCGAGTCCAGGGCGTCGAGCCCGGCCTCCAGCCCCGCCAGGTCCTCGGTGCCGCTCTTGCTGGTGTCGACCTTGGTGTCGACTCCGTTGTCAGTGCCGGCCATGGCGGCGGATCTCCCCACGCAGTTCTTCGGTGATCTCGGCGGACAGTTCGGCCACCGCGGTGTCCTCGAGGCGGCGGGGCTGCGGGATGCCGACGGTCCACTCCCGGGCGACGCGGCCGGGGCGCGAGGACAGCAGCACGACCCGCTGGGCGAGCTTCACGGCCTCGCGGACGTTGTGTGTCACGAACAGCACGGAGACGCCGGTCTCCCGCCAGATGCGGGTGAGTTCGTCGTGGAGCACGTCGCGGGTGATGGCGTCCAGGGCGGCGAACGGCTCGTCCATGAGCAGGAGCCGGCTGTCCTGGGCCAGCGCCCGTGCCATGGCGACGCGCTGGCGCATACCGCCGGACAGCTCGTGCACCCGCTTGCCGTGCGCGCCCTTGAGCCGCACCAGCTCCAGCAGTTCCTCGGCGCGCTCACGCCGCTGGGCCTTGCCCAGGCCCCGCAGTTTCAGGGCGAGTTCGATGTTCTTGCCCGCCGTCAGCCAGGGGAACAGGGCGTGTTCCTGGAACATGAGGGCGGGGCGGCCGTCGGTGGTGATGGTGCCCGCGCTGGGGCGGTCGAGGCCGGCGACCAGGTTGAGCAGGGTGGACTTGCCGCAGCCGGAGGCCCCCAGGAGGGTGACGAACTCGCCGGGGGCGACGTCGAGGGTGATGTCGTCGAGGACGAGCTGCTGCCCGGCCGGGCCGGCGAAGGACTTCGAGACGTGCTCGATCCGGGCGGCCCGGGGCGCCGGTGCGGCGTCCTCGGCGACCTTCTCGGTCGTGGCCGTCGTGGTGGCCATGGTCGTCACCTCCTGGGGACTGAACGGATGCGGTGGTGCGGTTACTTGACGCCGAGACCGGCGTCGTCGACCGCGTCCTTGCCCTCGGCCTTCAGGACCTTGTTCAGCGGACGGAGGTCGTAGATGCCCTTGAGGTCCGTCTCGTCCAGGAGGCCGGACGCCACCGAGTGCTCGGCCTGGGTGTCGAGGGTCGCCGCCAGCGGGTCGTCCAGGAAGGCGATCGACTTCCACGCCGGGTCGAGCACGTTCGCGGGCAGGGCCTTGCCGGAGAGGCTCTCCAGCGCCTTGTTCGCGGACGCCTTGGCCTGGTCCGGGTTGGCGTTGATCCACGCGTTGGTCTTCACCGAACCGCGCAGCACGGCCTCGACGACGTCCGGGTGGTCCTTGAGGAAGCTCTGCGACACGATGATGTTCGTGATCACGAACTTCTTGTCGGGCCACAGGTCGGACTCGTCCAGGAGCACCTTGGCGCCGTCGGCGACCAGCTTGGACGCGGTCGGCTCGGGCACCCACGCACCGTCGATCGAACCGGACTTGTAGGCGTCCGGGGTGATCTTGTTGTCGGTGCGGACGACGGACACGTCACCCTTGCCGCTCTCGGCGTCGACCTTCCAGCCCTGCTCGGAGATCCAGTTGAGCAGCGCCACGTCCTGGGTGTTGCCCAGCTGCGGGGTGGCGATCTTCTTGCCCTTGACGTCCTTGAGGGACTTGATCTTCTTCGGGTTCACGACGAGCTTGACGCCGCCCGACGCCGAACCGGAGACGATCCGCAGGTTCTTGCCCTGCGCCTTGGTGTAGCCGTTGATGGAGGGGGAGGGGCCGATCCAGCCGATGTCGATGGAGCCGGAGTTGAGCGCCTCGATCTCGGACGGGCCGGCGTTGAAGGTCGACGGCACGATCTTCGTACCACCGAGCTCCTTCTGGAACAGGCCCTCCTGGACGCCGACCAGGGCGGTGGCGTGCGTGAGGTTGGGGAAGTAGCCGATCTTCACCGTGTCGGTGGAGAGCTTCTTGGCGTCCGCCGCGACCTCGGCCTTCTTGCCGTCGTCGTCGGAGGAGTCGGCGCCGTAGCCGCAGGCGGTCAGCAGCAGGGGGAGCGCCGCGACGACGGCGGCGGTGCGCAGGGCGGTGAGCGGGCGAGCGGCAGACACGGAGGTGTCCTCTCAGGGATGAGTGAGCAGGAAGGGGCGGCGGCGCGCACACGCGTGCGCCGCGGCGGAGCGCCGGCACGGAGGGTGCCGGCGGGGGTGACCCAGGAACGGTGCGGACAGGTCCCGCGCGGGCGTCAGCGGCCCCGACAGATGGCGCTGGACGTGCGGGCGAAGTCGATGTGCCGACGCGAGGTCAGCAGCGGACGGCACAGGTCTGCGTGGTCACGCGCACTCATGGCCACCCCACCCCGCAGATCCATAGTTTTCCTACCTGGTTGATGGGGATCGTGGCAGAAGGTGGGCGCTACCCCAAGAGGCTTTTCATATGATGGACACTTCCTTCTCGCCATCCGAGATGTCGCAGGTCGCGGGGGCGGCGCGCAGGGCGCGCAGAAGAGCGCGCGCGACGGCGTCGTTCTGCCGGAAACCGGGCGCGTCCGTGCGGGGACGGGCGAACGCGGCGACGGCCCGGCTGTTGGTCGGGGCGCCCAGCGCGATCCGGCGCGGGTGCGGACCGCCCAGGGACGGGTCGAGGACATGCCCGTCCGTGGGGACGACGGCCAGCAGGCCCGAGCGGTGCCGGTACCCGGCGTCGGAGACGACCTCCTCGGTCAGCGCGCCCGCCCGGTACAGCCCGCGCAGCAGCCGGTCCTCGGTCCGTTCCAGGCTGGGGCCCGGCAGATACGCCTCGATCAGGGCGCTCGCGTGGACGACATGACCGGGCACCGTGGGGCTGGACGCCGTGAACGTGCCGGTCTCCTCGTCGGTGCCGACCGAGACGCCGGCGCCCAGGAAGCGGACGGTCCCGGCACGCGAGAGGGCCAGCAGCTGCCGCAGCCGGAAGCCGGGCGGCCCGGACGCCAGGAAGCTGAAGAACCCGTGCCACCAGCCGTCCAGCTCCGTGGCGAGGGACCGCGCCGACAGCCGTCCGGCGGCGACCAGGCGCGGCAGCTGCCCGTACACCGAGAGCAGGGCGTGGAACGCGCCGAGGTCGGCGCTGAACGCCGGGTCCTCGCGGCGGGCGACGTCGGCGGCCACATGGTCGCGCAGATGCTCCTGGAACGCCTCGGCCGTCGGGAACGCCACACCGTCCAAGGGGTGGTCCAGCGCCTCGAAGTCCAGCCGGTCCGCCGGATCGGGCACGGCCCGTGCGACGAGGGCGGTCAGGGAGTCGTCGTACCAGCCCAGCCGGTCGTAAGCCGCGGAGAACTCGGCCCAGGGCAGTGCCGTGCGCTCGGGGTGGGCGTGGAACAGCTCGTGATAGTGGCCGAACCCGATCTCCTTCGCCATCAGCGGCCACACGTCGCGCCGCAGCTCCAGGGGGCGGCCCTCGGCGAGCAGCGCGTCGACCGCCTCGGGCCCGAAGTGCCGGGGCAGCGGCGGCCGGGGCCCCTGGAGCCGGTAGCGCGTCTTCGAGTGGTACGGCACCCCGCGCCGCGACCCCACGTGCAGGACCGGCTCACGGCCGGACGGCACATAGGTGAGCGTGCCGTCGGCCCCGGTGCGGAAGACGCCCCCGCGGCCCTCGGTCAGCAGGGACACCAGGTCCACGAACGCCAGGCCGAAGCCGCGCAGGACGACGTGCTCGCCGGGCCGCAGCGCGGACAGGTCGGCGTCCGAGGAGAACGCGGGCGGCAGATGGAAGAGCCCGTGGCGGCGCGCGAAGTCCGCGTGCGCGCGGTGCCCGGCGTCCGGTGCCGATTCGAGGTGGCCCTGCGCCAGCACCACGAGGTCCGCGACGAGCGGATCGGCGCGGCCGGCCAGACGCACCTCCTGCGGCCCGTCGGGCGGACCGGTGACGGCGGTCGCGGTCGTCCGGTGCCACTCGACGGTGATCCCCGGCGGCAGTTCGGCCAGCACCCGGCGGAACACCCAGTCCAGGTACGCGCTCTGAGCCCGCCGGGTGGGGAAGTCGGAGCCGGTCAGCTCCCGCAGCTCGGCCAGCACGTCAGGGTCGGCGGGCTCGGCGTACGGCGCGTGGCGCGGACCCCGCCCGGAGAACTGGGCGGCCCACTCGGCGAGCGAGGGCCCCGGCCGCACGGGCCCGTCGATGGTGGAGGACTCGTCGGTGAACATGGTGACGTCCTCCGCCATGGAGTTCATCCGCAGCAGCGCGGACTGCTCCTGGCGCCAGATACGGCCGGGCCCCGGCGGGTGCGGGTCGACGAGATGGACGTGCAACCTGTCCTGGTCACCCCACAGTTCGCCGGCGTTGGCGGCGATGCGCTCCAGCAGTCCCGTCGCGCGGGGTCCCGCGCCGACGACGACCAGGACCGGCGGGGAGGAGTCCGCGCTCACCGGTCACCGCCGATCACGGGACGGGCGTCGGACGCGGTCGCCGCACCCAGCCGGCGCCGCAGCAGAAGCAGCTGGTCCCGCGTCCTCTGCAGCGGAGTGGGCGGCAGGGCGCGGGAGTTGCCGCGCGCGTAGTACCGCTCGACGTAGAACTGCCCGGCGCCGAGCACCGTCGTGACGGCGATGTACCACAGCGTGGCGACCATGAGCAGCGGGATGATCTGGTACGTCTGGTTGTAGATCAGCTGTACCGAGTACAGCAGGTCGTGCACGGCGAGCACACTGACGATGCTGGTGCCCTTCAGGGTGCCGATCAGCATGTTCCCGGCGGTCGGCACGATCGAGCGCATCGCCTGCGGGACGACGATCCGCCGCAGGGTACGGGCCCTGCTCAGCCCGAGCGCCTGGGCGGCCTCCGTCTGTCCGGCGTCGACGGACAGGATGCCGCCGCGCACCACCTCGGCCGCGTACGCGGACTCGTGCAGGGTCAGGCCGATGACGGCGGTCAGCGTGGGACCGAGCAGATTGACCGTCTTGACGGTGACGAACTGTGGGCCGAAGGGGATGCCCAGGCCGAGCGTCGGGTAGAGCGCGCCGATGTTGAACCAGAACAGCAGCTGCACCAGCAGCGGCGTGGACCGGAAGATCCACACATAGCCCCAGCTCAGCGTGCGCAGCACCGGGTTCGCGGACAGCCGCGCCACGGCGAGCACGGTCCCGAGCAGAAAGCCCAGCACCATGACCACGGCGGTCAGCCACAGGGACAGCAGCAGCCCGTCGAGGACGGCGGTCGTGGTGAAGTACCGTCCCACCACGCCCCATTGGAAGGCGTCGTTGCGGACGACGGAGTTCACCACCATCGCGAACAGCAGCAGCGCGACGGCGGCGGTCAGCCACCGGCCGGTGTGCCGGCGCGGCACGATCCGGGGTTCGGCGCCCGGAGGACCGGACGCGCGGGGACTCTTGGCGGCGGGCAGGGACGAGACGTCGGGCGAGGTGACCATGGAAGGGCTCTCCGGAGGAGGGAACGCGGGCGTGGGTGACCCCGCGGCACGCACGGGGTGCCGGGGTCGTCCGGTGTCGTCACGCTCGCCGCGTCCCTCAACGCGGCCGGAGAGGCTGCCGCACAGCGCACAGCCGGTCCGCCATCGATCGTATGTGCCCCTGACGTCGCCCTGTCAACAGGGCGGCGACGCACGGGTCCGGCCCGGTCCGGCATACGGGCGCTGCTTGACGGGCCGGACGATGTACTGCTCAATGGTCCCCATGACTGCCCAGCAGCGCTTGGTCACGCGCGATCACATCGACTTCGGTCGGGTGTGGTCCGCGGCGTGTTGCGCCTGACACGGCAGCGGGCCGCCTGACCGGCCCTTCCCTCCCTCGGTGACCCCGTCGCGGGCCGAGCTCTCCTCTCACGCGCGCTGCCGCAGCTCCTCCTGAACCGACGTCCGTCGTCGTCACGCCCGTACCCCGCCGTCATCTGACGGCTCCTCACCCGCGCGCCGCCGCAGGGCAGTTCCGCATGCCCGCAGGCCGCCGCCCACGCTGAAAGGCACCCCTGCCATGCCCGTGGAGTTCCTCGGCATCGCCGCCACCCACGACGGATCCGAAACCACACCGCGCTCCGGCCCCGCGTTCGACAAGGACTACACGCTCCGGCTCGCCCGCGCCCACGAGGAGCACGGCTGGGACCGGGTGCTGTTCGCCTACGGATCGGGATCGCCCGACCCCGCGCCCGCCGCCGCCTTCATCGCGAGCCGCCTTGAGCGCCTGCAGATCCTCCTCGCCCACCGGCCCAACGTCTCCTACCCGACCTTCGCCGCCAAGACGTTCGCCACCCTCGACCAGATCAGCGAGGGCCGGCTCACCGTCCACTTCATCACCGGCGGCAACGACCACGAGCAGGGCCGCGAGGGCGACACCCTCACCAAGGACGAGCGGTACGCCCGCACCCGCGAGTACATCGGGATCGTCAAGAAGATCTGGACCACCCGCGAACCCTTCGACCACGAGGGCGAGCACTACCGCTTCCACGACTTCGTCAGCGACGTCCTCCCCGTCCAGCAGCCCCGCCCCGGCGTCTCCTTCGGCGGTTCGTCCCCGGCCGCGTACGCGGCCGGCGGCGCCGAGGCCGACGTCTACTGCCTGTGGGGCGAACCCCTCGCGAAGACCGCCGAGCAGATCGAGCACGTCAGGGCCGCCGCCCGGGCCGCCGGCCGCACGGACGTCCCCCGCATCCAGGTCGCCTTCCGCCCGATCATCGCGCCCACCGAGGAACTGGCCTGGGAGAAGGCGCACCGCACCGTCGGCGCCATCCGGGAGCGCCGCGCGTCCGGAGTCGTCCGCCACCACCGCGGTGAGGCACCCGAGAACACCGGCTCCCAGCGGCTCATCGCCATCGCCGAGGCCGGAGAGCGCTACGACCGCGCCCTGTGGACCCCGACCGCCGCCGCCACCGGGGGAGCGGGCAACTCCAACGCCCTCGTCGGCACGCCCGAGACGGTCGCGCAGGCCCTCCTCGACTACTACGACCTCGGCGTCGACATCCTCTCCGCGCGCGGCTACGACCTGCTCGACGACGCCATCGACTTCGGCCGGTACGTCATCCCGATCGTCCGCGAGGAGGTCGCCAAGCGCGACGCCGAGCGCACCGCCCGCGGACCCCGCGCCCTCACGGCGGTGACCGGATGACCTCCGCCCCCGAACTGACCGTCGTCCACGTACCCGTCTCCGACCCGCGCGTCAGACCCCTGCTGAGCGAACTCGTCCACGAGTACTCCACGCGCTACGGCAAGGACGCGCACGCCGAGATCTCCCGCTACCCCGACGAGGAGTTCACCCCCGCACACGGCGGCCTGCTCCTGCTGCTCCTCGAACGCGGCGAACCCGTCGCCGGCGGCGCCTTCCGCCGCTACGACGCCACCACGGCCGAGCTGAAACGGATCTGGACGCACTCCGCGCACCGCCGTCGCGGCCTCGCCCGCCGGGTCGTCGCCGAACTGGAACGCGAGGCGGGCGAGCGCGGATACGAGCGGATCCACCTGACCACAGGACCCCGCCAGCCGGAGGCCCGCGGTCTCTACCTCGCCACCGGCTACACACCGCTGTTCGACACCCGGGCCGACCCGGAGACGATCGGCCCGCTGCCCTTCGAGAAACACCTCACCGCGCCCTTCGAGGAACACCTCACCGCGCCGGAACACCCCGGAAAGGCACAGGACCAGTGACCCTCCGCCCCCTCGGCACACGGCCCCACGCCACCGCCGCCCTCGCCCTGCTGCCCCTGCTCACGCTGACGGCCTGCGGCTCCGGCGACACCGGCGCGGCGGCCGTGGGCGCCCAGGGCTCGCCCGCGCCCACCGACGACCCGGTCGCCGCCGTCCGCGAGGTGGACTCCGTCGCCGCCCTGCTGCCCGCGGACGTCCGCAGGTCCGGGACGCTCACGATCGGCAGCTCCATAGGCTTCCCGCCCGGCGCGTACTACCCGAACGGCACCGACAAGGCGCCCGCGGGGCAGGACATCGACCTCGCCGACGCCGTCGCCAAGGTGCTCGGCCTCAAGCCGGAGCGGCAGGACGCCTCCTTCGAGACGATCCTCCCCGCCCTCGGCAGCGGCAAGTACGACGTCGGTACGGGCAACTTCGGCGTCACCCGCGAACGCCTCAGGACCATCGACTTCGTCACCTACATCAACGACGGCCAGGGCTTCGCCGTGAAGGACGACAACAACTCCCTCACCCAGAAGGTCACCGACCTGACCCAGCTGTGCGGGCTGACCATCGGCACCGGCGCCGGCACCACCTTCGAGGCCACCCTCACCGCGCAGAAGGACGTGTGCGCCGAGGCCGGCAAGAAGCCGTACGACGTGAAGGTCTACTCGGAGAACGCCGCGACCCTCACCGCACTCCAGCAGGGCCGGATCGACGTCATCATGTCGACCATCAACGGACTGCGGTACCAGGCGGCCCGGCCCGCCTCCCACACCCGCTTCCTCGGCGAGTACCACCGCCTCGACGTGGGCTTCGCGTTCAAGAAGGGCTCCCCGCTCACCACGGCGTTCCGCGCCGCCGTCGACCATCTCATCGAGGACGGCACCTACCGGCGCATCCTCGCCAAGTGGGGCACCACCGCCTCCGCGATCGACGCGTCGCGCATCAACCCGCCCGAACACACCTGACCGGCCCGCGGAGACAGGGAGGACACATGAGCGACGTCATGATCGACGTCCACCACGTCCACAAGAGCTTCGGGCCGCTGGACGTCCTGCGCGGGATCGACCTGCGGGTCCGGGAAGGCGAGGTCACCGTGATCCTCGGCCCGTCCGGCTCCGGCAAGTCGACGCTGCTGCGCACCATCAACCACCTGGAGAAGGTCGACCGGGGCTGGATCAGCGTCGACGGCGAACTCGTCGGATACCGCCGCGTCGGCGACAAGCTGCACGAACGGAAGGAGAAGGAGGTCCTGCGGCAGCGCACCCGCATCGGGTTCGTCTTCCAGAACTTCAACCTGTTCCCGCATCTGACGGTCCTGGACAACCTCGTCGAGGCCCCCGTCTCCGCGCGGCGCGTACCGCGGGCGACGGCGGTCGCTACGGCCCGCCGGCTCCTCGACCGGGTCGGTCTCGCCGACAAGGCCGGCGCCTACCCCCGGCAGCTCTCCGGCGGCCAGCAGCAGCGCGTGGCCATCGCCCGCGCGCTCGCCCTGGAACCGAAGGTGCTGCTCTTCGACGAGCCGACCTCCGCGCTCGACCCGGAACTCGTCGGCGAGGTCCTCGACGTCATCAAGGACCTGGCCGGCACGGGCACCACGATGGTCGTCGTCACCCATGAGATCGGCTTCGCCCGCGAGGTCGCCGACACCGTGGTGTTCATGGACGACGGACTCGTCGTGGAACAGGGACCCCCCGCCGCCGTCCTCGACGCGCCCCGGCGGGAACGCACCCGCGCCTTCCTGTCCAAGGTCCTCTGACCCGTCCGCCCCGCCCTTTCGCTCCCCTTCGCGTCCCTTCGAGGAGGACCCGCCATGATCCCGCCCGGCACCACCCCCGCCGCCCGGCTCGACGAGGCCGCCTACGACCGCCGCAGACTGCGCCAGTGGCTGGCCGGTGACGCCAGAGCGGACGGCGTCAGCAGGCGCCGTCTGCTCACCCTGCTCGCCGCCACCGCCGCCGCGACCACGCTGCCCGCGCCGCGCACCGCCCACGCCGCCGGACCCATCGTGAAACCGCTGCCTCCCGAGTGGTTCATCCAGCGCGGCACCAACGCCGAGACCCGCTGGGAGGCGCTGCGCGGCACCGGCCACCACACCCCCAACGAGCGCTTCTTCGTCCGCAACCACACCGCCACCCCCGTCCTGGACGCCGCCGACTGGCGGCTGCGGCTGTGGGGCAGCGGCCTGCGCGGCACCCCCGCCGAGGACCGGCCGGTGGAGTTCGGGTACGACGACCTGCGCGCCCTGCCGTCCGTCACCCGCACCGCGTTCGTGGAGTGCGCCGGCAACGGACGCAGTCATTACACGACCCAGCAGGGCGAGACGGTGAGCGGTACCGCCTGGACCCTCGGCGCGATCGGCGTCGCCCGCTGGCGCGGGGTCCGCCTCGCCGACGTCCTGCGCCGCGCCGGACTGTCCCGGCACGCCGTGGACGTGCAGCCGCGCGGTCTGGACGCCGAGTACGTCAGCGAGGGCGAGAGCCTCGGCCGGGTCCGCCGGCCGCTGCCGCTCGCCAAAGCCCTCGACGACGTCCTGCTCGCGTACGAGATGAACGGCGAGCCGCTGCCGTACGACCACGGATACCCGGTGCGGGTCCTCGTGCCCTCCTGGGTGGGCATCGCGTCCATCAAGTGGGTCGGCGACATCGAGGTGTCCGCACAGCCGCTGTACTCGCCCTGGAACACCACCTTCTACCGGCTGTTCGGGCCCGCCCAGCCGCCGCAGGGCAGCGCCCCGCTGACCCGGCAGACCCTCAAGAGCGCGTTCGAGCTGGCGTCCGGCGCCACCTTCGCCGCCGGACGCGGCCATGTGCTGCACGGCCGGTCCTGGTCGGGCGCCGGCGGCGTGGCACGGGTCGACGTCAGTACGGACGGCGGGGCGACCTGGCGGCGGGCCGACCTCCACGACCGGCCCCGCGCCGGCACCTGGACCCGCTGGTCCGTCCCCTGGCGGCCCACCGGCCGCGGCGCCACCCACCTGCTGGCCCGGGCCACCGACACCGCAGGCCGGCGCCAGCCCGACGTCTCCGTGCCCAACACGCAGGGCTATCTGTTCGACGCGGTGGTGCGCCACCCGGTGACCGTGATCTGACCGCCCCGGCCCCGGACCGGCAGTCCGGACCGGGACCGCCGACCGTATACCCGCCCCACCACCGAAAGGTCCCCTCATGGCCACCGTCCTGTCCGTCTCCGGCAGTCCGTCCGCCACCTCCCGCACCGCCCGGCTGCTGCGCCTGCTCGACGACCGGCTGCGGGCCCAGGGGCACGAGGTGATCCCGCTCGACGTGCGCACCCTGCCGGCCCAGGCGCTGCTGCACGCCGACTTCGCGCACCCGGCGATCGTCGAGGCCGCCGCGCTGTTCGAGCGGGCCGACGGGGTCGTCATCGGCACCCCCGTCTACAAGGCCGCCTACTCCGGTCTGCTGAAGTCCCTGCTGGACCTGCTCCCGCAGTACGCCCTCGCGGGCAAGACCGTCCTCCCGCTCGCCACGGGTGGCACCACCGCCCATGTGCTGGCGATCGACTACGCCCTGCGCCCCGTTCTCAACTCCATGGGTCCCGCCCACATCACTCCGGGCTGGTTCACCCTCGACAAGGACATCACCGCGGCCGACGACGGCACGCTCACCGTCGCCCCGGCCTCCGCCGAGGCCCTGGCCCAGGTCACCGACCAGTTCTCGCTCGCACTCGGCGGACGCCCCGTGGTGCTGGCGGCCACCGGCTGACGCCACGCCCCGCCCCACCCGCCCACCACGAACGGAGACCCTCGTGCCGCCCCTCACCTTCCACTGGTTCCTGCCCACCAACGGCGACAGCCGCCATGTCGTCGGCGGCGGCCACGGCAGCCCCGCCACGGCCTCGGGCCGCGACCGGCCGCCGTCGGTCGCCTATCTCAGCCGGATCGCGGGCGCCGCCGAGGACCTGGGCTTCAGCGGGGCCCTCACCCCCACGGGTGCCTGGTGCGAGGACGCCTGGCTGACGACCGCCATGGTCAGCCGGCACACCGAACGCCTGAAGTTCCTGGTCGCGTTCCGGCCCGGTGCCGTCTCCCCGACGCTCGCCGCGCAGATGGCGTCCACCTTCCAGCGGCACACCGGCGGCCGGCTCCTGCTGAACGTGGTCACCGGCGGCGAGAGCCGGGAGCAGCGCGCCTACGGCGACTTCCTCGACAAGGACGACCGCTACCGCCGTACCGGCGAATTCCTGCAGATCGTCCGGGGGTTGTTGGAGGGCGGGAGCGTCGACCTGGTCGGCGAGCACCTCCAGGTCGAGGACGCGAAGCTGGCCCGTGTACCGGACCCGGTCCCCGAGGTGTACTTCGGCGGTTCCTCGCCCCTCGCCGTGGAGGTCGCCGCCCGGCACGCCGACGTCTACCTCACCTGGGGCGAACCGCCCGCCGCCGTCGCGGAGAAGATCGCTCGGGTGCGGGGACTGGCCCGCGCGCAGGGCCGTGAGCCGCGCTTCGGCATCCGGCTGCACGTCATCACCCGGGACACGGCCGAACAGGCGTGGGCCGAGGCGCGGCGGCTGCTCGACGGCTTCGACACGGAGACCGTGCGGGCCGTGCAGGCCGGGCTCGCCCGCAGCGAGTCCGAGGGGCAGCGGCGGATGCTCGCCCTGCACGGCGGCCGTGCGGACGACCTGGAGATCCACCCCAATCTGTGGGCGGGCATCGGGCTGGTGCGGGGCGGCGCCGGCACCGCGCTGGTCGGCAGCCACGACGAGGTCGTCGAGCGGATCGAGGAGTACCACCGGCTCGGCATCGACGAGTTCGTGCTCTCCGGCTACCCGCACCTGGAGGAGGCGTACTGGTTCGGGGAGAACGTGCTGCCGCGGCTGGCGGCGCGCGGGCTGTGGAGGCACCCGTTCCACGGCGCCCCGGCCGTGGTGCCGGCCGCTCAAGTCCCCTTCGCGGGGCGGTGAGCGACGGGATCGAGACACGTTCCCTAGAATTCCTATCGAATTACTAGGGAAGTGTTGACCGTGGTCCGTGGAGCGAGTGAGGATGACGCCATGACGATCGCCCCACCGGACCCGGCCGCCGTGTCCGGCCACGCCGGGCGGGACACCTCCGCACCGGCCCCGGCCCCCGCCGGCTGGCGGCACATCGCGCGCGACCTCGCGGACGACCTCGCCACCGACGTGGTCGAGCGCGAGCAGGCGGGCAAGCCGCCGCACGACGAGGTGGCCCGGCTGCGCGAGTCGGGGCTGCTGACCCTGCTCGTCCCGGCCGCGCTCGGGGGTGGGGGAGCGGACTGGCGCACCGCCTACGCCGTCGTACGGACCGTCGCCGCCGCCGACGGGGCCATCGGCCGGCTCCTCGGCAGCCACTACTTCCTGTCCTCCACCGCCCGCTTCTTCGGCGGACCCGAGCGGGCCGCCCGGATCGAGCGGTCCTTCGCGGACGGCCAGTGGTGCTGGGGCGGCGGCATCGCCTCCCAGGAACCCCCGCTGATGCTGACGCCGGCCGCGCAGGGGCATCTGCTGGACGGTCACCAGCGCTACGACACCGGAGTCGGCGTCGCCGACCGGCTGGTCGTCCGCGCCGCCGTGCCCGGCACCGGTGAACCGGTCGCCGTCCTGGTCGACCCGGCCCACCCCGGAGTCCTCGGCGCGGGAGCCGGCGACACCTTCGGGCAGCGGCTCGCCGCGGGCGGCGGCGTCGGCTTCGACGCGGTCCCCGTCGGGGCGGACGACATACTCGGGTCGCTCTCCCCGGACGACGGGGCGCTGTCGCCCTTCGCCGGCCTGTCCGTGCCGACCGCCCGCCTGGTCTCCGCCCACTTCTGTCTCGGCGTCGCCGAAGGGCTGCTCGGCGAGGTCCGGGAGCACGGACGGGTCGTACGGGCGCCCTGGCAACCGTTCTCGGCCCAGCCCTGGCCGGGCGGCCCGCCCCAGGACCCGTACGCGCTCACCGCCTACGGCGAGCTCACGGTCGCCGCGCGGGCCGCGTCCGCCCTCGCCGACCAGGCGGTCGACGCCCTGGTCACCGGCCTCGGCCGGGGCGAGGACCTCGACGACGAGGAGTGCGCGGAGATCGCCGTGCTCGCCGGCGCCGCCGAGGCCGCCGCCTCCCGGGCCGCGCAGGAGATCACCAGCCGCGCCCTGGAGGCGATCGGCGCCCCCGCCGCGTTCACCCGGCACGGCCTCGACCGGTTCTGGCGCGACACCCGCACCCACACCCTGCGCGAGCCGGTCGCCCACCGGCTGCGCGAGATCGGGGACTACTTCCTCAACGGCGCCCACCCGCCGTTCCACCTGCCGGCCTGACCTCCCGCCCCCCGCTCACGGCACCCTGGACCGGTGGGTGAGCGCGGGAAGCACGTGAGGGATAATCAGCGCATGCGGATCTCGGCCAGGGCGGACTATGCGGTGCGGGCGGCGCTGGAGCTGGCCGCGGCCGGCGACGACACGTCCCTGAAGGCCGAGGCGATCGCCGACGCCCAGGGCATCCCGCACAAGTTCCTCGAGGGCATCCTCGGCGACATGCGCCGCGGCGGCCTCGTCGTCAGCCAGCGCGGCGGCAAGGGCGGCTACCGGCTCGCCCGCCCGGCGGACGCCATCGCCATCGCCGAGGTCATCCGGGTGGCCGACGGCCCCCTCGTCTCCGTGCGCGGCGTCCGCCCGCCCGACCTCTCCTACATCGGACCCGCCGAATCGCTCCTGCCGCTGTGGATCGCCGTCCGCGCCAACGTCCGCAAGATCCTCGGAGAGGTCACCCTGGCCGACGTGGCCGCGGCGAAGCTCCCCGACGACGTCCTGCACCTCGCGGACGACCCCGAGGCGTGGACCAACCCCTAGAGAGGTGCGACCCTAAATCAGAGCGCCGGCTTCTCCCAGACCGACACGTGTGTGCGGCTCTCGCCCGTGAAGGGCGTCCGGTTCCAGTCCTCCCACCGGTCCCGCAGCCGCAGCCCGGCGAGCCGCGCCATCAGGTCCAGCTCCGCCGGCCACACATACCGGAACGGGATGGAGCGGTGCTCCGCGCGGCCGTCGACGATGGTCACGTAGTTCGAGCTCATGGCCTGCGTGGCGGGGTCGAGAACGTCGAACGCCCAGCCGGAGTCGCTGATGCGGAACGGCACGGCGTTCTGCCCCGGCGGCAGCAGCCGCAGCTCGGGCACGCCGACCTCGACGACGAAGCGGCCGCCGGGACGCAGATGCGCGGCCACGTTCGCGAAACAGTCGACCTGGGCGTCCTGCGTCGTCAGATTGTTGATGGTGTTGAACACGAGGTAGGCGACGGCGAACTCGCCCGGCACCCGGGTCGTCGCGAAGTCGCCGATCGTCACGCCCACCGCGTCGCCGCCGGGCTTGGCGCGCAGCCGCGCCACCATCGCCCGGGACATGTCGACGCCGTGCACGGGCACGCCCCGCGCGGCCAGCGGCAGGGCGATCCGGCCGGTGCCGACGCCGAGTTCCAGCGCCGCGCCGTCGCCGGCCAGCTCCGCCAGCAGGTCGACCGCCGGGTCCACCGCCTCCGGACGGAACATGTCCGCCGACGTGGTGTCGTAGCGGGCCGCGATGGGTTCTCCGAAGTATCCGTCGTCATCGATCACGCCGGGCACCGTACTGCCGGCAACCGCCGCACTGCACACGGTTTTCCACGGGGCAGCGGGCGCGGCGCCCGATCCGCGGACGCCCTCTTGACGCCGGGCGCGCGGGGACCGACACTCACCATAGGTTTCCTAGTGAAAAGGTAGGGAAGCATGGGGCGCGCAGGGACGGTCACCGGACGAGTGACCCGTACGCCCCTCCTCACCTCCCGCCGCCACATCGACCTGCAGCGCGTCTGCAGCGCGATCTGACCGCTGAGCGCGGCACCCGCCACCCCCCGCCACGCGTTGGTCCGCATGCCCGCACACCGCACTCCGCCGCATGCCCACGCCCGCCGGACGCCACCCGCCGGCCCCGCCGTATGCCCACACGCCTGCCCAGGGGAGAGCCATGACCGTCGCACCGTCGGCCGCACACCCGTCCATCCGGACCGCCCCCGCCTTCCGCGGCCGCATCGGCAGCGACGCGCGCAGCGGCCACTACGCCGTGCCGCGCCGCTACCGCCTCCACCTCTCCACCGCCTGCCCCGACGGCCTGCGCATCGCCGTCGCCCACAGCCTGCTCCAGCTCGGCGACGTCTGCCCGGCCGCCTTCCTGCCCGCGGTCCCCGACTGCCCCGACGGCGGACACACCGCGCTGCGCCCGCTGTACGAGGCCAGCGCCCACCGCTACCCCGGCCCCGCCCTCGCCCCGGTGCTCAGCGACGACTGGTCGGGGCGCATCGTCAGCACGCACGCCCCCGACATCATGCGCGACCTCGACCGGCACTTCGGCGGCTGTCACGCGTCCCTGTACCCCTGCGGCGCCGAGTCCGAGATCGAGGCCGTGGAGCGGATGTGCGCCCAGGACGTCGAGGACGCCGCGCAGAACGCGGGCACGGCCGGCGCCGGCCGTGCCGAGCGCGAGGCGGCCCTGGAGACCCTGCTGCGCTCCCTCGGCGCGCTCGACCGCTGGCTGACCGGCCGCACCCACATGATCCGCGATCAGATCACCGCCGCCGACGTCGACTTGTGGGTCACCCTCGTCCAACTGGACACCGTGCACCGGCACCACCTGGACGCCGCCGCCGTCGAGCGGATCGCCGCCCACACCGCCCTGTGGGGATACGCCCGCCGGCTCGCCGCCCACCCGGCGTTCGGCGCCCACCTCGACCTGGACGCCATCTCCCGCCGCCACCACGCCCGTTGCCGCGGGCTGGAGGCCGCCGGCGCCGCCGTGCAGATCCTGGACTGGGCGGCGCACACCGCCCGGACCGCGGAGCCGTCCCGCTCCGTGGACCACCGTTGACATTCCCCCGTTCCACTGGATTGACTACGGCCCAGATCGGTCATGAGTGTCAGCGACAAGCCCTGGCTTGCTGACCGGCAACCCTCGCATCGCGGTGGGGTGCCCCAGGTGACGACCGGACCGGATGACTTCGGTAAGCGCGCAGGCCGCCAGCGGCCGGAAGAGTGAGTGACGCCATGGACGCAGCCCCCAGGACGGCCACCGGCCGCCCTCGCGGCCGCGTCCACGCGTACGCCACCCTGTTCGCCGCGGACCGGGCCGTCGATCTGCTCCGCGTGAACAGCGCACTGTGTACCGCACCGGGCTGCGCCCGCCGCCGCGGCTGACCTCTCCTCCGCGGCACCGCACCCCCGACGCCCACCGCCGCAGCGGTGTGCCGTCCCCCGCCCCGCCCCGGTGACCGTGCGTCCCCACCTCCCCGGCCCCGCCGTCGACCGGCCGTGCCCGCGGCCGAGGTGTCCACGTCCCCCGGGCCCGTCCGACTCCAGCCGGAGCCCACCATGAGTGAACCCCCAGGCGCCGCCGTCTCCCTGGCCGAGGCGCCGCCGCCCGCAGCCACCCCGTCCGGACCGCTCACCGCCCAGCGCGTGCTGCCGCTCAGGCGCCCCGGCCGCTGGATCGCCACCGCCGCCGTGCTGGTCCTCACCGCCCAGTTCGTCCACGGCCTGGTCACCAACCCCTTCTACCAGTGGGACCGCTTCGGCTACTGGTTCCTGCGGCCCACCATCGTCGACGGACTCCTCGTCACCCTCGAAGTCACCGCCTACAGCGCCGTCCTGGGCCTGCTCGGCGGCGTCCTGCTCGCGCTGGCCCGGCTCTCCCGCAGCCCCGTGCTGCGCGCCGTCAGCTGGGTGTACGTGTGGGCGTTCCGCTCCATCCCGCTCATCGTCGTCCTGCTGTTCCTGTACAACTTCAGCGCCCTCTACAAGACGCTCAGCCTCGGCGTCCCCTTCGGCCCCGCCTTCCTCACCTTCGACGAGTCGGAGCTCGCCACCGACCTCGTCATCGCGGTCGTCGGCATCAGCCTCCACGAGTCCGCGTACGCCGCCGAGGTCGTCCGGGCCGGCATCCTCTCCGTCGACCAGGGCCAGCACGAGGCCGCCGCCGCGCTCGGGCTGCCCAAGGGCTACCAGTTCCGCCGCATCGTGTTCCCCCAGGCGCTGCGGTCCATCGTGCCGAACTACGTCAACCAGCTCATCGGCCTGATCAAGGGCACCTCGCTGGTGTTCTACGTGTCCCTGCTCGACCTGTTCGGCGCCGCGCAGTCCATGGGCTCCACCTACCCCGGCGACATCGTGCCGCTGCTCATGGTCGCCACCGTCTGGTACCTCGTCCTGACCAGCGTCGTCTCCGTCGTCCAGTTCTACGTCGAGCGGCACTACGCCCGGGGCGCCACACGCTCCCTGCCGCCGACCCCGCTCCAGAGACTGCGGGCCTCCGTCACCGAGCTGACGGCCCGCGCACGCCGGGAGGCCGCCGTATGAGCACCGCCGTCGACGACCACGCGCCCGCCACCGTCGAGGTGCACGACGTGCACAAGTGGTACGGCGCCCACCGCGTGCTCAACGGGGTCGACCTGACCGTGCGGCCCGGCGAGGTCACCGTGATCCTCGGCCCGTCCGGCTCCGGCAAGTCCACGCTCCTGCGGGTCGTCAACCACCTGGAGAAGCCCGAGATCGGGTACGTCAGCCTCGACGGCGAACCGATCGGTGTACGCCGGCACGGCGGTCGCCTCAAGGAGATCGGCGAGCGGGCCATCCTCGCCCAGCGCGGCAGGATCGGCTTCGTCTTCCAGAACTTCAACCTGTTCCCGCACCTGACGGTCCTCGACAACGTCGCCGCCGCCCCCGTGGCCACCCGCCGGCTCGCCAAGCCCGCCGCGCTGGAACTCGCCCGCGACCTGCTCGCCCGCGTCGGTCTCGCCGACAAGGCCACCGCCTACCCACGGCAGTTGTCCGGCGGGCAGCAGCAGCGCGTGGCCATCGCCCGCGCCCTCGCGCTGCGCCCCGGCGTCATCCTCTTCGACGAGCCGACCTCCGCCCTCGACCCGGAACTCGTCGGCGAAGTCCTTGCCGTCATCAAGGACCTGGCGACCAGCGGCACCACCCTCCTCATCGTCACCCACGAGATCGGCTTCGCCCGCGAGATCGCCGACCGCGTCGTCTTCATGGACGGCGGCCGGATCGTCGAACAGGGCCCGCCCTCCGAGGTCCTCGACGCACCCCGGCACGAACGGACCAGGGACTTCCTCAGCAAGGTCCTCTGACCCCCCTCCCTCGCGCTTCCCCCCACGCCCGCCCACGACCCGCCCCGCACACCCAAGGACGGCCATGCCCACCCACATCACCCGACGTGCCCTGCTCCGCGGCATCACCGCCGCGACCGCCGCCGCCACCCTCGCCACCGGGCTCACCGCCTGCGGCGGCGACAGCGACGCCGCCACCTCGACGCAGGACAGCGCCGGCACGGTCACCGTCGGCCGGCTCTCCAACGGCGCCGCCAAGGAGACCACCCTCGAGGTGTCCGAGGTGAAGTCCATCAGCGCCAAGCTGCCCGCCGGCCTGAAGAAGAGCGGACGGCTCGTCATCGGCTCCGGCACGCTGCCCTCCGGGGCGCCACCCCTGGGATTCGTGGGCAGCGACCAGAAGACCCTCACCGGCTCCGAGATCGACCTCGCGCGCCTGGTCGCCGCCGTCCTCGGACTGAAGCCCGAGGTCAAGCGGTTCACCTGGGAGAACCTCTTCGTCGGCATCGACAGCGGCAAGGTGGACGTCGGCTTCTCGAACATCACCGACACCGAGGAACGCAAGCAGAAGTACGAGTTCGCCTCCTACCGCAAGGACGACCTGGCCTTCGAAGCGCCGAAGGACTCCGGGTTCCGCTTCGACGGCGACTACAGGACGCTCGCCGGCACCACCGTCTCCGTCGGCGCCGGCACCAACCAGGAACGCATCCTGCTCGAGTGGAAGAACCGCCTGGAGAAGGAGGGCGAGAAGCTGACGGTCAAGTACTTCCAGGACACCAACAGCACCTATCTGGCCCTCCACAGCGGCAAGATCGACGCCTACTTCGGGCCCAGCCCCAACCTCTCCTACCACGTCACCCAGACGAGCGGCTCGCCCGACCCGACCCGGATCGCCGGGCGGTTCTCCGGCGCCGGGGCGACCCTGCAGGGCCTGATCGCCGCGACCGCGAAGAAGGACAGCGGACTCGCCGAGCCCCTCGCCGAGGCCATCAACCACCTGATCGACCACGGGCAGTACGCCAAGTGGCTCGCCGCGTGGAACCTCTCCGGCGAGGCCGTGGAGAAGGCGGAGGTGAACCCGCCCGGCCTGCCCCTCGACAACTCCTGACGACCCCACACCGGGCCCGGGCCCTCCCCGGCGGAGGGCCCGGCGCCGTCGTACGGACCACAGGAAGGCCACCGACCGTGTCCCCACACCCCACCCCCCTGCATCTCGCCGTCGCCCTGGACGGCACCGGCTGGCATCCCGCCTCCTGGCGCGAGCCGGTCGCCCGGCCCCGGGACCTGTTCACCGCCGCCTACTGGACCGACCTCGTCACCGAGGCCGAGCACGGCCTGCTCGACCTCGTCACCATCGAGGACGGCCTCGGCCTCCAGTCCTCGCACTTCCTCGACCTCGACGGACGCACCGACCAGGTCCGCGGCAGGCTCGACGCCGTCCTCATCGCGTCCCGCGTCGCCCCCCTGACCCACCACATAGGACTGGTGCCGACCGTGGTGGCCACGCACACGGAGCCGTTCCACATATCCAAGGCCATCGCCACCCTCGACCATGTGAGCTCCGGCCGGGCGGGCCTGCGCGTCCAGATCACCGCACGACCCAACGAGGCCGCCCACTTCGGCCGCCGCACGATCGCACGCATCGACCACTACGACACGCCCGCCGTCCACGAGCTCTTCGACGAGGCCGCCGACCACGTCGAGGTCGTCCGCCGGCTCTGGGACAGCTGGGAGGACGACGCCGAGATCCGCGACACCGCCACCGGACGCTTCATCGACCGGGACAAGCTCCACTACATCGACTTCGAAGGCCGCCACTTCAGCGTCAAGGGCCCCTCCATCACCCCCCGGCCGCCACAGGGGCAGCCCGTCGTCAGCGCCCTCGCCCACGACACCGTGCCCTACCGGCTCGTCGCCCGCTCCGCCGACATCGGCTACGTCACCCCGCACGACACCGGCGAGGCCCGGGCCGTGGTCGCCGCGATCCGCGCCGAACAGCGCACGGCGGGCCGCGCCGACGAGCCGCTGCACGTCTTCGGCGACCTCGTCGTGTTCCTCGACGACGACCCGGCCGCCGCGCGGGCCCGCCGGGAACGGCTCGACGCGCTCGCCGGAGAGCCGTACACCGGCGACGCACCGATCTTCACCGGCAGCCCCGCCCAACTCGCCGACCTCTTGCAGGAGTTCCACGCCGCAGGGCTCACCGGCTTCCGGCTGCGCCCCGCCGTCGCCGGCCACGACCTGCCGGCGATCACCCGCGGCCTGGTGCCCGAGCTCCAACGCCGCGGTGTCTTCCGCCGCGCCTACGAGGCCCGCACCCTGCGCGGCCTGCTCGGCCTCGCCCGGCCCGCCAACCGCTACGCCGCCTGAGCCGGAAGGACGCTCGCCATGACCAAGCCCCCGAACCCGGCGAAGGATTCTCCGACCCCTTCGAAGCCCCTGAAGCAGATCCACCTGGCAGCCCACTTCCCCGGCGTCAACAACACCACCGTGTGGAGCGACCCCCGGGCCGGCAGCCACATCGAGTTCAGCTCCTTCGCGCACTTCGCCCGGACCGCCGAACGCGCCAAGTTCGACTTCCTGTTCCTCGCCGAAGGCCTCCGGCTGCGCGAACAGGGCGGGACGATCTACGACCTCGACGTCGTGGGCCGCCCCGACACCTTCACGGTGCTCACCGCGCTCGCCGCCGTCACCGAACGCATCGGACTCACCGGCACCATCAACTCCACCTTCAACGAGCCCTACGAGGTCGCCCGCCAGTTCGCGAGCCTGGACCACCTCTCCGGCGGACGGTCCGCCTGGAACGTCGTCACCTCCTGGGACGCCTTCACCGGCGAGAACTTCCGCCGCGGCGGCTTCCTGCCGCAGGAGGAGCGCTACTCCCGCGCCAAGGAGTTCCTCGCCACCGTCAAGGAACTCCTCGACTCCTGGCACGGCGACGAGATCGTCGCCGACCAGGCCACCGGCACCTTCCTCAAGGACGCCAAGGCCGGCTCCTTCACCCACACCGGGCAGCACTTCGACATCCACGGCCAGTTCAACGTCCCGCGCCCACCGCAGGGCCGGCCCGTCATCTTCCAGGCCGGCGACTCCGACGAGGGCCGCGAGTTCGCCGCCGCCGAAGCGGACGCCATCTTCAGCCGGCACGGCACCCTGGAGGCGGGCCGCGCCTTCTACACCGATGTCAAGTCCCGCCTCGCCAAGTACGGCCGCCGAAACGACCAGTTGCTCATCCTGCCCGCGGCGACCTTCGCCCTCGCCGACACCGACGCCGAGGCGGAGGAACTCGCGCGCGAGGTACGCCGCCAGCAGGTCAGCGGAGCCACCGCCCTACGGCACCTGGAATTCGTCTGGAACCGCGACCTCTCCGCCTACGACCCCGACGGCCCCCTGCCCGACGTCGACCCGGACGTCACCGAGAGCCACATCGCCCAGGGCCGCGCCCAGGTCCGCATGTACCGGGACCCGATCGCCACCGCCCGCGAGTGGCGCGCCCTGGCCGAGGCGAACAACTGGTCCATCCGCGACCTGGTCATCCACACCGGCAACCGGCAGAACTTCGTCGGCTCCCCGGCGACACTCGCCCGCACGATCAACGAGTACGTCCAGTCCGACGCGAGCGACGGCTTCATCCTCGTCCCGCACCTCACCCCGACGGGCCTGGACGAGTTCGCCGACAAGGTGGTCCCGCTCCTCCAGGACCAGGGCGTCTTCCGCACCGACTACGAGGGCCCCACCCTCCGCGACCACCTGGGCCTGTCCCACCCGGACGCGGAGGGGGAGCGGCGCCGGGCGTCCTGACCCGCCCGGCACGGTCGGGCCGGACGTCGCCCTCCCCCGAAGGCGGCGTCCGGCCCGTCCCCCCGGCGCTGGACTGTGGGTGGTTCACCTATGGGTCACCAGCACATGACCGCTGTCTCGCCAGAGCCCCAGGTGGAGTACATACGGACCCGGACCACATAGTGGCGGCCCTTGATCAGACGGGTCCGCACCGTGGCGTTGTGCGGGGTGCCACCATCGTCCGTTCCCGCGAGGTAGCGGGGGCGGCCGTCCCGTTCCTCGAAGAGCACGAGGAGGGTGTCGGCGTCCCCGAAGGTGCCCACCGTGTAGGTGCGTGTCTCCGGAGGCTCGATCGTGAAGTCGGCCTGGGCGCCGGGCGCGAGCCGCAGGGGCACCGAACGGAACGGCACCAGTTCGCGGGGCTCTCGCACCGGGTCCGGCGGATACCAGCGGCGGACGAAGTCCTTGTCGGCGGACGACAGCACGCCCGGTGGGCTGAGGCCCACGCGGAACTGCTCGGGCTCCAGGATCAGCCCCGCCGGGAAGGGGTACCCCATGATCGAGTGCGGGTCCCAGACGGAGCCGTTCACCTCGTGCGCGTCCAGCTTGCGCAGGACGTTGAACCACGTCGTGTCCCGGCTCCAGAAGTTCGGCGGCCCCGCCAGGTCCGTGTAGACCGCCTCGTCGTCCCAGTGGATCCCGGCGAACGGGCTCTGGTGCTCGTGCAGCATGCCCAGCGCGTGCCCGATCTCGTGCAGGGCCGTCCCGCGTTCCCCGGGCGCGGTCAGGTCCCAGCCGACATTCATGGTGCGTTCGTCGAGACCCACGCGCAGCGCGTCCCGGCCGACGGCGGACCAGGAGCCGTCGCCGGTCTGGAAGCCGATCCGCAGTTCCGCCTCCGACCGGTCGTCCACCTCCACGAACGACAGCCCGATCCCGAGGTCGCCCCACTCCTGGAAGCACTCGCGCACAACGTCCCGCTGCTCCTTGCCGCCCACCCACGACACCGCCCGCGTCCGGCCCGTACCGGGGCCGGCGATCACGGACGTGTCGGTGTCCCGGTCGAAGAAGCAGTAGTGCAGGACGGTGCCGTTCACCCACATACGGTGGCCGGAGACGAGCGCGTGGAGCCGCCCGGCGGCCAGCCCCGGTGCGAAGGCCGGCGCCGACTGCTGCGGGAGGGAGCAGTAGCGAGCGGTCATGCCCCCAAGGGTGCCGTCGCGGCGCCCCGCACGCCTGAGTCGAGGGCTACTCAAGTACCGGTGTATCAGACCTGAGTCACCGTGCTCCTAATACCGTGACGAGCTACGAACGCGCGGTCAGGACCCTGGATCCGCCCTGGCCGTTCACCGGCAGGGAGGGCGAACTCGACGTCGTGCGCGCCTCCTTGGGCGCGGGCCGGGACGGCGTCGTCGTCACCGGACCGGTCGGCTGCGGCAAGTCCCGGCTCGTCGCCGAGGCCACGCGCGGGACCGGGTGCGCCCGGGTGGCCGGCACTCCCGAGACCCGGCGCCTCCGCTTCGCCGCGTTCGCCCACCTCGTCCCCGGGACGGTCTCCCTGCACGACGCCTGCCGGCACCTGTCCGACGTACGGCTGCTCGTGGTCGACGACGCGCATCTGCTCGACGACGCCTCCGCAGCCCTCGTCCACCAGCTGGCCGTCCACGGAGGCACCCGCCTCGTCGTCGTCACCACCGACGGGGCACCCGCCCCGGCCGCCGTCTCCCGCCTCTGGACCGGCGACCTGCTGCCCCGCCTCACCCTGGAGCCGCTGTCCCGGGAGGACACCGCGCACCTGCTGGCGGGCGTACCCGGCGCCGCCGGCCTGGAGCCGCTCACCGTGAACCGGCTGCACCGCCTGTGCCAGGGCGATCTGCGCCTGCTGCGCGACCTGGTCGACGCGGTGCGCGAGCGGGGGCTGCTCAGCCGGGTCGACGGCACGGACGGCTGGGCGTGGCGCGGGCCGCTGCCGGTCACCGCGACCGTGCGCGAACGCACTGCCCGGCTCCTGGACCGGTCCTGCCCCGCGGAGCGCGAGACGCTGCAACGCCTCGCGTTCGCCGAGCCGTTGCCCGTCGACCCGGAGCGGGACGCGCTCGACCTGCGCGCGCTGGAGCGACTGGAGGCCGACGGCCTCGTCCGCGTCGACGACCGGGGCGCCGTCCGGCTCGCGCACCCCCTGCACGGCCCGGTCCTGCGGGCGACGGCGGGCCGGCTGAGGGCGCGGCGCCTGTCCCGTACCCCGGACCGGTGCGGCCCCGCCCTGGAGGCCGAGCGGACCGCGCTTCTCGGCCGGATCGAACGGGCGGACGTCCGGACCGTGGCCGCGCCCGTGGGGGAGTGGCTGGTCGCGCAGGGCGCACCGCCGCCCGCCGGGTACGCGGCCGTACGCGCCCGCTACGCCCGCCTGCGCGGTGAGCTGCGGGAGGCCGCGGCCTGGGCCAGGGAAGGGCTCCGCGACGGCACCGGCGACACCGCCTGCCGCCGCGAACTGGCCCTTGCCACAGCACAGTCGGGCGACGCCCCGACCGTGCCCACGATCTCGGGTGGCCGCCCTCACGGGGGTGGGGCGGTCACCCGGCCGACGTCGACGGAGGACGACGCGTACGACGCCGTCCGCCTCGGCGCCCCCGGGCGTGCCGCCGGCCGCCTCACCGGGGTCTTCGCCGCGCACGCCGACGCCCTGGCACGCGGAGACGGCGACGCCCTGGACCGGGTGGCCGAGCAGCTCGGGGCGCGCGGCTTCCTGCTGTTCGCGGCCGAGGCGCACGCGCAGGCGGCCCGCGCGCACCGCGATCCGCGCGCCGCCCGCACGTCCCGCACCCGCGCGGTCGCGCTCGCCCGCCGCTGCCAGGGCGCCCGCACGCCCGCGCTGTCCGGTCTGGCCGTCGGTGAACTCACCGCCCGGCAACGGCAGATCGTCGACCTGGCGGCCGTCGGCCTGAGCAACCGGGAGATCGCCGAGAAACTCACCCTGTCCGTCCGGACCGTCGGCAACCACCTGTACAGCGCCTACGCCCGCCTCGGCGCGAACGACCGGGGCGCCCTCCCCTGGCTGCTGTCCACCCAGGACACGTGCCCGGTCTGACGAACCCCGTCCCAGTCCACCGAACGCCGTCCAGGCGAGCGTACTTGGGCCCCGTCGCCCCTCAAGCCGCCCCGAACGCCGTGAACGCCCAGCCGGTCGCCCGGTGCAGCGCGTCGGCCGGGAGGGCCGACCTCGCGTCGCGCAGGGCCTCCGCGAGGGACAGGCCGGCGTCGAGGCCCTTGTGGAGTGCCAGCATCAGCGGGACCACCGCCGCGTCGTTCACGGGCGCGCTGCACGCCACCACGCCCGCCGTGCCCAGCGGCAGCAACGCCGTGACCAGGCCCAGAAGTTCGTCCGCGCCGACCGACGCGAACCGGGCGGTGTCGCAGCAGGACAGGATGATCCGGTACGGGGAGCGGTCCAGCCGTTCGAAGTCGTGCACGACGATCGGGCCGTCCGCCATCCGCAGCGACGAGAACAGCGGGCTGTCGGCCCGGAACGCGCCGTGCGCCGCGATGTGCGCCAGTTCGGCCCCGTCCAGTTCCTCCAGCACCCGCGGCACCCGCGCGTCGGCGTGTTCCAGGACGACCGCGCCGCCGTACCGGACGGCCAGGTGCGGCACCTCGGCACCGCCCGTCGCCAGCCCCGGCCCGCGGACCAGCACATGCCGGCCCCGCGGCGGCGGCTCGGTCTCCCGGGCCCGCAGCCAGCTGGTCGCCGACGGCGACACGCTCACCACCCGCTCCCGCAGCGACGGCAGCAGCGCCCACGGCACCCGGTGCAGCCGGGCCGGCGGCACGACCACCACGGGACCGTCGCCCAGCTGGGCCGCCGCGGGCCCCAGCAGCAGTTCCTCAAGGCGCCGCCCGGCCGCCTCGACCACCGGCAGTCGCGCCTCCGCCCCCGGATGCGCGAGCCGGCGCAGCCCGGCCTGGACGTGCTCGGCCTCCACCTCCGCCTCCGCCAGCAGCCCGGCCTCGTACCGGCGCACCCGTCCCTGCCCGCACAGCAGCACCTGGACCCGCCCGTCCAGCACGGCGAGCTCCACCAGCCGTACGTCGTCCCCGAGCCGGTCCAGCAGCCGCCCCGGCTCGAAACGGTGCCCGTCGCCCGGGGCGTCGCCCCGCATGTGCAGCGTCCGGGCGCGGATCTCCCGTTCCAGGCGCCGCTGTTCGCGTTCCAGCGCCGGTACCGGACGGGCGTCCATCCGGGCGGCCTCGGCCCGTGCCGCGATCTCCCGGAACGCCGTGAGGTCGCTCTGGAGCTGCGGGTCGGCCGGTGGTCTGGTCGGGGGCGCCGACAGGGCCGTCGCCCGCCAGCGCTCGCTCCACACCAGCAGCCGCCGCGGGCCGCCGGTCTCCAGGCTGGCCTGCTGCGCCAGCGCCGCGAGCTCCGCGCCCTGCGCGCTCGCCCGCGCCCGCAGCTCGGACGCGCCCAGCGTCATCCGGTGCGCGTCCAGCACGTCCAGTCCCCGCCGGCACGCCTCCAGCACCCCGCGCCCCGACCCGGCCGCCCGGGCCCGCAGCGCCTGCGCCGCCCAGCCCGTCATCCGGGCCAGCGGCGGCCCGCTGCGCCGGCTGCGGGCGGCGAGCGCCAGGTGCCGTTCGGCGTCGGCCCGCCAGCCGAGACGGAGTGCGATCCGGCCCGCGAGCAGCGACGCCTCCGGTGCGGCGGGCGCGCCGAAGGAGGCCAGCCGCTCGGCGACCGCGGCCGTGTCGGCGACCAGCCGGCCCGAGCCGCGCCCGGCGGCCACCCGCGCCTCGATCAGCACCAGCCGGGCGTGGGCCTCCCACCAGGGCCGCCGCTGTCCGGTGAACAGCCGTACGGCCATGTCGGCGCGCGCGATCGCGGTGTGCGCGTCCCCTGCGAGCCGGGCCGCCGTCGCGGCCGCCAGCAGCAGTTCGGCCTTCCGGGTGGACTGGCCGCCGATCCGGTCGAGGACGGCGATCGCCGCGTCCGCCTCGGCGAGCGCCTCCGGTGCCAGACCGGCGGCCATCAGCACCTCGCAGCGCCGGATGCTGAGCATGAACGTCGGGGTGCCGAGCTTGGCGTAGCGCTCCTCGGCCTCGTCGAGGAGGCGCAGCGCCGCCGGGATGTCACCCGACCGGAACGCCGCGAGCCCACGGCTCTCCACGGCGTCCGCCTTGTCGTGCTCCTGGCCCGTCGTGTCCCACAGCGTCCCGGCCGCCGTGAAGTCGGCGTCCGCCCGGTCCACCGCGCCGAGCGCCAGGTGCACCGTCGCCCGTAGCGTCAGGGCCCGCGCCGTCCAGATCACGTCATCGGCCTGCCGCAGCACCGGGATCGCCCGGCGGACGTCCTCCAGCGCCTCCCGGTGGTGCCCCAGCACCCAGCGGGCGTAGGCACGCCGGAACAGCACGCGGGCGCGCGGATGCCCGCTGACGCGCTCCACCCCGCGCTCCAGCGCGGCCAGCCCCTGCTGAGTGCGCCCCGCGTGCACCAAGGCGACCCCGAGCGCCGCCAGGACGTCGGCCTCCCGCTCGGCCGACTCCGCGCGGGCCGCGAGATCCCGGGCACGCCGCAGATGGTGCAGGGCGATCCGCATGTCGCCCCAGTCGCGCTGCCAGATGCCGATCACCTGATGGGCCACGGAGGCGTGCAACGGCGACGGATCGGCGTCGAGCACGCCCTCCGCCCTCGCCAGCGCGTCGTTCGGGGCGGCGAACACCATCGGCAGCAGTTCGAGAACCGATTCGCTTCCCGCTGTCACTCCACGGATGGTAGTTGCCCCGGAACCGTGCCACACGGTTTGTCGCTGTATCAATCAGGCGTCCCACGGCTCTGATTGACGACCGTCGCCCCATCGGGAGGACATCCATGGCACCACAGCGATTCCACGAGCAGTTCGAGCAGATCCAGCGCTCCATGCCCGACACCCCCCTCGCGATGGGACCGGACGACTCGGCCGAGTTCATCTACGAGAAGGGTTATGTGCTGGTCCGGGACGGCGAGGACGCCGCCCTCGTCGAGGACACCGTCCGCGCCCACTTCACCGCCCAGCCCGAACTGGTGCAGGACCACGTGCGCCGCGCGAGCCCCCGCACCAACCGCTCCGGCATCACCCGCATCCAGGTCGGCGACCCCGGGGAGGGCGACCGCGGCGGCGACCGGCCCGTGGCGCACGCCCTGCGCGCCCTGCGGGAGGTCGAGGGGCGCGCAGGGCGCCGGCTCGTCAGCCGCAACCACCTGGTGTCGATCGCCGTCAACTCCTGCCCCGGCGACGAACCCGTTCCCGTCGGTCAGGGCGAAGGGCTCAACCCGGCACCGGTCGAGGGCGGTTGGGACGCGGACAGCGCCGTCGGCGTCCTGGTCGTCGACACCGGGCTCATGAACGACTTCCGGTCCTCCCCGCTGCTCGCCCACACCGACGGCGACCTTCAGCTCCAGGAGTGCGACGACGACGGCGTCCTCCAGCAGTACGTCGGACACGGCACGTTCATCGCCGGACTCGTCGCCGCCGTGGCACCCAACACCTCCATCACCGTGCGCAACACCCTCAACGACGCCGGCGCCATCCTGGAGTCCGAGTTCGGCGAGAAGCTCTTCGAGGCCGTCGACCAGGGCGGCTGGCCCGACATCCTCAGCCTCTCCGCCGGCACCTCCAACGGCCGCACCGACGGACTGCTCGGCATCGAGGCGTTCATGCGCGAACTGCGCGGGCAGCGCACCCTGCTGGTCGCCGCCGCCGGCAACAACGGCAGCGCCACGCCCTTCTGGCCCGCCGCCTACGCCGACCTGCCCGACTACCAGGACGCGGTGCTGTCGGTGGGGGCGCTGCGCGCCGACGGCGAGTTCGGCGCCTGCTTCAGCAACCACGGCGCCTGGGTGAAGGTGTACGCCCCCGGCGAGCGCCTCACCAGTGTCCTCACCGGCTTCGAGCGGCCCGTGCCGTACGTCTACCAGCACTCCACCTACGACGCCTGCCGCTACGGCTTCGGCTACTCCTGCACCTGCCAGTCGCCGCGCCACACCGGGGTGCTCAGCGAGCAGGACCCCGGCGCCAAGCCGGACCAGGTGACGTTCGACGGCCACGCGCACTGGAGCGGCACCTCGTTCGCGACCCCGCTCGTCGCCGGGATGATCTCCGCGCACATGTCCGCGCAGGCGGAGAACGACCCGCGCGTCGCCCGGTACAAGATGCTCGCCGCCTCGTCGGGCTTCGCGGAGGTGCGCGGGGCGCATGTGCCGGCCCTGCGCCCCACGACCTGGCGCCCCGTGCCCGTCGGCGCTCCGGCCGCCGGGTCATGACGGTCGGAACGGCCCCCTCCGCGGCGTACGATGACGTGTCGTACACGAGGGGTGGGGTTGTGGACCGTGCAGACGTCGGCGCGTTGGTCCGGTCCGCCGGGGACGGCGACGCGGCGGCCTGGAAGGCGCTCGTGGAAGGGCTGAGCCCCCTGGTGTGGTCGGTGGTGCGGGCCCACCGGCTGGGGGAGGCCGACGCCCACGAGGTGTACCAGACCGTGTGGTTCCGCTTCGCCCAGAACCTGGGGCGGATCCGGGAACCGGAGAAGGCCGGCTCCTGGCTCGCCAGCACCGCGCGGCACGAGAGCCTGAAGGTCCTCAAGAGTCTGCGGCGGCTGACCGTGACGAGCGATCCGCAGCTGCTCGACCGGGTCAGCGAGGAGCGCACGCCCGAGCAGTCGGTCCTCGACGCGGAGGAGGCGGCCGCCGAGAGCGAACGGATCCGCTGGATGTGGCAGGAGTTCGAGGAACTGGGCGAGCGCTGCCGCCAGTTGCTGCGGGTGCTGATGGCGACGCCGCCGCCGAGCTACCAGGAGGTGTCGGCCGCGCTGGGCATCGCCGTCGGCAGTATCGGACCGCTGCGCCAGCGCTGTCTGCGCCGACTGCGGGCGCGGCTCGACGCACGGGGGGCGCTGTGACGGACGACCTGCACGACGAGACGCCGGAGGGCCGGGAGCCCTTCGAGGACGACGGGTTCGACGGCGAGCCGCTGGAGGCGGAGCTGCGCCAGGCGGCCGCCATCCTCGACCCCGTCCCGGCGCAGCTGCGGGAGATCGCCGTAGCCGCCTTCGCGCTGCACGACCTCGACGCCCGGATCGCCGAGCTGACCTTCGACTCGGTGGTCGACGCCATCCCGGTGAGGGGGGCCGAGGACGTCCCCCGGATGCTGACCTTCCGGGCCGGCGAGGTGACCGTGGACGTGGAGGTGACCGCGCAGGGCCTCATGGGGCAGGTGCTGCCGCCGCGGCCCGTCCGTGTCGAGGTGCTGGGCGGGCCGCAGACGGCCGTGGCGGTCGATGCCGACGCCATGGGCCGCTTCTCCAGCGACGCCCCGCTCACCGGCCCGTTCGCCCTGCGGCTGCGGACCGGCGCGGAGGTCGTCGTCACGGAGTGGACGCGGGCCTAGGGGGCGTCTTGTCGATCAGGCCGGGCTCCCGGCGCCCGGCACGCTCCCCAGGGCACGCCCCGGACACCGTTCGGCCCGCCCTGCGGGCGAACGACGGGACTTCGCGGACACGACCCGGGATCAGCGGGTGACGGCGTCCACCAGCGCCGCCAGCGCGCCCGCGAGCCGGGTGAGTCCGGGACCGGCCGGACCGCCCGGCTCCGTCATGTAGGTGTCCCGCCGGATCTCGACCATCAGGGCGGACACCCGCGGATCCGCGCCGTAGAACTCCAGCGGCACGTACGTCCCCGCGAACGGGCTGTCCAGCCCGGTCTCCCCGCACGGCGCGAACGCCTCGCGCGCGGCGGCGAGCAGCGCGGGCGGTGTGTGGAAGGAGTCGGTGCCCAGGCACACCGGCGGCCGGGGGCCGTCGGCGTGCAGCTCGTACGGCAGCGGGTCCGCCGGGTAGGAGTGCACGTCGACGACGACGGCCCGTCCGGTGGCCGCCAGCCGGTCCGCGACGGCCTCCGTCATGGCCTGCGCGTACGGCCGGAAGTAGCGCTCGACCAGCGGCTCGGGGTCGGTGCCGTCGGGGCGCAGCGGCTCCCGGTGCGTGGTCCGCGTGTACACGGCGCCCATCCCGACGGCCAGCATCTCCTCCCGGTCGTCCGGGAACCGTTCGGGATCGACGACGAGCCGGGACAGCCGGTTCACGAACCGCCACGGGGTGACCCCGGCCGCCCGGGCCGCCTCCTCGGCGATCGACGCGGTGTGCGCGTCGGTGATGTGGTCCAGCTCCCGCTCCAGGGCGGCGTCGTCCAGGACGATCCCGGACCGCACCCCGGCCGGTATCTCCCGCGACGAGTGCGGCACGTGCAGGATCACCGGGGACGCGGGGTCGCCGGGAAGGTGGTCGAACGAGGGCGGCACGACGCTCATGCGCTGCTCCGAAGGTGCTGTCGGTGAGGTACGACGATCAAGGTGCCACACGCCACTGACAACGGCCCCGGCGCACGCGGGACGGTCCGGACACGGCTCCGCCCCGGCCGGAAGGACCGGCCGGGGCGGAATCGTGCGGCGAAGGCGTCAGCTCAGGGACGCCAGCGCCTCGTTCCACGTGGCGGACGGGCGCATGACCGCGGCGGCCTTGGCCGGGTCGGGCTGGTAGTAGCCGCCGATGTCGACCGGCTCGCCCTGGACCGCGTTCAGCTCCTCGACGATCTTCTGCTCGTTCGCCGCGAGGGTCTCCGCGAGCGGGGCGAACGCCTTGGCGAGGTCGGCGTCGTCGGTCTGGGCCGCCAGCTCCTGCGCCCAGTACAGGGACAGGTAGAAGTGGCTGCCGCGGTTGTCGATGCCGCCGACGCGACGGGTCGGGGACTTGTCCTCGTTGAGGAAGGTCGCCGTGGCGCGGTCGAGGGTGTCGGCGAGGACCTTCGCCTTGGCGTTGCCGGTCGCCGTCGAGAACTGCTCCAGGGACGGCACCAGCGCGAAGAACTCACCGAGGGAGTCCCAGCGCAGGTAGTTCTCCTTGACCAGCTGCTGGACGTGCTTCGGCGCGGAGCCGCCGGCGCCCGTCTCGAACAGGCCGCCGCCCGCCATCAGCGGGACGACCGACAGCATCTTGGCGCTGGTGCCCAGCTCCAGGATGGGGAAGAGGTCGGTCAGGTAGTCGCGGAGCACGTTGCCGGTGACCGAGATGGTGTTCTCGCCGCGGCGGATGCGCTCCACCGACAGCTTGGTCGCCTCGACGGGGGCGAGGATCCGGATGTCCAGGCCCTCGGTGTCGTGCTCCGGCAGGTACTGCTTCACCTTGGCGATCAGGTTGGCGTCGTGCGCGCGGGTCTCGTCCAGCCAGAAGACGGCCGGGTCGCCGGTGGCGCGGGCGCGGGTGACGGCCAGCTTCACCCAGTCCTTGATCGGCGCGTCCTTGGTCTGGCAGGCGCGGAAGATGTCGCCCGCGGCGACCGGCTGCTCGATCAGCACGTCGCCGCCCTGGTCGACCAGGCGGACCGTGCCGGCGGCCTTGACCTCGAAGGTCTTGTCGTGGGAGCCGTACTCCTCGGCCTTCTGCGCCATGAGGCCGACGTTCGGGACGGAGCCCATCGTCGACGGGTCGTAGGCGCCGTGGGCGCGGCAGTCGTCGATCACGGCCTGGTAGACACCGGCGTACGACGAGTCCGGCAGCACCGCGAGGGTGTCGGCCTCCTGGCCGTCCGGGCCCCACATGTGGCCGGAGGTGCGGATCATGGCCGGCATGGAGGCGTCGACGATGACGTCGGACGGCACGTGCAGGTTGGTGATGCCCTTGTCGGAGTCGACCATCGCCAGGGCCGGGCCCTCGGCCAGCTCGGCGTCGAAGGACGCCTTGATCTCGGCGCCGTCGGCCAGCGACTCCAGGCCCTTGTAGATGCCGCCCAGGCCGTCGTTCGGGGACAGGCCGGCGGCGGCGAGGGCGGCGCCGAAGCGCTCGAAGGTCTTCGGGAAGAAGGCACGCACCACGTGACCGAAGATGATCGGGTCGGAGACCTTCATCATCGTGGCCTTCAGGTGCACGGAGAACAGCACGCCCTCGGCCTTGGCCTCGGCGATCTGCGCGGTGAGGAACTCGCGCAGCGCGGCCACGCGCAGCACGGACGCGTCGACGACCTCGCCCTCCAGGACGGGCACCGACTCGCGCAGGACGGTGGTGGTGCCGTCCTCGGCGACGTGCTCGATGCGCAGCGCGCCGGCCTCGGAGATCACGACGGACTTCTCGGTGGAGCGGAAGTCGTTCTCGCCCATGGTCGCCACGTTGGTCTTGGACTCGGGGGTCCAGGCGCCCATGCGGTGCGGGTGGGTCTTGGCGTAGTTCTTCACCGAGGCGGGGGCGCGGCGGTCGGAGTTGCCCTCGCGCAGGACGGGGTTCACCGCGGAGCCCTTGACCTTGTCGTAGCGGGCCTGGATCTCCCGCTCCTCGTCGGTCCTCGGGTCGTCCGGGTAGTTCGGGAGCGCGTAGCCCTGGCCCTGGAGCTCGGCGATGGCGGCCTTGAGCTGCGGGATCGACGCCGAGATGTTCGGCAGCTTGATGATGTTGGCCGCGGGCGTCTTGGCGAGCTCACCGAGCTCGGCGAGGGCGTCCGGGATGCGCTGGTCCTCGGTCAGGTACTCCGGGAACACCGCGATGATGCGTCCGGCCAGCGAGATGTCCCGCGTCTCCACGGGCACGCCCGCCTGCGAGGCGTACGCCTGGACCACCGGCAGGAAGGAATACGTCGCCAGGGCCGGGGCCTCGTCAGTGTGCGTATAGATGATGGTCGAGTCAGTCACCGGGTGCTCCGCTCCACGTCTGCAACATTGCTCGACATCAAGATATCTCGTGACCGACCCGTCCTCGACAGGGGTCCGGCCACGGGCGCCGGATGCCGCGCGGGGCCCGATCGGTCCCCGTCCGGATCCACGCAAACGGACGGATGGCCTCCGTGCAACCTGATCGCGCGGTTCGGCAGTCATGTAGGGAGATCACCGACCGGCGGCCGGTCCTGACCACCCGGCCGCCCCAGCGAAGGCGGACCATGAGATATCGCACCCGAGTGACGGCCCCGGCGGCCGCCCTCATCGGCACCGCGGCGGCCCTGGCCGGCGCCCCCTCGGCCCAGGCCGCACCGACGGCGGGGGAGCCGGCGGCCACGAAGAAGTCCGGCACCCCGGGGGCGGAGACCCTCGGCGACCGCGTCTATCCCGCTCTCGGCAACGACGGCTACCGCGTCGGCGCGTACGACCTCGACTTCTCCTACGACCCCGCGACCCGCCTGGTCGACGCGAAGGTCACCCTGAGGATCCGCACCACCCAGGCGCTGTCCCGCTTCGCCCTGGACTGCCTCGGCCTCGACATCCGTTCCGTCCGCGTCGGCGGCCGCGCGGCCACCTTCGAGCAGGTGGGCGAGAAGCTGCGCGTCACGCCCGCGCGGACGCTGCCCGACAAGTCCGCGACGACCGTGTGCGTGGAGTACTCGGCGGACCCGCGCCGCATCCCGCAGCCGCTCACCGGGTGGGTCGACACCCTCGACGGGTTCGCGGTCTGCGGCCAGCCGAACCTGGCCCACACCGTCTTCCCCTGCAACGACCACCCGACCGACAAGGCCGACTTCACCTTCCGCGTCACCGTCCCGGCCGGGCTGCGCGGCGTCGCGAGCGGCCTGCTCGTGCGCACCGAGACCCTGTCCGGTGGACGTACGGCGTACACCTACCGCTCGCGCGAGCCCATGGCCACCGAGCTGGTGCAGATCACCGTCGGCGACTATGTGATCAAGGAGCGGCAGGGCCCGCACGGGCTGCCCCTGCGCGACGTCGTCCCCGCCGCCCGCGCCGCCGCGCTGGAGCCGGCCCTCGCGCTGACGCCCGGCCTGGTGGAGTGGCTGGAGGCGCGCCTCGGGGCCTACCCCTTCGAGACGTACGGGCTGCTGCCCTGCAACTCGGACGCCCCGAACGCCTTCGACTTCACCGGCCTGGAGACCCAGACCCTCACCCTGTACAAGCCGAACTACCTCCTCCAGGAGGAGTCCAAGATCGGCTCGCACATGATGCACGAGCTGGTCCACTCCTACTTCGGCAACAGCGTCAGCCCCGCCGACTGGTCCGACCTGTGGATCAACGAGGGCCACGCCGACTTCTACGGCCTGCTCTACCGTTACGAGCGCGGCTGGACCGACTCCCTGGGGCTCTCCACCATGGAGGCCCGGATGAAGAACACCTACGCCCAGGGCGACCAGTGGCGCCGGACCTCCGGGCCGGTCGCGGCCCCGAACGCCGCCAACCTGTTCGACAGCCAGCGCTACCTCGGCGGCGTCCTCGTGCTGTACGCGCTGCGCAACCTCGTCGGCGAGGCCACCTTCAACGCCCTGGAGCGCACCTTCCTCGCCCGCCACCGCAACGCGTCGGCGTCGACGGAGGACTACATATCCGTCGCCTCCGAGGTCGCGGGCCAGGACCTCGGCGGATTCCTCCGGGACTGGCTGTACGGCACGAAGACGCCGCGGATGCCCGGCCACCCGGACTGGACGGTCACCCCGGTGAGCGCCTCGCTCGCCCCGGGCCGCCGTACGCCCGCCCGGAGCCACGACAACTCCGCCACCCTGTAAGGGCAACCCGGTAGGGCCACCCCGAAGGGGCGGCCCCGCCGTCAGTCGAGGCGGACGGGAGCGATCTCGTCCGCCTCCCCGGCGAGGCGCTGCTGCGGGATGGCCACCGCGCCCTGCTGGATCGCCACCGTGCGGGTGGGCGCCGGGATACGGATGCCCTCCCGGCGGTAGCGCCGGTGCAGCCGCTTGATGAACTCGTGCTTGATCCGGTACTGGTCGCTGAACTCGCCGACGCCGAGGATCACCGTGAAGCCGATCCGGGAGTCGCCGAAGGTGTGGAAGCGGATCACCGGCTCGTGGTCCGGCAGCGCCCCCTCGACGTCCTTCATCACCTCGGCGACGACCTCGGCGGTCACCCGCTCGACCAGGTCGAGATCGCTGTCGTAGGCCACACCGACCTGCACCAGGATCGTCAACTGCTGCTCGGGACGCATGAAGTTGGTCATGTTCGTCTTCGCGAGCGCCCCGTTGGGGATGACGATCAGGTTGTTGGAGAGCGCCCGCACGGTCGTCTGACGCCAGTTGATGTCCTCGACGTAGCCCTCCTCGCCGCTGGCGAGCCGGATGTAGTCGCCGGGCTGGACCGTCTTCGAGGCCAGGATGTGGATGCCCGCGAAGAGGTTCGCCAGGGTGTCCTGGAGCGCCAGCGCCACCGCCAGACCACCGACGCCCAGCGCGGTCAGCATCGGCGCTATGGAGATGCCCAGCGTCTGCAGCACCACCAGGAACCCGATGGCCAGCACCAGCACCCGGGTGATGTTGACGAAGATCGTCGCGGAGCCGGCGACCCCGGGGCGGGACTGCGTGACCGACCGCATCACCCCGGCGATCCCGCGCGCCGCCGCCAGCGTCACCACGAAGATGAGCACCACCGTCAGCGACTGGTTCACGTGCCGCTGCACCGTCCGGGTGAGCGGCAGCGCCGCACCCGCCGAGGCAGCGCCGCCGAGGAACGCCGCCCACGGCACCACGGTCCGCAGCACGTCCACGATCAGGTCGTCACCGCTCCAGCGGGTGCGGTCGGCGTGCTTGCGCAGCCAGCGGAACAGGACGCGCAGCGCGAGCGCCGCCAGCAGGCCCGCCGCGAGCGCGATCCCGCCCATCACCAGGTCGTCCACCGTGAGCGCGCGCTTCACCGGTCACCCCCGGGGTGGAAGGCGGTGGCCGGCGGCGCCGCCGGCGGCGCGATATGAGGTGTCGTCACGTTGTCCCCTGCTCGATTCCGCGATGTGCCGTCGCGCCGCCCCCGTCGTCCCCCGTGTCCGGCGCGCGGGCTCATCCTGCCGTATCGCGCACAACAGTTCGTGCCCGGCGGCGGCCGCACCGGCCGCTTCCGGGCATTCTCCCCGCAACGCCCGCCGCCTTCGAGGCGCGACCGGGGCATCGGTGTCGTACAGAGGCGCGGTCGGGGCGCGTGCCCGGCGCCCGTGCCTCGTCACCTGTCCGTGAACGACCCGTGCCGTCCGGCGCCCGCCGCGAAGCGGGCCGCACCCTCCATGCCCTCCGCCAACACCTCCATGCCGTACCGGAGTTCACTCCGCATCGCGGCCGTCTCGTCGAGCCCCTCCTGGTCGAGCACCGACGCCCGGTCGGCCCGCAGGCAGTCCTGGGGGAACTCGGCCAGGGCGGCGGCCAGTTCCTCCGCCTCGGCGCGGGCACGCCCCGCCGGGACGACACGGTTGGCCAGCCCGATGGCGTGCGCCTCCGCCGCCGGCACCGGCCGCCCGGTCAGGATCAGGTCCATCGCGCGGCTCGTACCGATCAGGCGGGGCAGCCGTACCGTGCCGCCGTCGATCAGCGGCACGCCCCAGCGGCGGCAGAACACGCCGAACACGGCGTCCTCCTCGGCGACCCGCAGATCGCACCACAGGGCCAGTTCGAGACCGCCCGCCACGGCGTGTCCGGAGACCGCCGCGATCACCGGCTTCGACAGCCGCAGCCGCGTCGGCCCCATCGGCCCGTCGCCGTCCTCGGCGACCCGGTTGCCCCGCCCGGCGCCCATCGCCTTGAGGTCCGCGCCCGCGCAGAACGTGCCGCCCTCACCCCACAACACCGCCACCCGCGCCTCGTCGTCCGCCTCGAACGCGCGGAAGGCCGCGGCGAGCGCGGTGGCCGTCGGCCCGTCCACGGCGTTGCGCACCTCCGGACGGGAGAGGACGACCGTGGTGACGTGCCCCTGACGCTCGACGCGGACCGGCATGGCGGGGTCCTTTCCCTGTCCCTGGACGG
Organism: Streptomyces sp. NPDC059852; assembly: GCF_042731455.1. Classification (NCBI taxonomy): domain Bacteria; kingdom Bacillati; phylum Actinomycetota; class Actinomycetes; order Kitasatosporales; family Streptomycetaceae; genus Streptomyces; species Streptomyces sp. NPDC059852. Next base: position 12,956 of record NZ_JBHWJK010000039.1, on the reverse strand, counting down.
ATCTCGTACGGTACTGAGCGGCCCGGCCGCCTACCACCGGAGATCGCACACCTGCCCGGATCGCGTCGGCCTTGACCTCAACATTGCTCGAGGTCCTAGGTTTCCCGCATGAGCATGGAAACGACCGCCTGGACCCAGCTGCACAGCGTCATGAGCGCCGAACGGGAGCGCCGCCCCTTCAGTCGCGTCACGCTGCGCCGTATCGCCGCCTTCGCCCGCCCCCACCGCCGCAGGATCGCGCTGTTCGTCGTGCTGGGGGTGCTGACCGCGCTGCTGGCCGTCGCCACCCCCGTCCTCGCCGGGGACGTCGTCGACACGATCGTCCGCGGCGGCGACGAGGACGCCGTCGTCCGCCTCGCCCTGCTGATCGCGGTGATCGCGGTCGCCGAGGCCGCCCTCGGCATCCTCGGCAGACGCCTGTCGGCCAGGCTGGGCGAGGGACTCATCCTCGATCTGCGCACGGCCGTCTTCGACCACGTACAGCGCATGCCCGTCGCCTTCTTCACCCGCACCCGCACCGGAGCGCTGGTCTCCCGCCTCAACAACGACGTCATCGGCGCCCAGCGCGCTTTCAGCAACACCCTGTCCGGCGTGGTCAGCAACCTCGTCACCCTGGTCCTCACCCTGGCCGTCATGCTCACCCTCTCCTGGCAGATCACCCTGCTCTCCCTCGTCCTGCTCCCGGTCTTCGTCGTCCCGGCGCGGCGCATGGGCCACCGCATGGCCCGGATGCAGCGCGAGGCGGCCACACTCAACGCGGCGATGGGCACCCGGATGACCGAACGCTTCTCGGCGCCCGGCGCCACCCTGGTCAAGCTGTTCGGACGCCCGGAACAGGAATCGGAGGAGTTCGCCGCCCGCGCCCGCCGCGTCGCCGAGATCGGGGTGCGCACCGCCACCGCCCAGTCCGTGTTCATCACCGCGCTCACCCTGGTCTCCGCCCTGGCCCTCGCCCTCGTCTACGGCCTCGGCGGCTGGTTCGCGCTGCGCGGCACCCTGGAGGCCGGCGCCGTCGTCTCCCTCGCGCTCCTGCTGACCCGGATGTACGCGCCGCTCACCGCGCTCGCCGGCGCCCGCGTCGAGGTCATGAGCGCCCTCGTCAGCTTCGAGCGCGTCTTCGAAGTGCTCGACCTGCGGCCGCTCATCGAGGAGAAGCCGGACGCCCGGGACGTTCCCGACGGCCCGGTGTCCGTCGAGTTCGACGGCGTGCGCTTCGGCTACCCGTCCGCCGACAAGGTCTCCCTCGCCTCCCTGGAGGAGGTCGCGACCCTGAACACCCGCGGCGGCGACGAGGTCCTGCGCGGCGTCTCCTTCCGCGCCGAACCGGGACAGACCGTCGCCCTGGTCGGCTCGTCCGGCGCCGGCAAGTCCACCATCGCCCAGCTCCTGCCGCGCCTGTACGACGTCGACGCGGGCGCCGTACGCCTCGGCGGGGTCGATGTGCGCGACCTGAGCGCCGCGTCGCTGCGGACCACGCTCGGCATGGTCACGCAGGACGGGCACCTCTTCCACGACACCGTCCGCGCCAACCTGCTGCTGGCCCGCCCCTCGGCGGACGACACCGCGCTCTGGGACGCGCTGCGCCGCGCCCGCCTCGACGGCCTCGTCCGGTCCCTGCCCGACGGCCTCGACACCGTCGTCGGCGAGCGCGGCTACCGCCTGTCCGGCGGCGAGCGGCAGCGCATGACGATCGCCCGGCTGCTCCTGGCGGGCCAGCGCGTCGTCGTCCTCGACGAGGCCACCGCCCACCTCGACAACACCTCCGAGGCGGCCGTCCAGGAGGCCCTCGCCGAGGCGCTTCAGGGACGGACCGCGCTCGTCATCGCCCACCGGCTGTCCACCGTGCGCACGGCGGACCTCATCCTCGTCGTCGAGGGCGGACGGATCGCCGAACGCGGCACGCACGAGGAGCTGTTGGCGGCCGGCGGGCGCTACGCCGAGCTGTACCGCACCCAGTTCCAGCAACCGCTTTCGGCCAAGGTCGGCCCGCACACCCCTCAGGAACCAACAGACAACGACAGCATCATTGCTTCCACCGGGTCGGCGACCTAGGGTGCGTTCGGTTTCCCCACAGCACCGCACATGATCTGACGCTCCCTCACCACCGTGCAGCGCCGCACCGTCGTCCAGAGGAAGGCCGCCGTCGATGCCGATCACTCCCCCCACTCCCGCCGGCCCGTCGCCCCTGCCCCGCGTCCCGGTCAGCCGCCGCCGTCTGCTGGAGGGCGGCGCCGCCCTGCTCGGCGCGCTCGCCGTGTCCGGCACCTCCGCCGCGGCGTACGCGGCCGACGGGAGCGGCACCGGCGCCGAACCGCCCGAATGGAACGGCGCCATGGGCCTCTTCCAGGTCGGCGCCGAGCCCCCGCACACCACGCTCATGCCGTACGCCGACGTCCGGCAGGCCCTCGCCGCCGACCGCACCCGTTCGCCGTACCGGCTGAGCCTCGACGGCACCTGGAAGTTCGCGTACGCCGAGCGGCCCGAGGACCGGGACACCGACTTCCACCGCACCGACCTCGACGACCGCGACTGGGACACGATCCCCGTCCCGTCGGCCTGGCAACTGCACGGCTGGGACCGGCCGATCTACGTCAACATCACCTACCCCTGGTGGGGCCCCAACGGGCTCGGCGAGGACGCGCAGCCACCCGCCGCCCCCACCCGCTACAACCCCGTCGGCCAGTACCGGCGCACGTTCACCGTCCCCCGCGACTGGGCGGGACGCCGGACCTTCCTGCACTTCGAGGGCGTCAAGTCCGCCCACTACGTATGGATCAACGGGCAGCTCGCCGGCTACCACGAGGACTCCTACGACCCCGCCGAGTACGACATCACCCCGTATCTGCGGCCGGGCACCAACCAGATCGCCGTCGAGGTCTACCGCTACTCCGACGGCGACTGGCTGGAGGACCAGGACATGATCCGCCTCAGCGGCATCTTCCGGTCCGTCCACCTGTACTCCACGCCGCCCGTGCACCTGCGCGACTTCCGCCTCACCACACCGCTGAGCGACGACTACACGGCGGCCGAACTGTCGGTGACCGCGAGCGTCCGCGACTACGGCGGGCGGGGCGCCGGCGAGTACACCGTGGAGACCCAGCTGTACGACGCGGACGGGCACCCGGTGTGGTCCCGGCCGCTACGGCAGACGGCCACCCTCGACGCCGGCGGCGAGAAGACCGTGGAGGCCGCGAAGTCCCTGCCCCACCCGCGGCTTTGGTCCGCCGAGGACCCGTACCTCTACACGGCCGTGCTCCGCCTGCGCGACCCGGCGGGCAAGGTGGTGGAGACCCTCTCCCACCGGGTCGGCGTACGGGAGTTCGCCCTCAAGGACGGCCTGATGCGCATCAACGGCAAGCCCGTCTCCTTCCGCGGGACCAACCGCCACGAGATGCACCCGGTCCACGGCTCGGCCCTCACCCGCGCCGACATGGTCAAGGACATCGAGGTCATCAAACGCCTCAACATCAACAGCGTCCGCACCTCGCACTACCCCAACAACCCGCAGTGGCTCGAACTCGCCGACGAGTACGGCCTGTACCTCGTCGGCGAGACCAACCTGGAGACCCACGGCATCCGCGACCGCTACCCCGGCGACCAGCCCGAGTGGACCACGGCGTGCGTGGCCCGGGCCCGAGCCATGGTCCACCGCGACAAGAACCACGCCGCCGTGGTCATCTGGTCGCTGGGCAACGAGGCCGGCGGCGGCAGCACCTTCCGCGCCATGCACGACTGGATCCGCTCCTACGACCCCACCCGCGTCATCCAGTACGAGGGCGACGACCGGCCCGGCGTCAGCGACATCCGCTCCGCGATGTACGAGAGCCCCGCACGCGTCGAGGCCCGCGCCGCGGACACCGCCGACCGGCGGCCGTACGTGATGATCGAGTACTCGCACGCCATGGGGAACTCCAGCGGCAACTTCAAGAAGTACTGGGACGTCGTACGCCGCCACGACGTCCTCCAGGGCGGCTGGATCTGGGACTTCGCCGACCAGGCTCTCGAGTGGCCCACCCCCGCGCGCACCCTGTTCACCGAGTCCGGCCCGGCCGCCCTGCGCGGCGAGACCGTCGCCCCCGCCGGCACGTTCACCCGCGGCGAGGGCGTCTCCGGCGGCACCGTCTTCGCCCGCGACAAGGGCCTCGACCTCACCGGCTCCCTCACCCTCGAAGCCTGGATCACCCCCCGCCACACCGGCGGCCACCAACCGGTCATCGCCAAGGGCGACACCCAGTACGCCCTCAAACAGAGCGACCGGGCCCTGGAGTTCTTCCTGTACTCCGACGGGCAGTGGACCGCGGTGAACTGGGGACTGCCGGGCGACTGGACCGGCCGCGAGCACCACGTCGCGGGCGTCTTCGACGCGACCGCCGGCACCCTCACCCTGTACGTCGACGGACAGGTCCGCGCCACCCGCACCACCACCCGCCGCCCCGCGAACAACACCGCGCCGCTCGCCCTGTGCACCGACGTCGACAACCCGACCCGCGAGTTCAGCGGCACCGTACGACGGGCCCGCGTGTACGCCCGCGCCCTGAGCGCCGCCGAACTGGCCGACGAGGGACGGGGGAGCGGCGACGACGGCGTACGGTTCTGGTTCGACGCGGCCACCGTCCAGGTCACCGAACGCCGCCCCCGCGACAAGACGTTCCTCGCCTACGGCGGCGACTGGGGCGACATCCCCAACGACGGGGCGTTCTCCGGGGACGGCATCGTCACCGCCGACCGGACACTCACCGGCAAGTCGGCCGAGGTCAAGCGGGTGTACCAGGCGATCGACGCCGCCCCCGCCGACGGCGAGGCGCTCGCGCCCGGCGCCGCGCTCACCCTCACCAACGAGTACCTGTTCACGAACCTCCGTGCCTTCGACGGACGGTGGGAGCTGGTGGCCGACGGCGAGGTCGTCCGGCACGGCCGCCTCAGCCGGTCCCAGCTGGACGTGGCACCGCTGTCCAGCAAGCGGATCACCGTCCCCTTCGACGTGCCGAGAAAGCCGGCACCGGGCACCGAGTACTTCCTGCGGCTGTCGTTCACCACCCGGGAACGCACGAAATGGGCCGAGCCCGGCTTCGAGATCGCCGGGAAGCAGCTCCCGGTCGACGCGGACGCCCCCGCGGTGACCCCGGTCCCGCTCGCGAGCGTCCCCGCCGTGCGCCACACCGACGGCGAGAAGGCCGTCACCGTCAAGGGCCGGAACTTCTCGGCGACCATCGACAAGTCGACCGGCGTCATCACGTCGTACGAGGCGGACGGCGCCCCCCTGCTCGTCTCCGGCCCCGCCCCGAACTTCTGGCGGGCCCCCACCGACAACGACCGGGGCAACGGCCAGCACACCCGCAACCAGACCTGGCGCGACGCCGGCACCCACCGCGAGGTCACGGACGTCACCGTGCGCGCCGTGCGGGACCGGGCGGTGGAGATCGAGGTCACCGGCACCCTGCCCACCACCACCCCGTCGACGTACACCACCACGTACACCGTCTTCGGCAACGGCGAGATCAAGGTCGACAACACCCTCCACCCGGGCGCGGCCTCACTCCCGTACATCCCCGAGGTCGGCACCCTTCTCCTCCTGCCGGCCCGGCTGGAGAAGCTGCGCTACTACGGACGCGGCCCCGAGGAGAACCACTGGGACCGTAACGACGCCACCGACGTCGGCCTGTACTCGGGCACCGTCCCGGGCCAGGGCACCCCCTATCTGCGCCCGCAGGAGAACGGCAACCGGACCGACGTCCGCTGGTTCGCCCTCACCGGCGGCCACGGCCCGGGCCTCCTCGTCACCGGCGAACCCCTCGTCGAGGTCAACGCCTCGCACTTCACCCCCGAGGACCTGTCGACCGGCGCCCGCCACGCCTACCAGCTGACCCCGCGCGAGGAGGCCGTCCTGCGGATCGCCCACCGCCAGATGGGCGTCGGCGGCGACGACAGCTGGGGCGCGCACACGCACGACGAGTACAAGCTGTTCGCCGACCGGGACTACTCCTACACGTACCGCCTGCGCCCGCTGCGGAACGCGTCGGAGGCGATGCGCGCGTGGCGGCGGCCCACCGCGCTGGAGTGACGGGGCGAGGCGGCGCCGCCGGGAAAATCTGTCGAGTGCGTCCGGGCGGACACCTAGTCTGACGGCATGTCCCACGGCAAAACCGCCTTCGTCTGCCTCCCCTGCAGGGCTTCGTACAAGCAGCCCTACGACAGGGACCGGCCCCGCCGGGTCTGCCCGCGCTGTGCGCGGACGCTGATCCACGCGGGGTCGGCGTTCGCCGCGCCGCCACGCCGGGACCGCGAGGCGTGGCGCGTGCTCGGCGTCCTGCTCCACGCGGGCGTCCGCTTCCACAAGAGCTGCTGCGGCGGGCCGGGGTTCCGTCCGCGCACGCTGCGGGAGGTACGCGCACGGCTGACGTACGCCCGCCGCACGGGCGAGCCCTTCGCCCGTGCGCTCGTGCGCTACGACGTGCCATGACGGAGACCGCCGCGAGCCTGGCACGCTTCGTGACCCCACCCACGGTGCCCGTCGACGCCCGAGGAGACTGGCCGGCCGGCGAGGCCGCGCTCGGGACACGGCTGCCCGGGGACTACAGGCACCTCGTCGCGGCCTACGGCTGGGGCGAGTTCTGCGACTACCTCCGGCTCCACACCCCGTTCGGCACCAGCCGGTACAACGGTCTGGCATGGCAGAGCGGCAGGCGGTCGGGTACGGCGGAGAGGGACCGGGAACGCTCCCCGTACCCTCTCCATCCGGCTCCGGGCGGACTGCTGATCTGGGGCGGCACGATCGACGCCGACCGGCTCTGCTGGCTCACCACGGGCACCCCCGACCGCTGGCCCGTCGTGGTGTGGAGCAGGGACGGCCGGTACGAGACGCATCCCATGGGTACCGCGGCGTTCATCGAGGAGTGGGCCAGGGGACGCGTGAGCTCCCGGCTGCTCGCGGACATGGAGCCGGGGCCGGCCCCCTGGTTCACCGCGTTCCGGCCCCGTCTTCACCGTTGCCTGCGCCTCACGGAGGGCCCCCTCGATCACGAGCGACGCCTGGCGATCCTGCGGGACGCGCTGGCGCCGACCGTGGACCGGGGCACCTGGCGATCGGAACAGGGCGACGCGGGCCAGGATCACTTCGCCACCGTCGGTACGGACTGGCTGCTGACGTACGACATGGCCCGTCCGCACCAGATCCGGATCTCGTTCCCCCCTGAGGACGCTCCGGAGGCCGGTCGGCGCCTCTTCGCCGCCGTCCGGAGGATGCGGTGCGAGGTGACCCGGATCAGCGCGTCCCGGGGTGAGGCGCTTCCCGCCTGGGGAGCGGTCGCGACGGAGGACACACCCAGAGAGACCTAGCCGGCCGGAGGGTCGCGGGGGACCGGGCTACGCAGCCCCGCGCCGATAGCGCTCCGCCGCCCGCCCACCCGACCCCCTGCGCACTTCCAGTTCCGCCGAGGCCAGCTGGGACACCGCGTCCGGGTCCGTCAGGCCGGGGACGCAGACGACCTCGCCGGTCTCCAGGGCCGCGAGGGAGGCCGTGACCACGTCCTCCGGCGGCATGCCGCCCTCGTCGTGGGTGCGGCGTTCGCCGCTCACCGGGGTGGCCCCGGCGCCCAGGTGGAACTCGGTCGCCGTCAGACCGGGGCAGACGACCTGGAGCCGTACCGGCGTGCCGGCCAGTTCCGCGGCGAGGGTGCGCGTGAAGGTCACCGCGTAGCCCTTCGTACCCGCGTAGACGGCCCGCCGGGGGAGTGGGTCGGGCGGCAGGTCGCCGGCGAACGCCAGCAGGGACGCCACGTTGATCACGGCACCCCGGCCGCGCGTCAGCATGCCCGGCACCGCGGCCCGTGTGAGCGCCGTCAGGGCCACGACGTTCACCCTCAGCACGCGGTCGAGGAGGGTGGCGTCGGCCTCGGCGAACGGTCCGTAGCCGTTGATGCCGGCGTTGTTCACCAGCAGGTCCACGTCGTCGCCGGACACCCGCTCCGCGACGCGGGCCAGGTCGTCCGGGTCGGCGAGATCCGCCACCAGCGTCTCGACGCCGGTCACGCCGTCCGCGCGCAAGTCCCGCGCCAGGGCCTCCAGGCGCTCGGCCCGCCGGGCCACCAGGACCAGGTTCCGGCCGCGTCCGGCCAGCCGGGTCGCGTACTCCCAGCCGATCCCGGAGGAGGCCCCCGTCACGAGGGCCGTGCCGGGTGCGTCGTGCGATGTCATGCGTGTGATCCCTCCGTCGTCGCCGGGCGCCGGGCCGGCGGGGTTCCCGGAGCGGGCGCCCGCCGGCGCCGGGTGACCCGGCGGGCCGGAGGTGAAACGTGGCGGCGCGCCGCACGGACGACCGTCGGGCGAGGCCACCGCGTGGGCGACGTGTGGAGGCGGCCCGGTGTGCCGAACCGCTCGTACGCCTGCGCGGTGATGCGCGGGACCGTCGGCGGCCGTGGCGGAGGCCCGTGGCCTGAACGCCCCCGCCATGTGGCCGGAATGACGGGGCATCACCTGGAACGGCCACGCGAACGCCCCTGACGGCGTCCCGGCATGACAAGCTGGGCCCGCCCGTCCCGCCGAACCCAGGAGGTCACCATGACCGCAGAGCAGCCCGCCACGGAAGGTTCGGAACCGGCCGACGCCGAGACGTCCTCGCTGACACCGGACGACGACGGCGCATACGACCTGAAGCGCAAGTTCCGTGAGGCCCTGGCGCGCAGGCGCGGTGCCCAGGCCGACGCGGCCGAGGTCGCCGGGCACGCGAACGCGTCGAAGGTGCGTTCGGCCCACGGCCCGGCCGCGAGCCAGCGGTCGTTCCGCCGGAAGAGCGGCGGCTGATCCCACCTCCGGGGAGAGAGCCGAAGAGGGGGCCGGGCCGTGGGGGGCGCGCCCGCACCGTTATGTCCCCCGGTGACGACCCATATATATATTTTTGGCCCCCCCCG
>NZ_JBHWJK010000039.1:0-4040 GCF_042731455.1 Streptomyces sp. NPDC059852 | reverse complement strand
GTGCGAGGGGGGGTGCCCCCCCCCCCCGGCCGCCCCCCCGGGGTCGGCCCCCCGCTACGCGGGGCGGACCACCCCCCCTGGGTGGAGCCCCCGTACGGGGCCCCGGGCTGGGGCCCGCCCCCCTCTCTCCTTCTGGACCCGCTGTCCGTCCGATCAGTTCTTGATCGCGACCCCGGCGACGGAGACGTCGGGCGCGTCCGCCTCCGGTGCGTCGGGGTCCGGCCGCCAGGAGGCCGTGGCGACGACCCCGGGCTCGACCAGGGCCAGGCCGTCGAAGTAGGAGGCGATCTCCTGCGGCGACCGGAGGTGGTAGGTGTTCGCCGACTGCTGGTTGTACGCCGCGACCGCCGTGTTCAGCGCCTCGTTGGTGTTCGTGCCGTCGCTCAGCGCCAGATAGCTGCCCGCGGGCAGCCCGGCGAGCAGGGCGCTCACCAGCTCCGCGGGACGGTCGTCGTCCGAGATCTGCCCCATGATGCCCAGCATGGTGAGGGCGACCGGGCGGCTGAAGTCGAGCGTCTTGGTGGCCTCGGCCAGGATGCGCTCCGGGTCGCGGACGTCCGCGTCCACATAGGCGCAGGCCCCCTCGTTGCTGCTGGTGAGCAGCGCCTCGGCGTGCACCAGCACGAGCGGGTCGTTGTCCACGTACACGATCCGGCTCTCGGGCGCGATGCGCTGGGCCAGCTCGTGCGTGTTGTCCGCGGTGGGCAGGCCCGTCCCGATGTCCAGGAACTGCCGGATGCCGGCCTCCCGCACCAGGAAGCGCACCGCACGCGCCAGGAACCGCCGCTGCAGCCGGGCGACTGCGGCGAACTCCGGGAACGTGGACAGGATGGCGTCGCCGACCTCGCTGTCGACCTGGTAGTTGTCCTTGCCGCCCAGCAGGTAGTTCCAGACCCGCGCCGAATGGGGGCGATCGGTCTGCAGCCGCGCCACGATGTCGGCGGGCGAAGATTCCGAGGATTCCATGGGGACAGCTTCACACACCGTGGTGATCGAAGTGATCAACTACGGCGATTCCCGCCGGACTTCATCGATGGCCCGGTACCCGCGTCCCGGTGGGCGCCGGGTGGCCGGTCCTTCCGGTTGCTGACGGTCGGGCCGGACGCCGGTTACGTTCGATTGGAACGCAGATTCTAGAGGGGTCGTTCTGACGCGGCTCCGTACCAGGAGTGGCGCACCATGACCGCAACACCTCCCACCGCCCTCGTGATCGCCGGAAGCAGCGGCATCGGCGCCGCGTCCGCGCGCGAACTGGCCGCGCGCGGCCACCGCGTGGCGGTCCTGGCGCGCGGCGAAGGGGCGGTCGCGCTGGCCGACGAGCTCGGCGGCCTCGCCGTCCGCGGCGACTACACCCGGGCCGGCGTCGTCGAGGAGGCCGTCGAGCGGGTGGTCTCCGTCTGGGGACGGCTGGACGTGCTGGTCAACAGCGCCGGTCACGGCCCGAAGGGGAAGCTGCGGGAGCTGACCGACGACGACTGGGCCACCGGCTTCGACCTGTACTTCCACAACGTGGTGCGGGCCTGCCGCGCCGCCCTGGCGCCGATGCGCGCCCAGGGCGGCGGCAGCATCGTCAACATCTCCTCGGCCAGCCCCGCCGAGCCCTCGCCCCGCTTCCCCACCTCGATGGTCGCCCGGGCCGCGATGACGACCTGGACCAAGCTGTGGGCGGACGAGGTGGCCGCGGACGGCATCCGCATCAACAACGTGCTGCCGGGGTACACCGTCGCCGACCCGGAGACCGTTCCGGACGCGTGGACCTCCGCGATCCCCCTCGGCCGGGCGGCCGCCTTCGAGGAGATCGCGCGGACCGTGGCCTTCGTGGCCTGCGACGCCACCTACACCACCGGGCAGAACCTGCGCGTCGACGGCGGACTCACCCGCGGCGTGTGACTACTTCCGCTCCTCGGCGGCCTGGCGGGCGTAGTCGTCCACCAGGCCCTCCAGGGCCCGCGCGGCCATGTCCGCGTACTCGGCGAAGTCCAGCTCCAGGTGCACGTCGGAGTTGGCGTGCACGTAGAAGCCGTCGGTCAGCGCCAGACTCAGCACGGTGAGTCTGGTGGGCAGGTCCGGGAAGCGCTCGACGACGTCCGCGGGGACGGACTCGGTGATCCGCTCGACGTCCACCTTGAACATCTCCACCCGCATCCGCAGGTACGCCGCGCGGACCTCGTTGTCCTCGCCCAGGCCGCCCAGCTGCCTGCTCAGAGCCCAGATGGCGGCGGCCTTGAGCAGGGCCTCCTCCTTCGTGTAGTGCTCGGGGTCGGCGCCGGACAGGCCGGCGATGCCGCGGGACAGCTTGCGGCGCAGCCCCTCCGGGCCGGCGTGAAGCTCCATCCAGGCCTTGTAGCAGTGCTCGAGCAGGGCGACGAAGAGCTGTTCCTTGCTCTTGAAGTGCCAGTAGACCGAACCGATCGGCAGACCGGAGGACGCGCTGACCGCGGCCATGGTCGTGCCCTGGTAGCCGTGCTCCAGCGCCAGGTCCAGCGCCGCCAGCAGGATCTGTTCCCGGCTCCTGTCCGAGCGCGCCTGCCGCGTGCCCCTGGTGCCCTCGCTCCGCCGTGCGTTCCCCGTCATGCCGCCACCCTGTCGCCGTCCGTCATCGGTCCCGTGCCACCAGCGCGATCATTCTAGAACCGCGCTACTAGCAACTGACCGGCGCGGGACCGAAGTGGCGCACGGTACGGCCCACTCCGGTCCCGCCGATGCATCCGGTGTCCCGCCCTCACCGTGTCACACGGCGCAGGCGGCCTCCAGGACCCGGGCCACCACGTCGGGCCGTCACGGCCCTCGACCACGTCGAACTGACCGTCGCACCAGGCGAGTTCGTGGCGGTCGTCGGCCCCTCGGGATCCGGCAAGTCCAGCCTGCTCGCCGGCGCCGGCGGTCTCCAGCGGCCCACCTCGGGCACGGTCCACATCGCCGGCACCGAGCTGACCGCCCTGCCGGACAAGGACCGCACGGCCGCCCGCCGGCGCCACATCGGCTTCGTCTTCCAGCAGTCGAACCTGCTCGCCTCCCTGACCGTTCGGGAACAGCTCCTGCTGCCCCTGCACATCGACGGACGCCTCGACGCGACGGGCCGGACCCGGGCCGACGAACTCATCGAGGCGGTCGGCCTCGCCCACCGCGCCGGCTCCCGCCCGCACCAGCTGTCCGGCGGCGAACGCCAGCGCGCGGGGCTCGCCCGCGCCCTGATGACGTCGCCCGCCGTCCTCCTGGTCGACGAGCCCACCTCGGCGCTGGACCGCGAGCGCTCGGCGGAGGCGGTACGGCTGATCGCCGAGCAGACCCACCGCCACGGCACCGCGACGGTCATGGTCACCCACGACACGGCGATAATGGACGCCGCCGACCGGGTCCACGAGATGGTCGACGGCCGGCTGTCCTGACCGGGCGGCGGGCCGGCGCCCCGGCCCCGGCCCAGTCCGCCACCCAGGAGCCCCGCCCGTATGCCGAAGATCAACGCCTCCACCGTCGCCGAACACCGCGCGCAGCAGCGCGAGGCGCTGATCGGGGCGGCGATCGAGCTCCTGGTGCACGAGGGTGCCGCGGCCGTCACCCCGGCGGCCGTCGGCGCCCGGGCCGGCCTCGCGCGGTCCAGCGTGTACCAGTACTTCGACTCCTCGGCGGCCCTGCTGGCCACCGTCACCGAGGAGGCGTTCCGGCGCTCCGACGAGGCCCTCGCGCGCGCCCTGGCCGGGGCGGACGGCCCGCTGGAACGCGTCGAGGCGTTCTTCCGGGAGTGCCTGCGCCTCGGTGCCGAAGGCGCCCACCGGCCGGCCGCCGCGCTCATGAACGCCGGTCTCCCGCCCGCCTGCCAGGAGCGTCTGATGGAGCTCCATCTGCGCCAGGTGGAGCCGTTCCGCGCGGCGGTCCGGGAACTCGGCGCCCCCGAACCCGCCCTCACGGCGGACCTCGTCGCCGGCATGCTCCACACGGCCCTGGCCGCCGTCGAGGGGGGCGCCCCCCTCGACACGGTCACGGAGCGCACGCTGGATCTGGTGCGCCGCTGCCTCTGTCTCTTATACACATCTCCGAGC
>NZ_JBHWJK010000038.1:0-63039 GCF_042731455.1 Streptomyces sp. NPDC059852 | reverse complement strand
TTCCCTTTCCGGCGGTTCCGACTTTACCAGATCCTTTTCGGTCCTGATCCCCAGTCAGCGGGGTTCGTCCTCCCGGCCGTTGGGCCGTTCCGACGTCTCAAACCTTAGCGGATCCTTCCGGCGATTCCCAATCGGGCTGCCGGCCCCCTATTCGAATTGAATTCGGGCACGCCGAAATCGACCCGTCAGGGAGATCGTGCTGGTGGTTTGATGCCGCTTTCGCGGCGGGAGGTGCTGTCGCAGAACCGTTACGGCTCCGTGGCAACCCGAAGAACCTTACGGATCGCGCAGAGCGGTGTCAAGCACCCCCTGTCAAGATCTTTTACGACCGGGGCGGAGCCCTCGTCAGTCCAGGTCGGTGAGTCGACCGCCCGCGTCGGGCTGGGCGTCCTCCACCCGGCGGAGCAGGCGCGTGAGCGCTTCGCCCAGGGTCGCGCGCTCCTCAGGGGAGAGGTCCTGGAGGAGGTCCTCCTCGAAGACGGTCGCGAGGCGCATCGCCTCGAGCCACTTCGCGCGCCCTTCGGCGGTCAGCTCGACGATGACGCGGACGCGGTTGGTCTCGTCGCGCTCCCGGGTGACCAGACCCTCGGTGACCATACGGTCGATCCGGTGGGTCATCGCCGCCGGCGTGAGGCCGAGGCCCTTGGCGAGCTCGCCGGGTCCCATCCGGTAGGGGGCACCGGAGAGGACCAGGGCCTTCAGGACCTCCCAGTCCGTGTTGCTGATCCCGAGGGCGGCGGTCTGCCGTCCGTAGGCGACGTTCATGCGCCGGTTCAGCCGGGACAGGGCAGAGACGATCTTCTCGACCTGGGGGTCGAGGTCCTGGAACTCGCGCTGGTAGGCGGCGATCTGCTCTTCGAGCGTCGGTTCGCCGATGTCGGGGTCGCCCATGGGGGGAGTATGGCACGCCCCTGCTGCGTTGAAGTCCTTGATTGTGTACTCTTTAGCTTCGAAGTTTAGGTTCGAAGTCTTCAGGCCTGCATCAAGGTCTGCCAGAAGAGAGGTGAACGTGACCAGGGCGATGGGCGCAGCGATGCGCCGGATTCACGTGGGCAACGCACTCAGCGCGTTCGGGCTCGGTTTCACGGTCCCCTACCTGTACGTCTATGTGGCGCAGGTACGGGGACTGGGTGCCATGACGGCGGGGCTGGTTCTCGCCGTCTTCGCCGTGGCCGCGCTGGTCGTGCTGCCGTTCGCCGGGCGGGCGATCGTCCGGCGCGGCCCGCTGCCGGTGCTGCTCGCCGCCCTGATCGCCGCCGCCGTCGGAGCGCTGGGCCTCGGGCTCGCCGGGAGCGCGGCGACCGTGCTGCTGGCGTCGGCCGTGCTCGGCGCCGGGCAGGCCGTGATGCAGCCGGCGCTCGCCACGATGATCGTGGACTGCTCCACCGCGGAGACCCGGTCACGCGCGTTCGCGACGCAGTTCTTCCTCCAGAACCTCGGGCTCGGGGTGGGCGGGCTGATCGGCGGGCACCTCGTCGACACGACGAGCGTGTCCTCGTTCACCCTGCTGTTCGCCATCGAGGCCGCGATGTTCCTGGTGCTGGTCGTGGTGATGACGAGCGTGCGGATGCCGCGCGCGCCGCAGGTCGGCGGGGCGCCGGACGGCCGTACGGCCAAGGGCAGCTGGAAGCAGATGCTGCGGCACCGGCAGATGGTGCAGCTGTGCGTGCTGGGGTTCGTGCTGTTCTTCGCCTGCTACGGGCAGTTCGAGTCGGGGCTGAGTGCCTACGGCGTGGAGGCGGCCGGGGTGTCGACGTCGGCGCTGGGCACCGCGCTGGCGGCGAACACCGCGATGATCGTGGTGGCGCAGTTCGTCGTCCTGCGGTTCGTCGAGCGCAGCCGGCGGACGCGGGTCATCGCCGCGGTCGGGCTGATCTGGGCCGTGGCGTGGGTCGCGGCGGCGTACGCGGGGCTCGGGAACGGCAGCAAGGAGATGGCCACCGCCGCGTTCATCTCCACGTACGCGCTGTTCGGGCTGGGTGAGGCCATGCTGTCGCCGACCGTCGCCCCGCTGGTCGCCGATCTGGCACCGACGGGTCTGGCCGGGCAGTACAACTCGGCGTTCGCCCTGGTCAAGCAGCTGGCGCTGGCGGTGGGCCCGGCTGTGGGCGGGCCGATGGCGGCCTCGCTGCACGGGCCGTACGTCGTGACGTTCCTGCTGTTCTCGCTGGGGATCACCTGGCTGGCGCTGCGGCTGGGGCGGCAGCTGACCGTCGCGCAGGACCAGCCGTGGCTGCACCGCAGCCGGGTGGTGGCCCAGGGGGCCGCCGCGCCGGCCGGGCAGTCGGCCCGCGCGTGACGCTCTAGGGGGTCCGGGGCAGGAGGAACTCGCACCACACCGCTTTGCCGCCGCCTGGGGTGCGCCTGGAGCCCCAGGCCGAGGCGATGCTGGCGACGATGGCGATGCCCCGGCCCGACTCGTCGGCCGGTTCGGCGCGGCGGCGGCGCGGCAGATGGTCGTCGCCGTCGGTGACCTCGATGATCAGGCGGCGGTCGGTGCGGCGCAGGCGCAGGCGCATGGGCGGGGTGCCGTGCTGCAGGGAGTTCGCGACGAGTTCGCTGGTGGCCAGGACGCCGTGGTCGTGCAGGTCGGGCGGGAAGCGCCAGCTGGTCAGGACGCCGGAGGCGAAGGCACGCGCGCGGGGGGCCGCCTCGACGCCGCCGAGCAGCTCCAGCGCGGCGTTGCGGAAGAGCTCGTGGTCGGGGCCGGTGCGGGCCGGGTGCTGGAGGACGAGGACGGCGACGTCGTCGTCGTGGTCGGCGGTGACGCCTGCGGAGCGCACCAGGCGGTCGCAGACGACCTGCGGGGTGCCGGTGGCGCCGGCGAGGGCGCGCGCCAGGGAGGCGATGCCCTCGTCCAGGTCCTTGTCGCGGCGTTCGACCAGGCCGTCGGTGTAGAGGACGGCGGTGGAGCCGGGGCTGAGGGCGATCGAGCCGGACGCGTGCATCCAGCCGCCGGTGCCGAGGGGCGGCCCGGTGGGTTCGTCGGCGCGCTGGACCGCGCCGTGCTCGTCGCGGACGAGGATCGGCAGGTGCCCGGCGGACGCGTAGACCAGGCGGCCCTCGTTGGGGTCGTGGATGGCGTAGACGCAGGTGGCGATCTGGTTGGCGTCGATCTCCATGGCGAGGCCGTCCAGCAGTTGGAGCACCTCGTGCGGGGGGAGGTCGAGGCGGGCGTACGCGCGCACGGCCGTGCGGAGCTGGCCCATGACGGCCGCCGCGCGGACGCCTCGGCCCATGACGTCGCCGATCACCAGGGCGGTGCGGCCGCCGCCGAGGGTGATGACGTCGTACCAGTCGCCGCCGACGGCGGCCTCGGTGCCGCCGGGGTGGTACGTGGCGGCGATGCGCAGGTCGTCGGGTTCCTCGAGTTCCTGCGGGAGCAGGGAGCGCTGGAGGGTGACGGCCGTCTCGCGCTGGCGGCGCTCGCTGGCGCGCAGGCGCTCGGCGGCCTCGGCGTGGTCGGTGACGTCCGTGGCGAAGACGAGGACGCCGCCGTCTCCTTCGGCGACCGGGGTGCAGGTGAACGTGTAGGAGCGGCCGTCGGTGGCCTTGCGGGACTTGAGCGTGCGGGAGCGGCCGCTGCGCAGGACCTGGTCGAGGAGCGGGAGCAGGCCGAGCTCGGCCAGTTCGGGGAGGGCCGCGCGCGCGGGTTCGCCGGTGAGGCGGGCGCCGAAGGCGGCGGCGTACGCGTCGTTGACGTAGGCGAGGCGGTGCTCGGGGCCGTGGACGAGGGCGACCAGGGCGGGGACGCGGTCGAGGACCTCACGGGCCGGCAGCTCGTCCAGGGCGGGGATCGGGCGGTCGCCGTCGGTGAGCTGCTCGACACGGGCCGCGGGGACGGCTCCGGGGCCGTCTCCCGGGCGGTCCGGGGCGAGGGCCGCCGCGGGTTCCGTCCGCGCTGCGGCGCGGCGCTGCGTTCCGGGGAGCCGGGCGCTCCAGCGCGTGAAGTTCACGAATCCTTGCCTCGTGTCGTCGTCTTCGGCCGGCTCCGGTCGTCCGGGATCGGTCGGGGTCAGTCTGGCAGGGCGGCCGTCCCGGCCGACACCCGTCAGACGCCTGCCCCGGCCGGGGAGTTCCTGGGTCCGGTCAGGACGACCCCTTCGGGTCGTCTTCGGGCCTGTGTGGATGCTTTCCACCGGCCGCGAGTTCGAACTCGGCTCGCGGATGTTCGAGTGAACCGAGCGAGACGATCTCCCTCTTGAAGAGACCTGAAAGGGTCCATTCGGCGAGGACGCGCGCCTTGCGGTTGACGGTCGGCACGCGGCTGAGGTGGTAGACGCGGTGCATGAACCAGGCCGGGTAGCCCTTGAGCCTGCGGCCGTAGACCTGGGCGACGCCCTGGTGGAAGCCGAGGGAGGCGACGGAGCCGGCGTAGGCGTGCGCGTACGTCTCCAGGGGCTCGCCGCGCAGGGTGTGGACGATGTTGTCGCCGAGCACCCTGGCCTGGCGCAGGGCGTGCTGGGCGTTGGGCGCGCACAGGGTGCCGGGTTCGCGGGCGGTGACGTCGGGGACGGAGGCCGCGTCTCCGGCGGCCCACGCGTGGGTGGTGCCGTCGACCGTCAGTTCCGGGGTGCACTTCAGCCGGCCGCGCTCGTCGAGGGGCAGGTCGGTGGCGGCGAGGACGGGGTGGGGCCTGACGCCGGCGGTCCACACGACGGTGCGGGTGGGGAAGCGGGAGCCGTCGTCGAGGACGGCGACGCGGTCCACGCAGGACTCCAGGCGGGTGTGCAGCCGTACGTCGATGTTGCGGCGGCGCAGCTCGGAGACGGTGTAGCGGCCCATGTCGGCGCCGACCTCGGGGAGGATCCGGTCGGAGGCCTCGACGAGGATCCACCTCATGTCCTCGGGCCGGACGTTGTGGTAGTACCGCGTGGCGTAGCGGGCCATGTCCTCCAGTTCGCCCAGTGCCTCCACGCCGGCGTAGCCGCCGCCGACGAAGACGAAGGTGAGGGCGGCGTCGCGGACCTCGGGGTCGCGGGTGGAGGAGGCGATGTCCATCTGTTCGATGACGTGGTTGCGCAGGCCGATGGCCTCTTCGACGGTCTTGAAGCCGATGCCGTGGTCGGCGAGGCCGGGGACGGGCAGGGTGCGCGAGACCGAGCCGGGGGCGAGGACGAGTTCGTCGTAGGCGATGCGCTCGCCGCCCGCGTGGCCCTCGGAGGCGAGGGGGGTCACGGTGGCGGTGCGGGCGGCGTGGTCGACGGCGGTGACCTCGCCGAGGACGATGCGGCACCGCGGGAGGACGGCGCGCAGCGGGACGACGACGTGCCGCGGCGAGATGGAGCCGGCCGCCGCCTCGGGGAGGAACGGCTGGTACGTCATGTAGGGGTCCGGTGTGACGACGTGGATCTCGGCCTCGCCCCGGGCCAGTTCCCGTCTGAGGCGGCGCTGGAGACGCAGGGCCGTGTACATCCCGACGTAGCCGCCGCCGACAACGAGAATGCGCGCACGTTCCTTCACCCTCCCATGACGCACCCGTCGCTTGCGTTTGTCCACAGCCTCGACGATTCGTATGACCGGTCGCCGGCGTGGCCGTGATTTGGCCGAATTGCCGGAGTGCCGCACAAGTATGCAGGTCAGGTGGGGTGCGCCGGGGGTGTGTGGGTGGCGCAATCGGGACGTAAACGACCCGTGCTCCGATCGAGGGGCGCTCCGTGCGGAACGTGCCCCTTCTGAATTGACCCCCTCTCAACTATGTTCGTGTGTCGACGGGGTGCAGGGGGATGCGCTCATCGGGCCCGTGAGACACACGGGACGGGCTCGTTGTCCCGGGCTTGTTCCGCGACGCTCCGGCTAGCAATGACGGGGAGTGTCTCCGGGGGGAGACGTCATTACCGGGGGATCACTTATGCATGTTCAGGATTCTCGATGGGCTTCCGCGTCCGCCGTCGCACCGGCGGGCGGGGCGATGGGCTCCGCCATGAGCGCGGGTGCCGGACGCGGGGAGTCGTCGCGTACGACGCCGCTGCGCGTGGACGCGCAGCGCAATCTGGAGCACGTGCTGCGCGCGGCGCGTGAGGTCTTCGGCGAACTGGGCTACGGCGCGCCGATGGAGGACGTGGCCCGCCGGGCGCGGGTCGGCGTCGGGACGGTGTACCGCCGTTTCCCGAGCAAGGACGTCCTGGTGCGGCGGATAGCCGAGGAGGAGACCTCGCGGCTGACCGACCAGGCGCGTGCCGCGCTCGGCCAGGAGGACGAGCCGTGGTCGGCGCTGTCGCGCTTCCTGCGCACGTCGGTGGCGTCCGGCGCGGGCCGGCTGCTGCCGCCGCAGGTCCTGCGGGTCGGTGTGGCCGACGAGGGCGGGTCCGACGAGGCGCGGGTGCCGCAGCAGCGGGTGCAGCCGGGCACGGGTGAGCTGCGGCTGGTGTCCGAGCCGGCTCCGGCCGTGGCGGCGGGCCCGGTGGACGACGCGGGTGCGGCGGCGCTGCTCGACGTGGTGGGCCGGCTCGTGGAGCGGGCGCGTGCGGCGGGCCAGCTGCGGCCGGACGTGTCCGTGTCGGACGTCCTGCTGGTGATAGCGACGGCCGCGCCCTCCCTGCCGGACGCGGCCCAGCAGGCGGCGGCCTCGGCGCGGCTCCTCGACATCCTGCTGGAGGGTCTGCGGTCGCGGCCCCAGGGCTGATCGGGCGCCCCGGCATCCGGGGTTCGCTGGTCCGGCGGTCAGCCTGACCGCCGGACACCGCGTCCCCTAAAGGGTGGACGTGTACGGGGAGCACCGACCCACCGCTTCCCTCGAACACGGCCGTGGACACACCCGGGCGTTCCAGGCCGGGCCGTCAACTGCCGTGCGTGCAACGGCCGTTGAGTATTCCCCGAAGAGGGGCATGTTCATGCCGTTCCGCGGCGAGTCCCCACGGACGGGTGGTTGTCCGTCAGCGCCCGTTCCGGGCAAAACCTGATGTGGCACCCTGACCCGGTGTCCGGGACTGGTGGAGCTGGCAGCGGGGGCTTTCCGCGATGAGCGTTGACGGGTGGGACGAGTCGCGGGACGACGGCGACGCGGCGACCCCACAGGTGCCGAGTCAGGGCGGCCGTCCCGACGTCCCGTCGCAGGGTGACGCCCCGGACGACCGCGCGCCGCGCGCGGAGGGCAACGTCCCGGCGCAGCGCGACCGGCGCGAGGACAGCACCACGCCCCCGCACATGCCGCCGCCCTCGGACGTCGACCTGATCGGCCGGATGCGGGCCGGCGACGACAGCGCCTACGAGGAGCTGTACCGCCGCCACGCGCAGGCCGTCCGACGGTACGCGCGCACCTGCTGCCGTGACGCGCACACCGCCGACGACCTGACGGCCGAGGTGTTCGCCCGCATGCTCCAGGCGGTGCGCTCCGGCTCCGGCCCCGAGCACGCCGTACGCGCCTATCTGCTCACCTCGATCCGGCGGGCCGCCGCGGACTGGACGCGGTCGTCGCGCCGGGAGCAACTGGTCGACGACTTCGCCGTGTTCGCGGCGCAGTCGGCGCGGTCCGCCGAGCTGTCCGACGACGACACCCTGGACCTCGGCGCGGACGTGCGGGCCATGCACGAGGCCGAGCAGTCCCTGGCCATGCAGGCGTTCCGGTCGCTGCCCGAGCGCTGGCAGGCGGTGCTGTGGCACACCGAGGTCGAGGACGAGTCGCCGAGCGAGGTCGCCACGCTGTTCGGGCTCGACGCCAACGGCACGCGGGTGCTGGCCAGTCGGGCCCGCGAGGGGCTCAAGCAGGCCTACCTCCAGGCCCATGTCAGCGCCAGCCTGGCCCGGGACGGGGAGTGCGCCCGCTACGCCGACCGGCTCGGCGCGTTCGCCCGCGGCAGTCTGCGCACCCGGGCCGAACGCGGCCTGCGCAAGCACCTGGACGAGTGCGCCCGGTGCCGGCTGGCCGCGGGTCAGATCAAGGAGGTCGCCGGAGGCATCCCGGCGGTCGTCCCGGTCGCGGTCATCGGCTGGTTCGGGGCCGCCGGGTACGCCAAGGTGGCCGCTCTCGTCGCCGGGGGCGCCGGAGCGGGCGCGGCCGGTGCCGCGGGAGCCGCGGCGGCCGGCGGCGGGGGCGCGGCGAGCGGCGCGGGTGCGGGTGCGGGTGCCGGTGCCGCGGGCGGCGGGTCGTCCGGTGGCGCGGGCGGAGGCGGCGGGGCCGCCGCGTCCGAGGGGCTGGGTGCGCCGCTGAAGGCCGGGATCGCGGCCGGAGTCGTCGCGGTCGGTGTGGCGGCGGCGATCGTGTTCGCGCTGATCGGGCACGACAAGCCCGCCGGGAAGACGGACGCCAAGCAGCCGCCGGTGCCCTCCCCCGTCGTCGAGGGGACACCGACGGCGCGACCGCCCCGGGTCGAGAGCCCCGAGCCCTCGCGGCCGAAGGCTCCCGCGCCCGCGCCCAGGACCACGCCGGAGCCGGCCCCGTCACCCACGCCCACTCCCACCTCCACGCCGACGCGCAGGCCCGGCCCGACACCGACCCCCTCGCCCACGCCCACGCGCACCCCGGCGCCGACCAAGCCGGCACCCACCCCCACGCCCCCTCCCCCACCGGCTCCGGTCGAGTACCGGTGGAACGAGCTGGCGTACGACGTCGGCGGCGACGGCAGTGGGCCCGAGATGCGGCTGGCCGAGAGCAGCTGGGTGTGGCAGCGCCGGGGTCTGTCGATCGCGGGCCGGCGCTACGAGCACGGCGTCACCGTCCACGGCCGGTCCTCCGTCACCATCGACCTCAACCGGCGGTGCACCGCCTACGAGGCACGGGCCGGCGTCGACGACTCGACGCTGGGGCTCGGCAGGTTCACCTTCTCGGTGCGGGCCGACGGGGTCCGGTTGTGGAGCTCCGGCACGGTGAAGGCGGGGGAGGCCGCGGTGCCCGTCCAGGTGGACCTCACCGGGCGCCGGACCGTGCAGCTCGTCGTGGAGCCCCACAGCACCTTCGGCACGCTGCTCCCGGTGGACTGGGCGGACTCCACGTTCCGCTGCGCCTGACGCCGTGCGGGAGCACCCGGATCCGGTGTAACCCGGATCACACGCATCGAGTGCATCGTTTCGCGTCGCCCAGTGTCTTTCCCTGAATGTAGGGGGCCGGTGGCGACAGGGGACGGTGGGCGTGGAGCAGAGTCGGGCCGAAGGGTTCGACGGGTTCGTGGCAGCTCGCTGGTCGGCGTTGTTCCACCTGTCCCGTCTCCTCGTGGGTGGTGATCGGCACCGGGCCGAGGACCTGCTCCAGGACGCGATGGTCAAGCTGTGGTTCGTGTGGCCCCGGATCGCGGAGGAGGCGCCGGAGGCGTACGTACGGAAGGTGCTGGTGCGCGCGGCGGCCCGGTCGGCCCGGCGGCGCTGGTGGGGGGAGCGGCCGGTCGAGCAGCTGCCCGATCTGCCCGAGGCCGGGGACGAGTCCGCCGCCGTGGTGGAGCGCTCCCGGCTGGAGGCCGCGCTGGCCCAACTGCCGCCGCGGCAGCGGGCCGCGGTGGTGCTGCGGTACTACCAGGACCTGTCGGAGCGGCAGGTGGCCGAGGTGCTGGGGTGCCCGGTGGGCACCGCGCGGTCCCACGCCTCGCGGGGCGTGGCACGGCTGCGCCGCCTCCTGTCCGACGTGATCGAGCCGGTGGGGTGAAGAAGCCGATGGACCACTTCGAGCGGGAGCTGGCGCGGATGATGCGCGAGTCCCGGGAGTACATCCCCTTCGAGCCCGAGCACCGGACACGGCTGCACGCCGGGGTGCGGACCCATCGGCGCGTGCGGGCGGTGAAGCGGGCCGCCGGTTCGGTGCTGGCCGTCGTCGGCATCGGCCTCGGCTTCGCCTACTTCGCGCTGCCCCACGACCGGGGTGACGGGCACCCGCAGGGCCCGTTCCCGCGTCCGGCGACGGCCCCCGCCTCCCCGGGCCCCACGCCCTCGCCGGAGCTCTCGGCGCCCACCGAGTCACCGCCAAAGTCGCCGACCGGGCCCGCGAGCCCCTCGTCGACCCCGACCAACGCGCCGACCGTGGGCCGGGACTCCCCTACCGCCGACCCGACCAGCACCCGGTCCGAGGACCGGGACGGGGGCGGGGCCGGGACGGAGACCGAGGCCGGTTCGGACGCGGACACGAAGACCCAGCCGCCGCCGGACCGGGACACCAGCCCGCCCACGAACACCCCGGACGGCCTCCCCTCGCACACGGAGGTCTCCGCGCCGGCCTCGGGGGAGCCCTTCTAGCCCCGCCCCGCCGAGAGGGCCCCGGCCCCGACCACCTCACCCGCGGCAGGTCACCACCGTGACGCCACACGCGCCTTCGGCATGTCCTGCACCAGAGAACGAACCTGGATGGAACGTGACAAACCTGATGGATCATCTGCCGCTCCGTACGCCGCTGACGGCGCACCAGCGCGAGCCGGTCCTGGACGTGGTCGTCCCGGTCCACAACGAGCAGGCGGACCTGGAGCGCAGCGTCCGGCGGCTGCACGCCCATCTGCGCGAGACCTTCCCGTATCCGTTCCGGATCACCGTCGCGGACAACGCCAGCACGGACGCGACCCCGGCGATCGCCGCCCGGCTGGCCGCCGAACTCCCGGAGACCGAGTGGCTGCGGCTCGCCGAGAAGGGGCGGGGCCGGGCGCTGCACACGGCGTGGTCCCGGTCCCGGGCGCCGGTCCTGGCGTACCTGGACGTGGACCTGTCGACGGATCTGGCCGCGCTGCTGCCGCTGGTGGCCCCGCTGATATCCGGGCACTCCGACATCGCGATCGGGACCCGGCTCGCGCGCGGCTCGCGGGTGGTGCGCGGCCCCCGCCGGGAGGTCATCTCCCGCTGCTACAACGTCCTGTTGCGCTCGACGCTGGCCGTGGGCTTCAGCGACGCGCAGTGCGGGTTCAAGGCGGTACGGCGGGACGTGGCCGAACGGCTGCTGCCGCTGGTGCAGGACTCGGGGTGGTTCTTCGACACCGAGATGCTGGTGATCGCCGAACGCGCGGGGCTGCGCATCCACGAGGTGCCGGTGGACTGGGTCGACGACCCCGACAGCCGCGTCGACATCTGGGCCACGGCACTGGCCGATCTGCGCGGCATCGCCCGGATCGGCGCGGCGCTGGCCCGGGGCACCCTGCCCACGGCCCGGCTGCACCGGCACGAGGACGCTCAAGCCGACGGCCTGGCGGGGCAGTTGCTGCGCTTCGGCGCGGTGGGCGCCGTCAGCACCCTGGGTTACGTCCTGCTGTACGCGTTGCTGCGCCCGGCCGCGGGACCGCAGGCGGCCAACGCGGTCGCGCTGCTGGTGTGCGCGCTCGCCAACACGGCCGCGAACCGGCGGCTGACGTTCGGGGTGCGCGGCCGGGGCGGCGCGCTGCGCCATCAGGCCAAGGGGCTGCTGGTGTTCCTGGTGGGTCTGGCCCTGACCAGCGGTTCGCTGGCCGTCCTGGACCGCCTCGCGCCGGACGCCGCCCACCTCACGGAACTGGTGGTGCTCGTCGCCGCCAATCTGGCCGCGACCCTGCTGCGATTCCTGCTGCTGCGCGCCTGGGTGTTCCGCGCGGGCCGGCGCGGCACGGGGGCGCGGGCGTGAACGGCATCCTGAGCCCCGTCGGCGACCCCGGCACCGTCCAGCCCGTCCGCACCGGCCGGGACCGGCTCGACGAGGTGCGGCGCCGAGCGGCGGATCTCGCCCGCGAGCACCTGCCGGTCATCGTCCTGTACGGCGTCCTGAAACTGATCGGCTTCCTGGTCTTCCTGCACCTGCTCGACTCGTCGGGCGACTTCCGGCGCAAGCACCCCCGCTTCGGCGGCGGCGCCCACGCGTGGGACGTCCTGGCCAGCTGGGACGGCTGGTGGTACCAGCAGATCGCCGCGCACGGGTACGACCCGGCACTGGTGCGCATCCCCGACGCCACCGGGCTGATCACCCTGGAGGGCAACTCGGCGGCGTTCTTCCCGCTCTACCCGGCCACGATGCGGCTGGTCTCCGACGTCACCGGCCTCGGCCTGTACGGCGCGGGCCTGCTGGTCTCGATCGTCTCCTCGTTCGTCGCGGCCCTCGGCATCCACGCCGTCGCCGCCCGCTTCGGAGGCCGTCGCGCCGGGCTCGCCGCCGCCGGCCTGTGGGCGGTGTGGCCGGGCTCGGGCACGGAGTGGTCGGGGTACTCGGAGTCGCTGTACGTGGCCCTCGCCGTGTGGGTGTGCCACGCGGTGATGAACGACCGCTGGCTGACCGCGGGCGTCCTCACCTTCACGGCGGGACTGAGCCGCCCCACCTCGGTGGCCCTGATCGCCGCGCTCACCGTGGCCGCGCTGCGGGCGCTGCACCGCCGCCACGACGGGGACCTGACCCGCCCACTCACCGCGATCCTCCTCGCCCCCCTGGGACTGGGCACCTATCTGCTGTACGTCGGCGACCGGATGGGCCGGCTCGACGGCTACTTCGCGCTGCAGAAGGGCGCCTGGGCGCACAGCTTCGACTTCGGCGAACAGACCCTCGACGTCTTCGCCAACGTGGCGGTGGGCCGGCGCGACTACCTCTTCCCGTTCCCGGTGGAGGACCTGATCGGGGTGATCGTCGTCCTGCTGGGCCTGGCGCTGATCCCGCTGCTGATCCGGCTGCGCCCGCCGTCCGTGCTGGTCGTCTACACGGTGCTGACCTTCGTCCTGGTCCTCGGCAGCCAGCAGATCTTCGGGAACGTCTCCCGGTATCTGCTCCCGGCGTTCCCGCTGTTCCTGCCGCTCGCGAGGAAACTGCGCACGCTGAGCCTGCCGTTGCTGTGCGGGCTGCTCGGACTGGCCGCCGTGGCGTCGGGCTCGTACGCGGGCTTTGTGCTCTTCGAGCTGGGCGTGCCCTGACGGGTCCCGGCCGGTCCGGCTACCGGCCCGCCGCGCCCGCCCCGAGGGCTCCGCGCTGCGGCCGGATGCCCTCCGGTACGGCACGGGCGCGGGCCGGGGTGCCGGTCCAGCAGGTGCCGCGGCGGGACAGCAGACGGCCCAGCCACAGTTCGAGGGAGACCAGGTCGGCCAGGCCGTCCAAAGGCAGCGGCTCGCCCTCGGCGGCGGAGCGCAGGGCCTTGCGGACCACCCGCGCCTCGACCAGCCCCGCCTGGGCGAGCAGCGGGCTTCCGAAGAGGTCCATCAGGGGTTCGGCGGCCACCCTGAGTCCGGTCCGGGCCGCCACCGCCGCCGGTGCGTGCGAGGGGGCGCCCCAACCGGGCGGGAGGTCGGCCACGCCGGCGCCCTCCAGGACCGTGCGCAGGATCGAGGCGCGGGCGCCGGGCTGGACACGCAGGGCCTCCGGCAGGGCCCGGCAGGCGCGGACGACCTGGTTGTCGAGGAACGGGGTGTGCAGCCGCTGGGAGCGGATCTCGGCGGCCTGCTCCAGGACACGGATGTCGGCGGCGTGCCGGGCGAGGGCCGCCCGCGCGCGGTAGTCGCCGGGGCGCTGGCCGGGGCCGATGCCGTTGCGGCCCGTCGCCGTCTGGAGGCGAACCGATACTTCTGCCAGTGCCTCGCCGGTCAGCCAGCGGGCCGCCGGCCCGGGTCTCGCCCAGGTGAGCGCGGCGAGCGAGGCGCCCACCGCGCCGCCCGGCTCCTCGAAGCGGTGATCCATCAGACGGGCGGCCAGGGTCTCCAGGCCCGCGCGGTACGGGGTGCGGGCGAGCTTGCGGGCCGCGCCGTACACGCGCGCGGGGACCAGCACCGAGCCGTCGGCCTTGGTCAGGGCGGCGACCGGACGGACGAGGTGGCGGCGCTTGCGGTCCATCAGGAGGTCGGCGAGGCGGGCCGGATGGGCGTCCAGGACCTGCCGGGCGCCGTAGCCGGTGAAGTGGTCCGCGCTGCCGGACGCCAGGCGGGCGCGGTGCCGGGCCGCCGTCACCAGGCTGGGCCCCGGCTCGTCCGTGAGCGGTCCGTCCAGGTCGGCGTAGGGCAGGGTGTCGTCGCCGCCCGCCACCACGACGTGGTGCAGACGGGGGTTGGCCGCGAGGGCGCCGGCCCGCTCCAGCTCGGCCTCGCGGCCGCCGACGGCCAGGTCGTTGAAGGTGACCGCCAGCAGGCGCTCGCCCGCGCCGGTGCCGTGTCCCAGGACGGTGCCCGGCATACCGGGCAGGCCGGCGGCGAGCAGGGCCAGGGTGCCCGAGGCGGGCCCGCCGGACAGGTCGGCGCCGATGCCGGGGACGGGCATCCCGCGCGCGGCGCGCCGCTCGGCCGGGCCCATACCCGGTACCGGCCCCGGGTCGATGTCCGGCACATGGCGGGGCGCGGACAGACGCGCGCGTACGGCGTCCACCAGCGCGTCGCGTACGGCGTCCACCGCGCTGTCGGGGTCGGCGGGCGGTGCCGCCACCGCGAGCGAGGCGACGGGTTCGTACCCGGCGATCTCACGCGCCCCGGCGCGCAGGATCAGCGCATGCCCGGGCGGGATGCGCCGTACGCCGTCGTACGGGGTGGAGTCGTGCACCGCGGCCGGTACGTCGGGGGCGGCGAGCAGCGCCGCAAGGTGCCCGAAGTCGAGGTTGGCCTCGATGAGGTCGGCGAGCGGCAGGGCGGCGGTCGCGTAGGCGGTGCCGCCGGCCCAGGGCGTGTAGAAGACGGGCCGGGCGCCCGCGAGGTCGCCGCACACCGTGACCCGGCGGCCGACCTGCACGACGGCGGTGTAGCTGCCGGGCCAGGCCGTCAGATGGCGCAGTGCGCCCCCGCGCGCGGCGAACAGCCCGAGGCGCAGCTGCTCGTCGCTGGCTCCGCAGGTGCCGAGGACGGCGATGCGGTTCTGGGCGTCGGCCTTGACCACGCGCACCTCGTCGGGGCGCCAGTCGCCGACCGCCCACAGCGGGTCCGGGTCGCCCCACAGGAGCTGCGAGCCCACCGGGTGCACGGTCTCGCCGTCCGGCCCGGTGGCGCCGGCGGAGCCGATCCCGGCGGCCACCGCGGCGGTGCTGCTCCATCCCACCAACCACCGCATCGACGCCTCCACAGGCTGTGGACAACCAGGTGCACGGTATGAACCGGGTCACCATGCTGCCATGAAGGAGGCGCGCCGGAGCGGCGACGTAGCCGCTCGGCGTCGTCGAATGCGCCCTCGCCCGCGCCCCCCAGCCGGGTCGCGCACGACCTCAACTGCCGTACCCGGGCGGGCGATCGGGCGCGTGACCGGGGCGGATCGGCCATCATCCGCGACCTGAATGCGCCCCCGGTACGCTCCCTGAAAACGCCGTTCGCGCCCTCAACTGCCGTGGTGAGAGCGGAAATCCTTCGCGTCAGGCAGGGGCGATTTTCGGCCGAATCGGCGCTGTAGGGGCAGGCTTACGCACACTCCGTGCAACCCCTGCGGACTACGCGCCGTGCTCGTCGCGCGCGCAGTCCGGGGAACGGAGTGCGCCCCCCGGACCGTTCCGCCGCCCGCGGGGATGGAGGCGGCGGAATCCCCCAGCCCACTGGATCCAGTACAGCGGGCCGACCCACGCGAGATCCATGGAACCGCTCCCCCGGTGGCCGGAGAAGAGCGCACATGCGGGCGCACGGCCACACAGCGGGAGCACGGCACAACTGTGCGTAGGGGGTGCGCACTTGAGTGCGGACCACAATCCCGCCATCCGGAAGAATGCCCCTTAACGCTTGGGATGCGGCGAACTACGCTGGGTTTACGAATGCCGCACGGTTATGCCAGGGCGGCAGCCGTCTGTGTCGAGGGGTGGCGCATGTCCAGGGAGCAACGCGGGCCGAACGAGAAACTCGGCGCCGTTCTCGCCCTCGCGGGAATCAGCAACGCCGGCCTCGCGCGGCGCGTCAACGACCTTGGCGCCCAGCGGGGACTGACACTTCGCTACGACAAGACGTCGGTGGCGCGCTGGGTGTCGAAGGGCATGGTGCCGCAGGGCGCCGCGCCGCACCTGATCGCCGCCGCGATCGGCCAGAAACTCGGCCGCCCGGTGCCGCTCCACGAGATCGGCCTGGCGGACGCGGACCCCGCGCCGGAGGTGGGCCTCGCCTTCCCCCGGGACGTAGGACAGGCGGTGAAGTCGGCGACGGAGCTCTACCGTCTCGACCTCGCCGGACGCCGCGCCGGTTCCGGCGGCATCTGGCAGTCCCTGGCCGGCTCGTTCGCGGTGAGCGCGTACGCGACCCCCGCGTCCCGGTGGCTGATAACACCGGCCGACTCGTCGGTCGCCCGCGAGGTGAGCCCGTCGGAGGGCTCCGGGGCACCGCTCAAAGTCGGCCACAGCGATGTGCAGAAGCTCCGCGAGGCCGCCGAGGACGCCAGACGCTGGGACTCCAAGTACGGGGGCGGTGACTGGCGTTCGTCCATGGTGCCCGAGTGCTTACGGGTGGAGGCGGCCCCGCTGCTGCTCGGCTCGTACTCCGACGAAGTGGGCCGCGCCCTGTTCGGCGCCTCCGCCGAACTCACCCGGCTCGCGGGCTGGATGGCCTTCGACACCGGTCAGCAGGAGGCCGCGCAGCGGTACTACATCCAGGCGCTGCGCCTCGCCCGCGCGGCGGCCGACGTGCCGCTCGGCGGGTACGTGCTGGCGTCGATGTCCCTCCAGGCCACCTACCGGGGCTTCGGCGACGAGGGCGTCGACCTCGCGCAGGCCGCCTTGGAGCGCAACCGCGGCCTCGCCACGGCCCGCACCATGAGCTTCTTCCGCCTGGTCGAGGCCCGCGCCCACGCGCGGGCGGGCGACGCGCAGGCGGCCGGCGCCGCCCTCAAGGCGGCCG
The DNA here is from genome assembly GCF_042731455.1 of Streptomyces sp. NPDC059852. Classification (NCBI taxonomy): domain Bacteria; kingdom Bacillati; phylum Actinomycetota; class Actinomycetes; order Kitasatosporales; family Streptomycetaceae; genus Streptomyces; species Streptomyces sp. NPDC059852. The sequence continues at coordinate 46,410 of NZ_JBHWJK010000038.1, read as the reverse complement.
AGGGCTGGCTGGAGCGCTCCCGGGAGGGCGACCACGACCCGTCCTGGCTCGGCTTCTACTCCTATGACCGCTTCTGCGCGGACGCCGCCGAGTGCTACCGGGACCTGAAGGCGCCCCGCCAGGTGCGCAGGTTCACCGAGCAGGCCCTGTCGAAGCCGACGGAGGAGTTCGTGCGCTCGCACGGGCTGCGGCTCGTCGTGTCGGCGGTCGCCGAGCTGGAGTCGGGGAACCTCGACGCGGCGTGCGAGCAGGGCGTGCGGGCGGTGGAGGTCGCCGGGCGGATATCGTCCGCGCGCACCACCGAGTACGTGAAGGACCTGCTGCACCGCCTGGAGCCGTACGGCGACGAGCCGAGGGTGGTCGAGCTGCGGGAGCGGGCCCGCCCGCTGCTGATGACCCCCGCCTGAGCGGCCCATGGCACCCACGGGGCGCGCCTCCCGGGTTCGACCGCGCTGTCGGTGGGGCAGGGCATCATCGGAACCGGGAGGTGGTGCGGGTGCGGGCGCTCGCTCTGGACTGTGACGTGCTCGTGGTCGGCGGCGGCATCGTCGGGCTGGCCACGGCGTACGCGGTCACGCGTGCCGCACCGGGCACCCGGGTGACCGTGCTGGAGAAGGAGCCCGGCCCGGCCCGCCACCAGACGGGACGCAACAGCGGGGTGATCCACAGCGGCGTCTACTACCGCCCCGGCTCCCTCAAGGCCCGGTACGCGGTCGGGGGCGCCGCCGAGATGGTCAAGTTCTGCGCGGAGTACGGCGTCGCGCACGCGGTGACCGGCAAGCTGATCGTCGCCACCGGGCGCGAGGAGCTGCCCCGGCTGCACGCCCTGGCCCAGCGCGGCCGGGAGAACGGCATCGCGGTGCGCGAGCTGGGCGCCGCGCAGATCGCGGAGCACGAGCCCGAGGTGCGGGGCCTGGCCGCCCTCCATGTGCCGACGACCGGCGTCTGCGACTTCGCCGGGGTGGCCCGCCGGCTGGCGGAGGCGTCCGGCGCCGAGATCCGCTACGGCGCCCGCGTCGAGCGCGTGGACCGCAGGCCCTCGCGGGGGGTGGCCGTGCGCACCGCGCGCGGGGACGTCGTACGCGGCCGCGTCCTGGTGAACTGCGCGGGGCTGCACTGCGACGAGGTGGCCCGGCTGACCGGGGACGACCCGGAGGCGCGGATCGTGCCGTTCCGGGGCGAGTACTACACGCTGCAGCGGCCCGAGCTGGTGCGCGGCCTGGTGTACCCGGTGCCGGACCCGGCGTTCCCGTTCCTCGGCGTGCACCTGACGCGCGGCATCGACGACAGCGTGCACATCGGGCCGAACGCCGTCCCCGCGCTGGCCCGCGAGGGCTACCGCTGGGGCGTCGTACGGCCCCGGGAGGTCGGCACGACCCTGGCGTGGCCCGGCGCGTGGCGCATGGCCCGGCGGCACTGGCGGTACGGGGCGGGTGAGCTGCACCGGTCGCTGTCCAAGGCGGCGTTCACGGACGCGGTGCGCCGGCTGCTGCCCGCCGTGGAGCCTGGCGACCTGGTGCCGGCGGCGGCCGGGGTCCGGGCCCAGGCGGTCCTGCGGGACGGCTCGCTGGTCGACGACTTCCTGATCCGGGAGGGCCCGCGCGCGGTCCATGTCCTGAACGCGCCGAGCCCGGCGGCGACGGCCTCCCTGCCCATCGGACGCGAGGTGGCCCGCCGGGCGCTGGCGGCGCTGGCGACCGCCTGAGCGGGCCGCGACGGAGAAGGCCGCTGCCCCGGAGCCGGGCCCACGGCCCGGGGGACCGGCGCCGCCGAGCACGTAAAATCGACGCACTGTGTCTGATTCCCGCAACGCCCCCGAAGCCGCACCGCCCGGTGCCCCCGCCTCCGCCGGCGCCCCCGGCGAGCCGGGCGCCCACACCCCCGGTGTCCCCGTCCGGCACACCCGGACCAAGGGGGAGCCGCGGTTCCCCGACGGGCCCAAGGCCGACCCGGCCGGATCGCACTTCGAGCGGCGGATCCGCAGCTTCCAGCCCCGGCGCAGCCGGGTCACCGCCGGGCAGGCGGACGCGTTGCAGCGGCTGTGGCCGAAGTGGGGCCTCGACATCGACGGGCAGCGCGTCATCGACCTGCCCGAACTCTTCGGGAACGACCGCCCGGTCGTGCTGGAGATCGGGTTCGGCATGGGCGAGGCGACCGCGCAGATGGCCGCCGCCGACCCGGAAAGCAACATCCTCGCCGTCGACGTGCACACCCCCGGCCAGGGGAACCTGCTCAACCTCGCCGAGCACCACGGCCTGCGCAACATCCGCGTCGGCAACGGCGACGCCATCATCCTGCTGCGCGAGATGCTCGCGCCGGACTCGCTCGACGGGCTGCGCGTCTACTTCCCGGACCCCTGGCCGAAGAAGCGGCACCACAAGCGGCGCCTCATCCAGCCCGCGTTCCTGGACCTGGCCGCGACCCGGCTGAAGCCCGGCGCGCTGGTGCACTGCGCCACCGACTGGGAGCCGTACGCCGAGCAGATGCTCGAGGTGCTGACGGCCCACCCGGACTTCGAGAACACACGGCCCGACGGCGGTTTCGCGCCGCGTCCCGAGCACCGGCCGCTGACCCGTTTCGAGGGCCAGGGACTGGACAAGGGTCATGTGGTGAACGACCTGCTCTTCCGCCGCGTACAGCGGTAGGAGCAGCGGGCCGGCAGCACCTCCGGGAACAGCACGAGAACACCCGCAGCCCCACCGACAGCAGCCCCTCACCGGCGCCCCGGCACCCCCGCGCCGCTGCGGGCGGCGCCCCCGTCTCGTTAGGGTCGATGCCGTGGCCGACTGCCCTCCGTACCCGACGCGTCCCCCCGCCCCCGCCGGCGGCGTGCTGCGGCACGCGCACTGGTGGCAGCGGCGCTGGGTCCCCTACGCCGGGCTCAGCACCCTGCTGGCCCTGTCCGGGCTGGTCATCCTGGCCCTGGTGCGCGAGCAGACCGGCACGGAGGGCTTCCTGGTCGGGCTCGGTCTCGCGGTCCTGCCGGTCCCGCTGCTCGTCGCGTCCTTCCGCTGGCTGGACCGGGTCGAGCCGGGCCCCTGGCGCAACCTGGTGTTCTCCTTCGCCTGGGGCGCCTGCGCGGCGGCGCTCATAGCCATCGTGGCGAACAGTTTCGCCACCCGCTGGATAGCGACCGCGACCGCCGACCCGTCCCACGCGGACACCCTGGGCGCGACGGTCATAGCGCCCGTCGTGGAGGAGACGGCGAAGGCGGCGGCCGTCCTGCTGCTCTTCCTCTTCCGCCGCCGCGACTTCAGCGGGCTCCTGGACGGTGTGGTGATCGCCGGGGTCACCGCCACCGGGTTCGCCTTCACCGAGAACGTCCTCTACCTCGGCACCGCCTTCGGCACCGACCAGCTGTCCGGCGACAGCGGCATCGCGTCGGTGACCGCGGCGACCTTCTTCGTCCGCGTCGTCATGTCGCCCTTCGCGCACCCCCTGTTCACCGTGCTCACCGGCATCGGCTTCGGCGCCGCCGCGCTGTCCGGGGAGCGCCAGCGGGTGCGCCGCGTGCTGCTGCCGCTGTCCGGGCTGCTGCTGGCGATGGGCATGCACGCCCTGTGGAACGGCTCGTCGACGTTCGGCGACTTCGGGTTCTTCGCCGTGTACGCGGCGTTCATGGTGCCCGCGTTCGGGCTGCTGGTCTGGCTGGTGCTGTGGACGCGGTACCGCGAGCTGCGGACCGTGCGCGAGGAGCTGCCGGCCTACGCCGTGGCCGGATGGCTGTCCCCGGCCGAGCCGTTCGCGCTGGGCTCGATGCGGGACCGCCGGGTGGCCCGGCAGTACGCCCGCCGCCACGCGGGACGCCCCGCGGCCCGGGCGGTCGCCCAGTACGAGGCGTACGCCACCTCGCTGGCGTTCCTGAGGCGCCGGGGCCGCCGGGGCCGGGCCGGCGCCGACTACGTGGTCCGCGAGGGCGAGTTGCTGAACGAGCTGTGGCGACGCCGCGCGTGGGCCCGCCCGGCCCTGGAGCACGCGCTCGCCGCGAAGAGCCGGCCGGTCCTCGCGTACGCGCCGCCCCAGGTGCCGGGCGCCTGGTGGCCGCAGCCGTACGCCCCGCACGGGCACGCCCCCGGTGCACCGGCGGCCCCGGCCTGGAACCCGTACCAGGTCTGACGGCTCAGGCGGACGCCTCCGTGAGCCGGCGCAGCTCGTCGTCCGTCAGGGTCAGCTCGGCCACTCCGAGCAGGGCCGGCAGCTGTTCCGGGGTGCGGGCGGAGGCGATGGGGGCGACGACCGTCGGGCGGGACGCCAGCCAGGCCAGGGCCACCGTGGCGACCGGCACGCCGTGCGCGGCGGCCGCCTCGTCCAGCGCGGCCAGCACCCGCCGCCCCCGCTCGGTCTCCGCGTGCCGCCCGGCGCCCTGCGCACGCGGGCTGTCCACGGCCGCGCCGGGACGGTACTTGCCGGTGAGGAAGCCCGCCGCGAGCGCGTAGTACGGCACCGCGGCGAGGTTCTCCCGTTCGGCGAGGTCCTGGAGGGCGCCCTCGTAGGTGTCCCGGGAGACCAGGTTGTAGTGGGGCTGGAGCGCCACGTACCGGGCCAGGCCCTCGCGGTCGGAGAAGGCGAGGGAGGCCGCCAGCCGCTCGGCGGAGATGTTGGACGCGGCGATGTGCCGGACCTTGCCGGCCTTCACCAGCTCGTCCAGGGCGCCGACGATCTCCTCGACCGGCACCTCGGGCTTGTCGAAGTGCGTGTAGTAGAGGTCGATGCGGTCGGTGCCGAGGCGGCGCAGCGAGGCGTCGGCGGCGGCCTTGATGGTGGCCGCGTTCAGGCCCTGGAAGTCGGGGTGCTGGCTGACCTTGGTGGCGATCACGACGTCGTCCCGGTTGCCGCGTGCCTTGAGCCAGTTGCCGATGACGGTCTCCGACTCGCCGCCCGCGTTGCCCTCGACCCACGCCGAGTACGAGTCGGCCGTGTCGAGGAAGTTGCCGCCGGCCGCCGTGTAGGCGTCGAGGACGGCGAAGGAGTGGGCCTCGTCGGCGGTCCACCCGAAGACGTTGCCGCCGAGGCAGAGCGGGGAGACCTCGAGGTCGGAGGAGCCGAGTGTGCGCAGTGCGGTCATGCAAGGGAACAACGACGGTGGCGGTACCGCCGATTCCGCTCCCGGGATGAATTCCCTGTGAAGGGGGCGGGCCGGCGCACCGAGGACCGGCAGCCCTGACGTCGGGGGGTCGTCGTCAGGACCGCCGGGGATCAGGTGGGGAGGGTGCTCAGGGGGTGAGGCCCTTGCCGCGCAGCCAGGCCAGCGGGTCGATGCCGCTCGCGCTGCCGTCGGGGTGCACCTCGAGGTGCAGATGGGCGCCGGTCACGTTGCCCGTGGCGCCGACACGGCCGATGACGTCACCGGTGTTGACCTTCTGGCCGACGCTGACGCTGATCGAGGACTGGTGGGCGAACCAGATCTCGGTGCCGTCGTCCAGGGTCAGCTCGGTCTTGTAGCCGTAGGAGCCGTCCCAGCCGGCGAAGGTGATCGTGCCGGAGTGGACGGCCTTGATCAGGGTGCCGGTCGGCGCGGCGAAGTCGAGGCCCGTGTGGTGCCCGGACGACCAGTAGGCGCCGGCCTCACCGAAGGTGGAGGTCAGGGTGTACGAGGAGGTCGGCAGCGTGTACTGCTTGGCCAGCTCGGCGAGGCGCTCGGCCTCGGCCTTCTTGCGGGCCTCCTCCTCGGCGGCGGCCTTCGCCTCGGCGGCCTTCTCCTTGGCCTCCTTCTCCGCCTTGGCGGCCGCCTCGGCGACCTCCTTCTCGGCGGCGGCGACGGCGGCCTCGGCGGCCTTGCTGTCGACCTGGTCCTGCTGGAACTCGGCCTGGGCGATGATCCGGCTGCGCAGCGCCTCACCGGCGTCGGAGCCGCTCTGCGGGGTCTCCTGGCCGGTCTCGCCCATGGTGCTGAGGGCGGTGGCGGTGTCGTCCGCGGCGGAGTCGTCGCCGGAGATCAGGGGCAGGTCGGGCAGGGTGATGGCGACCGGCGGCTTGCCGCTCTGCGCGGTGGCCATGCCGCCCGCGCCGACGGCCGCTATGACGCCGACGCCGAGAACCGTGGAGCTGCGGGCGAGTCCCCCGCCGCGCTGCTTGGAGACGCGGTGCCTGCCTCGGACGGGACGGAGGGAGTCCGCGGTGGGGTTCCACTCCTCGAAGGGGCCGTCGTCGGTGCGGTCGTAGCCGAAGGTGTCGGCGGTGCGCTGACCGGGTACGAACGAGGCATGCGGGGCAGGACGGTTCGACGCCACGTGGGCGTACTCCTTTCCTTCCTTCTCGCCTACCGGGTTAGCTGACGGGTTCGGAGCAGGAAGGTCTCCTACGCGCGTATACGTACCGTGATGTCACGGTGGTATCCGCGCGATTCACCCCAAGGTGGTGGTTCCCCGGTTCCTTGGCAGGATTCGGCGCGTGCGCACGGAGCCGCCTCTTGTGACGGCTGGGACGACCGCGCTGCGTTATCGAACGTTAATAGACGCGGGGTACGGATTCCAAGCCGTTCCCCTTGATCATTAACGATTTCCGCCGGGACTTACGGGCCATGAGCGGTCCAAATCGGGCGAGTTGACGCCCACGAGACACCCTCACGATTGCTGACAGTGTGTCAGTTGTTATGCGGAGGGGGTTCGCGCGATCACGTACCGTGAGAACCGGTGAAGGCGTCCCGCGAGCCTGACGGGGGCCGGAAAACACTCAGGGCCGGAACTGATGAGTTCCGGCCCTGAGCCTTCAGTAGCGGGGACAGGATTTGAACCTGCGACCTCTGGGTTATGAGCCCAGCGAGCTACCGAGCTGCTCCACCCCGCGTCGATGTGTCCATAGTACGCCATCACCGGGGCCCGCCGCACACGCCTTTCCGCAGGCCCCGGTCGCGCGGGCCTCGCCGGGCGGGTGTCAGGGCGCCAGGTGGGCGTTGGGGGCCGCCGCCCGGGCCGCGTACTCGGGCAGCACCAGGACGTCCACGCCCGCGGCGGCGAGCATCCCGCTGCCGTCGGCGTCCGTCACGAAGGTGTCCGGCTCGCGCCAGGCCGTCACCACCCGGCGCACCCCGGCCGCCAGGATCAGCCGGGCGCAGGGCGTCGGCCGGGAGGCGCGGTGCGTGCAGGGCTCCAGGCTGCTGTAGACCGTGGCGCCGGCCAGCCTCGGGTCGCCGGGCGCGATCTTGGCGAGGGCCGCCTCCTCGGCGTGCACGACGGGGTCGCCGGCCTCCCGGGAGTGGCCCCGCGCCAACTCGGTGCCGTCCGCGGCGACCACGACCGCGCCGACGCTGAACGCGGTGGGCGAGGGCGGGCACTCGGCGGCCAGGTCGCACGCCAGGGCCAGCCAGTGCCGGTCGGCGGCGGCCGGGAGGACACCCGTGCCGGGCGCGGTCGGCTCGTAGCGCATCAGCACCACGTCCTCGATGCGCCGGGTCTCCACGAGCCTCAGCCGGCCCTCCTGGTATCCGCCGGGCCCGAAGAGCCGGGGCGCCCGGGGGTCGCCCACGAACAGCGGCGCGAGGACGAGCTGCAGCTCGTCGGCGAGCCCCTGGCGCAGCAGCTGCGTGTGGACGGTGCCGCCGCCCTCGACCATCAGCCGCTCGACGCCACGCACCTCGCGCAGATGCGTCAGCAGGACCCGCCAGTCCAGGTCGTCGCCGAGCGCGACGACATCGGCGGCGACGGGGTCCTCCCGCAGCCGCCGGGCGCCCTTCTCCGTCGTGTAGACGACCTTCTCGCCGCCGGTGTGCCAGAAGTTCGCCGCCGGATCCAGCTCGCCGGACGCGCTGACGGTGACCTTCAGCGGGTACGCGGGCTTGCCCTGGGCGGTGCGGGCGGCGCGGCGCTCGGCCGAGTTCACGAGCAGCCGGGGGTTGTCCGCCCGGATGGTGCCGGCGCCGACGAGGATGGCGTCCACGGAGGCCCGCACCCCGTCGACCCGGTCGAAGTCGGCCGGGCTGGACAGCAGCAGCCGGTCGGGGCCCGTGTCGTCGAGGTAGCCGTCGAGGGAGACGGCGGCGGACAGCAGGACGTAGGGGTACGACGGCATCGGCGCGCTCTCCCGCTCGGCGGATCGGGGCTGGTTTCGGCAGGGCTTGGTTCAAGTTTGAAACAAACCTACACTGGACACATGACGACTCGCTGGCTCACCCCCGAGGAGCAGCGCGCCTGGCGCGCCTACATCGCCGCCGTCGCGCTCGTGGAGGACGCGCTGGACCGGCAGCTCCAGCAGGAGGCCGGCATGCCCCATCTGTATTACTCCATTCTCGCCACCCTGTCCGACGCCCCGGAACGCCGGCTGCGCATGACCGATCTCGCCGAACGGCTGAAGATCACCCGCAGCCGGCTGACGTACGGCGTCTCGCGGCTGGAGAAGGACGGCCTGGTGCGGCGCGAGGACTGCCCCGTGGACAAGCGGGGCAGCGTCGCCGCCCTCACGGACGAGGGGATGCGGCTCCTGGAGCAGGCCGCCCCCGGACATGTGGACACCGTACGGTCGCTGATCTTCGACCGGCTCTCCCCGGAACAGGTCGGACAGCTGGAGGACATCTTCACGGCCATCGGCTCCGGCCTCCAGGGCGACTGCGGCCACGCCACGGGCGACGAGGTGCCGTGGCGCCGGCGCGCGTCCAAGAACTGTTCGTGACACACACCGCCAGGACGGGTGACACGGAGTCATTGCTTCAAAGTTAAAGCACGAGGTAGGGTCACTCTCCCGAGCTGCTTCAAATCTGAAGCAGACAGCCGCACGGAACCCGGAGACCCGCATGCCCGACTCCCTCGCAGCCGCCACCCAGCGCGCCCGTGTCCGGGTCCCGCTGCGCTTCCCCGACGGCTACACCTCCGACGCCGAACTGGTCACCTTCCACGGTCTGACCGACGGCCTGGAACACGTGGCCGTCGTCCTCGGCACCCCCGAGCCCGGCACCACCCCCCTGGTCCGCCTCCACTCCGAGTGCCTGACCGGCGACGTCTTCGGCTCGGCCCGCTGCGACTGCGGCCCCCAACTGCGCGAGGCCGTCGAGCGCATCGCCGAGCGCGGCGGCGTCCTGCTGTACCTGCGCCAGGAGGGCCGCGGCATCGGCCTCTACAACAAGCTGGACGCCTACGCCCTCCAGGACGAGGGCCTCGACACCTACGCCGCCAACGCCGCGCTGGGCCTGCCCGAGGACGCCCGCGACTACACGGCGGCCGCCCAGATGCTGACCGCCCTCGGCATCGGCGAACTGGACCTGCTCTCCAACAACCCCGACAAGGCCGACCAGTTGCGCGCCCTCGGCATCACGGTCCACCACCGCGTCCCCACCGGCGTCTTCGCCACCCCGGACAACGTCCGCTACCTGCGCGCCAAGGTCCTCCAGACCCAGCACACGCTGCCGCTGGGGGATCTGGCGGAGGCGAGCCCGGCGTAAGGGTGCCCGGCCCCTTCACGTCAGAACGGCCCGTCAGGGTCCCGCGATCAGGTCACGGCCTCCGGACGGAGGCGGACCGGATGGCCGGAACAGTCCGCCGTCACGGCGGCGCGGACGGCCGCCGCCAAGAATGCAGGCTGATCGTCCGCACAGGACGTACGACGCGAACGGGAGTCGCCAGTGACCATGGTCGGACTGTTCTGGATCACCACCGACGAGGTGTACGTGGGTGCCCCGCCGGGCACCGACGGCCTCGGTGCCCGGCTGACCGAGAAGGGCGTGGAGGCGGACGGCGCCGGGGTCCACCGGACATGGGCCTGGGAGCAACTGCGCTCGGCCACCGTCGAGGGCGCCCTCGTGCGCAGCGCCTCCCGCCGGCGCCTGACACTGGCCATGGAGGTCGTGCTCACCGCGGCCATGGGCGGCACCGCCGAGCCGGAACCGATGCTGCTGCGCCTCGAAACCGTCACCGGCGTCGAGGAGTTGACCGTGTACGCGTCGGCAGCCGGTGCGTACGAGCAGGAGGAGTTCGACCTCTCCCAGCGTCTCCTGGCCCGGTTCGTCGAGGGCGCCGAGTCCCCCCGCACGCTCATGGCCTGGAGCGGAGAGGCCGGCGACACGAACCTGAAGCCGTCCGAGCGGCGGGCGCTGCTGCGGAAGTGGACGGGCGGATGATCCCGGTCCCGCCCCGGAGCCAGGCCGTTTCGTGGCCGGGAGTTCAACCCGCGTGGCTGGTGGGCGACTTGTACCGTCCTGCGGCATGGGCCCCGGGAGGAACGACGCGGCGCCCGAGCCGGCCGAAACCGACACGGACGCCGCGTGACCGTAGGCCCTGTGGGACTCGAACCCACAACCAATGGATTAAAAGTCCACTGCTCTGCCAATTGAGCTAAGGGCCCAGGCGTGGTGCCACCCCGAGCATAGCCGCACGTGGCCGTCGAGCCGATCGGGTATCGGGGTGACGGCCCTGTCGCCGGGGTGGGCGAGCCCGTCGGGCGGGGCGCCCACGCCCGTGCGCGGGGACGTCGGAAGAGGTCCTTACGGCCTTTCCGTGCCCGTCGCCGGTCAGGTACTCCGGAACGCCGAAGGGCCCGCACGACATGAGTCGTACGGGCCCTTCGGCGATCAGCCGATGTCAGCCGTTGCGCTTCCAGCGCGGCTTGTCGTCACGGCGCCCGAAGGAGGAGCCGGTGCCCCGGTGGTCGTCACGACGGCCGTAGGGACGCTCGTGGCCGCCGGAGCGGAAGCCCGGACGGTCGTCACGGCGGTCACGGTTGAACGGGCGGTCGCTGCCCCGGTGGCCACCGCGCTCGTCACGGCGCTCGAAGGAACGGCCGGCACCGCGGTCGTCACGGCGGAAGCCGCCGCGGTCGTCACGGCGCTCGAACGAACGGCCACCGCGGTCGTCACGGCGGTCACGGTTGAACGGGCGGTCGCCACCCCGGTCGCCCCGGTCGTCGCGACGGAAACCGCCACGGTCGCCGCCGCGGTCGTCACGGCGCTCGAACGAACGGCCACCGCGGTCGTCACGGCGGTCACGGTTGAACGGGCGGTCGCCACCCCGGTCACCGCGGTCGTCGCGACGGAAACCGCCACGGTCGTCACGGCGCTCGAAGCCACGGTCGCGGTCCCGGTCACGGTTGAAGCCACCGCGGTCGTCGCGGCGCTCGAAGGAACGCCCGCCCCGGTCACGGTCGAAGGACCGCTCCCGGTCGCGGTTGAACCCGCCACGGTCACGGCGCTCGTACGGCGCCGGGGCCTCCGCGCGCTCGGCCCGGTCCACGTCCTGCGCGGCCGGCTGCTCGGGCACCGACACCTCGACGGCCTCGACCGCCGCCGCCTGCGCCTCGGCCACCGCGGCCTCCGGGTCGTCCCCGCGCTCACGGGCGACCCGGGCGACCAGACGGTCGGCCTCCTCGCGCAGCTCCGCGGCACGGCGCTGGGCGCGCTCCAGCTGCTTGGTGAGCTGGGCGACCTCACGCTCGGCCTGCTGCGCGGCGTTGCCCGCCGACTCCGCCTGGACCTCGGTCATCGACCGGGCGCCGGTGATCTCGGCGACCTCCGGGTCGAAGGCGGCACCGCCCTGGATGATGTGGCGCGAGGCGTCCACGCCCGCGTCCTCCATCAGACGGAAGATCTGACGCCGCTGGTGCGGCAGGGAGAGGGAGACGACCGTGCCGGTACGGCCGGCACGCGCGGTACGGCCCGCGCGGTGCAGGTAGTCCTTGTGGTCGCCGGCCGGGTCGACGTTCAGCACCAGGTCGATGCCGTCGACGTGGATGCCGCGCGCGGCGACGTCGGTGGCGACGAGCGCGTTGACGTAGCCGTCCTTGAAGTCGGCCAGCGTCCGGGTCCGGGCGCCCTGGGTCATGCCGCCGTGCAGCGCGTCGGCCTTCACACCCGCGTCGCGCAGCTGCTCGGCGATACGGTCGGCGCCCAGCTGGGTGCGCACGAAGATGATCGTGCGGCCCTTGCGGGAGGCGATCGCGGCCGTGACCGGCGCCTTGTCCTTGGGCTTCACGATCAGGATGTGGTGCGACATGGTCGTGACGTTGCCCTGGGCGCTGTCGACCTCGTGCGTGACCGGGTTGCTCAGGTAGCGCTTGACCAGCGTGGAGATCTCGTTCTCCATCGTGGCGGAGAACAGCATCCGCTGGCCGCCCGCCGGGACCTGGTCGAGCAGCTCGGTGACCTCGGGCAGGAAGCCCAGGTCGGACATCTGGTCGGCCTCGTCGAGGACGGCGACCTCGACGTTCTCCAGGGAGCAGGCGCCGCGGTTGATGATGTCGCGCAGCCGGCCCGGGGTGGCGACGAGGACGTCGACGCCACGCTCCAGGGCGTAGATCTGGTTGCCCATGGACGTACCGCCGCAGACGACCTTCATCTTCAGGCCGAGGACGTCGCCGTAGGGCTGGAGGGCGTCCGCCACCTGCATGGCGAGCTCACGGGTCGGGGTCAGGATGACCGCGCGCGGCTTGTGCTTCTCGGTGCGGCCGCCGGACAGGCGCGCCAGCGTCGGCAGGCCGAACGACAGCGTCTTGCCGGAGCCGGTGCGGCCGCGGCCGAGGATGTCCTTGCCGGCCAGGGCGTCCGGGATGGTCGCGGCCTGGATCGGGAAGGGGGTGGTCACGCCGTTCTGCGCGAGCTTGCGCACGACGCCCTCGGGGAGGCCGAGGTCCGCGAAGGTGACCGTGGGGGTCTCCTCGACGACGGGCTCGTTCTCGTCGTTCTCGGGCACGACGACGTGATCAGTACTGGAAATGGACATGCGTATGCGAAACCTTCCGGAGTCTCGTCGGCACGCGCCCGTCAACTCCGTGATTCGCAATAAGACCGCCTCAATGCGGTCAGCCACGGCAAGGGAGAGTACGCGCCACACGGCGCGCTCTGCGGTGGCGCCGGGCAAATGGGATCAAACGATCTACCACCATACGCACCCCTCACCCCCCAAGGCAAACCGACCGTCAACCATGTAGGCAACGTCACTCGCCGCCCACCCCCCACCGGCCCCCGCCCCGCTGTGTCTACACGGGCGCCTGCGCCGCCGGAGCGGGCTCGCGCTGCACCAGCTGCGGTGCCGTCTCCTCGTGCGCCGACGACGACGGCTCGGCCGTCGGCGGCGTGGGCGTCGGCGTCGTCGGGTCCTGCGTCGGCGTGGGGTCGGGCTGCGCCGTCCGGGTGGGCTCCTGATCGGCCGGACGGGTGGGGCCCGGCCCGTCGGTCCGCCCCGGCTGCTCGGGACCGCCCCCGGCCGGCCGCGACGCGCTCGCCCCGGCGGACGGCGAGTCCGACGGCTCGGCCGACTCGCGGCCCTTCTTCCCCCCGCCCTTGCCCTTTCTCTTCCCCCGCTTGCCGTCCACGTCCGTGTGCGGCCCGAACCCGGACCCGGCGCCCGCCCCCGCGGGCCCCCCGTCGGGCGCCTCGCCCCCGCGCTGCCCGGCGGAGTGCGAGGGCTTGGCCTTCCCCCCGCCGCCGTCGTCACCGACGCTCATACAGCCGGCGACGGCGGCCACGGCCACGGCCGTCGCGGCCAGTCGGACAGGTACGTACAGAGGGCGCACGCGAGCCACCTCCAAGGGCGGGCGAAGAAGTCAACCTGCCCAACTCCCCTCGCCCACAAGAGGACACGCGCCCCGTCCACCCCTCACCGGGCCACCCCTCACCCGTACCCGAGGGCATGCAGCCGCTCGTCGTCGATCCCGAAGTGGTGGGCGATCTCATGAACCACGGTCACCTCGGTCTCCTCGACGACCTCCTCCCGCGAGGCGCACATCCGCAGCGTCGGCCCCCGGTAGACGGTGATGCGGTCGGGGAGCACCCCGGCGTACCACTCGCCCCGCTCGGTCAGCGGCGTCCCCTCGTACAGCCCCAGCAGCTCCGGGTCGTCGGCGGGCGGCTCGTCCTCGACGAACACCGCGACGTTGTCCATCAGCCGCGTCAGCTCCGGCGGGATCCGGTCCAGCGCCTCGGCGACCAGTTCCTCGAACTCCTCGCGCGTCATCTCCAGCACAGGCCCATTGTCAGGCACTGCACCGCCCCCGAGGGGCCGCCGGCCGCCCCGCATATCCGGCGACGGACTTGGGCATACGGCACCAATGGCCCGCGTCCCCGCGATCATGAAAGTTCTCGGACACCTCCCCAGGGCACCACGCGCCCTCGCCGACCGCCACGCCGCCCGCCGACCGCGCACCGAACCCGAGCTCGCCGCCCAGCCGCATCCCTGGACGCGCGCCCTCGGTCTCGTCGCCGTCGTCCTCGTCGGCGCCTGGCTCGGCCTGCTCGTCGTCGGGAACGTCCGGGTGCCGGTCGGCCCGATGAACACCACGATGACGCTGCGGCCCTCCCTCACCGGCGGGACGAAGATCAACGTGTCGCCGCTCGGCGCGCTCCAGTTCAGCAGCCACATCGCCCCGGTCCGGCTGGACGTCAACGTCGACCAGCTCGACCCCGAGCGTGCCCAGGCCCTCGTCGACCATCCCGAGCGCCTCTCCGGCCTCCAGGAGGAAGTGACGCAGGACGTCAGCGACGGCACCCTCGACCTCGCCCTGCGCAGTGTCGTCGCCGTCGTCACGGGCGCCACCGCGCTGGGCCTCGTCGTGTACCGGCGCCCGCGCCGCGCCCTGGCCGCCGGCGGGCTCGCCCTCACCCTGCTGGCCGCGTCCGGCGGGACGGCGTACGCGACCTGGAACCCGGAGTCCGTCCTGGAGCCGAAGTTCTCCGGGCTGCTGTCCTCCGCCCCGTCGCTGGTGGGCGACGCGCGCAGCATCGTCACCGAGTTCGACGTCTACCAGAAGGAGTTGGCGCGTCTGGTCACCAATGTGACCAAGCTCTACGACGCCACGTCGACGCTCCCCGCGTACGCCCCGGACCCGAGCACCATCCGTGTCCTGCACGTCTCCGACATCCATCTCAACCCGGCGAGCTGGAAGATCATCGCCTCGCTGGTGGCGCAGTACAAGGTCGACGTGATCGTCGACTCGGGCGACACCATGGACCACGGCACGGCCGCCGAGAACGGCTTCCTCGACCCGATCGAGGACCTCGGCGCCCCCTACGTCTGGGTGCGCGGCAACCACGACTCACGGGTCACCCAGGGCTATCTGGAGGACCTGAAGCACGTCCACGTCCTCGACGACGGCGAGGCCGTGACCCTCCGGGGGCTGCGGTTCGCCGGGGTGGGCGATCCCCAGTTCACCCCCGACCGCTCCCAGGCCCCCGGCGGCGACGCGGCGAACGAGCTCGCGGGCGCCCGGCTCGCCTCCGCCCTGCGCGACCAGAAGGCCGCCGGCACCCCCGTGGACGTGGCGGTCGCCCATGAGCCCGTGGCGGCCCGCCAGACGGACGGCGAGGTCCCGCTGGCCCTGGCCGGTCACATCCACCAGGAGAAGACCGAGGTGCTGCCGTACGGCACCCGGCTGCGGGTCGAGGGCTCCACCGGGGGCAGCGGGCTGCGCGCGGTCGAGGGCAAGCACCCCGACCCCATCCAGACCTCGATCCTCTACTTCGACCGCGACACCCGGCGGCTGCAGGCGTGGGACGAGATCGAACTCGGCGGACTGGGGCTGACCACGGCGGAGGTGCGCCGGCACCTGGTGGAGGAGAACCAGCCGGGCGCCCCGGACGGTGAGAGCGCGTCTCCCAGCGCCGGCCCCAGCGTGAGCCCGTAAACCGTTTTGGCGATACCTCCCGCCATCCCATATGCTTCTCACGTCCCCGACGCGCTGAGAAGCGCCCAGGCGGGCCGATAGCCCTCATCGTCTAGCGGCCTAGGACGCCGCCCTTTCAAGGCGGTAGCACGGGTTCGAATCCCGTTGGGGGCACGCAGTACGGTGTGCGACACTGTTGCACGCATCGCAAGGTCCTGTGGAGCAGTTTGGAGTGCTCGCCACCCTGTCAAGGTGGAGGCCGCGGGTTCAAATCCCGTCAGGACCGCAGTGAAGGTCGCAAGACCCTCACGGCTGGGTAGCTCAGTTGGTACGAGCGATCGCCTGAAAAGCGATAGGTCGCCGGTTCGACCCCGGCCCCAGCCACAGAGGAAGCCCCCGTCGAGTGATCGGCGGGGGCTTCGCCGTGCCCGCCGGGACAGCCGCGACAAAAGCGTTCGCCAGGAATTTCGGCGGGATGAGATCCTGGATCGCGTATGTCCACGCACCCCGCCCCCGCCCTCGGCGCCCTCGCCCCCCGTCTGACCGAGCTGTCGCTGCGTGACGCGCAGCGCCTCGGCCGGCGGCTGGAGGGCGCGCGCAAGATCCGTAAGCCCGAGGCCCGGGCCGCCGTGCTCGCCGAGATCGAGGGGGAGATCGCCAAGGGCGAGGAGCGCGTCGCCGCGCGGCGCGCCCGGGTGCCCGCGGTCTCCTACCCGGAGCAGCTCCCGGTCAGCCAGAAGAAGGACGAGATCGCCGCGGCGATCCGCGACCACCAGGTCGTGATCGTCGCCGGTGAGACCGGTTCCGGCAAGACGACGCAGATCCCGAAGATCTGCCTGGAGCTGGGCCGCGGTGTGCGCGGCATGATCGGGCACACGCAGCCCCGCCGGATCGCCGCGCGGACGGTCGCCGAGCGGGTGGCGGAGGAGCTGGACACGCCGCTGGGCGAGGCGGTCGGCTGGAAGGTGCGGTTCACCGACCAGGTGAACCCGGAGGGCACCTTCGTCAAGCTGATGACGGACGGCATCCTGCTCGCCGAGATCCAGACGGACCGCGAGCTGCGCGCCTACGACACGATCATCATCGACGAGGCCCACGAGCGGTCCCTCAACATCGACTTCCTGCTGGGGTACCTCGCCCAGCTGCTGCCGAAGCGGCCGGATCTCAAGGTCGTCATCACCTCGGCGACGATCGACCCGGAGCGGTTCTCGCGGCATTTCGGCGACGCCCCGATCGTCGAGGTCAGCGGCCGTACCTACCCGGTGGAGGTGCGGTACCGGCCGTTGCTGGAGGAGGACTCCGAGGACGCCGACCGCGACCAGATCACGGCGATCTGCGACGCCGTCGAGGAGCTCCAGGCCGAGGGCAAGGGCGACATCCTTGTCTTCCTCTCGGGGGAGAGGGAGATCAGGGACACCGCCGACGCGCTCGTCAAGAAGAACTACCGGTTCACGGAGATCCTCCCGCTCTACGCCCGCCTCTCCCACGCCGAGCAGCACCGTGTCTTCCAGCCGCACACCGGGCGCAGGATCGTTCTGGCGACCAATGTCGCCGAGACGTCGCTGACCGTGCCGGGCATCAAGTACGTCATCGACCCCGGCTTCGCCCGGATCAGCCGGTACAGCCATCGCACCAAGGTGCAGCGGCTGCCGATCGAGCCGATCTCGCAGGCCAGCGCCAATCAGCGCAAGGGCCGCTGCGGCCGTACGTCCGACGGTGTCTGCATCCGGCTGTACTCCGAGGACGACTTCCTCGCCCGGCCGGAGTTCACCGACGCGGAGATCCTGCGCACCAACCTGGCCTCCGTCATCCTGCAGATGACCGCGGCCGGCCTCGGCGACATCGAGAAGTTCCCGTTCATCGACCCGCCGGACCACCGCAACATCCGCGACGGCGTCCAGCTGCTGCAGGAGCTCGGCGCGCTGGATCCGGCGCAGAAGGATCCCCGCAAGCGGCTCACGGAGACGGGCCGCAAGCTCGCCCAGCTCCCGGTGGACCCGCGGCTGGCCCGGATGGTCCTGGAGGCCGACCGCAACGGCTGTGTGCGGGAGGTCATGGTCATAGCGGCCGCGCTGTCCATCCAGGACCCGCGCGAGCGCCCGGCGGACAAGCAGGCCCAGGCCGACCAGCAGCACGCCCGGTTCAAGGACGAGACGAGCGACTTCCTCGCCTATCTGAACCTGTGGCGGTACATCCGTGAGCAGCAGCGCGAGCGCGGCTCGTCGTCGTTCCGCCGGATGTGCAAGCAGGAGTATCTGAACTTCCTGCGGATCCGCGAGTGGCAGGACATCTACACGCAGCTGCGGACCGTCGCCAAGCAGATGGGCATCCATCTGGACGAGGACGACGCGCCCGCGGACCGCATCCACGTCTCCCTCCTGGCGGGTCTCCTCTCCCACATCGGGATGAAGGACGTGAAGGAGTCCAAGGACTCCGCTCCGGGGGCGCGCAAGGACGGCGGACGCAACGAGTACCTGGGCGCCCGCAACGCCAAGTTCGCGATCTTCCCGGGCTCCGCGCTGTTCCGGAAGCCGCCGCGGTTTGTGATGTCGGCCGAGCTGGTGGAGACGTCCCGGCTGTGGGCCCGCGTCAACGCGAAGATCGAGCCGGAGTGGGTGGAGCCGCTCGCCGGGCACCTGCTGAAGCGGACGTACAGCGAACCGCACTGGGAGAAGGACCAGGCGGCCGTGATGGCGTACGAGAAGGTCACGCTGTACGGCGTCCCGATCGTGGCGCAGCGCAAGGTGAACTACGGCCGGATCGACCCGGAGGTCAGCCGGGAGCTGTTCATCCGCAACGCGCTGGTGGAGGGCGACTGGCGCACGCACCACAAGTTCTTCGCCGACAACCGCCGGCTGCTCAGCGAGGTCGAGGAGCTGGAGCACCGCGCCCGGCGCCGGGACATCGTCGTCGACGACGAGACGCTGTTCGACTTCTACGACGAGAAGGTTCCCGAGCACGTCGTGTCGGGGGCGCACTTCGACGCGTGGTGGAAGCGCAAGCGGCAGGAGCAGCCCGACTTCCTGGACTTCGAGCGGGAGATGCTCATCCGGGAGTCGGCCGAGGCGGTCACGAAGGCCGACTACCCGGACTCGTGGCGGCAGGGGCAGCTGAAGTTCCGGGTGACCTACCAGTTCGAGCCGGGTGCGGACGCGGACGGTGTGACCGTCCACATCCCGCTCCAGGTGCTCAACCAGGTCACCGCGGAGGGCTTCGACTGGCAGATCCCGGGTCTGCGCGAGGAGTTGGTGACGGAGCTGATCCGTTCCCTGCCGAAGCCGATCCGCCGCAACTACGTCCCGGCGCCGAACTTCGCGAAGCGGTTCCTGGACACGGCGGTCCCCGGGCAGGAGCCGCTGACGGTGACGATGGCCCGCGAGCTGAAGCGGATGGTCGGGGTGCCGTTCACCGCGGACGACTTCGACTGGGCGAAGGTCCCCGAGCATCTGCGCGTCACGTTCCGCATCGTCGACGAGCGGCGCCGCAGGCTGGCCGAGGACAAGGACCTGGAGGCGCTGCAGCTGCGCCTGAAGCCGAAGGCGCGCAAGGCGCTCTCGCAGGCCGCCGCGGCGACCGCTTCCCGGCAGGGCGGGGAGTCGCTGGAGCGTTCGGGTCTGACGGACTGGACGATCGGCACGCTCACCCGGGTCTTCGAGACGCGGCGGGCCGGGCAGCCGGTGAAGGCGTATCCGGCGCTCGTGGACGACGGCGACACGGTGTCCGTGCGGCTGTTCGACACGGAGGCGGAGCAGCAGCAGGCGATGTGGAAGGGCACCCGGCGGCTGATCCTGCGCAACATCCCGGTCAATCCGGCGAAGTTCGCGAGCGAAAAGCTGACGAACGCTCAGAAGCTGGGTCTGTCGGCGAATCCGCACGGGTCGATCCAGGCGCTGTTCGACGACTGCGCCATGGCGGCGGCGGACAAGCTGATCGGTGACTTCGGCGGCCCCGCGTGGGACGAGGAGTCGTACCGGAAGCTGTACGACAAGGTGCGCGCGGAGATCGTCGACACGACGGTGCGCGCCGTGGGGCAGGTGCAGCAGGTGCTGGCCGCCTGGCAGGCCGCCGAGCGGCGCCTGAAGGGCGTGCGCAGCCCCGCCCTGCTGCCGAACCTCGCGGATGTGCGGGCCCAGCTGGACGCCCTCGTGAAGCCCGGTTTCGTCACCGAGGCGGGGCTGCGCCGGCTGCCCGACCTGATGCGCTATCTGATCGCGGTGGACCGCCGGCTGCAGCAGATGCCGACGAACGTCCAGCGCGACACGACGCGCATGGAGAAGGTCCACGAGATGCGGGACGAGTACGCCTGGCTGCTCGAGCAGATGCCGCAGGGCCGTCCGGTGCCGCAGGCGGTGCTGGACGTCCGCTGGATGCTGGAGGAGCTGCGGGTCAGCTATTTCGCGCACGCGCTGGGGACGGCGTATCCGATCTCCGACAAGCGGATCGTGAAGGCGATCGACGCGCTGGCGCCGTGACGGACCGCGTACGGAGGGTGAGTTCGACCCGGGGCTCACCCTCCTGTACAGTCTCTTCTCGCAGCGCAACGCACGCAGTGCCGAAGATCCGGCTCCGCCGGGTGAGCGCCGCAAAGCCTGGTCCTGTGGAGCAGTTTGGAGTGCTCGCCACCCTGTCAAGGTGGAGGCCGCGGGTTCAAATCCCGTCAGGACCGCAAGTGGAGGCCCGTCCCCGTCGAGGGGGCGGGCCTTTCGCATGGCCTTTCGCGGACCTCTCGCAGAGACTTCCGTGGGCCCTCCGCGGGCCTTTCGCGGGGGGGGGGCGTACGGTCTGCGCGCCGCGCTCTCCGGGCCCCTGAGCCCCTCTGGAGGGTTCGGAGGGGCTCGGGGGGCGTCTGGGGCGGAACCGGCCTTGCCGGCCCTCCACGCCGCCTTGACGGAGTCACATTCGCTCGGTACCCAGATCTCAGGGCCCTTTTCGGCTGGCCCCCGGTGGAGGTGGCGTATGGCGGCATCGACCAGGCACGAGACGCGGGCCCTGCTCCGCGCGCACCTGTCGGCCGCCTCCTCCTACCGACATCTGACCCGGCACTGCCCGATCTGCCACCGGCTGCTGCGGCTGGCCCTCGACAGCGGATCGGGTGCCGCCGGCGCTCCCAGCGCCCTCAGCGCCTCCGGGGCATCCGACACGCCGGACACTCCCCGGCCGGCCGCGGACGAGGTGGCGCCGGAGGAGACACCGTCCCCAGCCTGACCACCACCGTCGTCAACTCCGGCTGGGGCAGCGGCTTCTGGAACACGCGGCTCCCTTTAGCGCACATACGCCAGGGGCAACAAGCACCCCGGCATGTGACGGGTGTCACCGCATGAGTTTCCGGGACCCCGGTACTTACACCCCGCCTACAACAGGTCAATTTAATATGTGCAATTGCACCAGGTTCCACGGGTCGCGCCGGCCGCTCCGGGCGCCCGTCCGGGGCCGATCGCACAGGCGATCGGACAGCGGTCCCCAGACTTCGACAAGGCCACGCACAGCCTCACGGGCAGGCGCGCGGGGGCGCACAAAAAAGATCGCGCTGGACCCGGCGGAGTCCAGCGCGATCTACGACGCACCCTTGTTGCGTGCCTGAAGTGCTCTGACGGCTTGGGCGAGGGCTCTGTTGGGGCAGAACCCGCGTCGCTTGGAGCTAGGTCCGGGCGCCGCGGCGAGTTGGGGGAACCGCCGGTTTGCCCGGTTCTGCGAGAGTTCAGGCCTCGCTGCGCTGCTGCGGAATGCCCGCGAGCAGAGCGCGGACCTCAGCCTCGCGGTAACGGCGGTGTCCGCCGAGCGTACGGATGGAAGTGAGCTTCCCGGCCTTCGCCCACCGCGTGACCGTCTTGGGGTCGACGCGGAACATCGTGGCGACCTCAGCCGGGGTCAGCAGCGGCTCGGCATCAGGGGTGCGAGCGGTCATGAGCGGCCTCCTCGGGAGAACCGAACCTTCTCGGTTCTTTCCTCTAAATTCTGCACCTTGACCCGCGTTGCCCGAAATGGCGGACGCGAGTCGAGTCGGTTATAGGACGAACGGCTTGTCCTCGGCACTACAACTACACCATCTGTCCAGCCGCGTCGGCCAAACCGATGGAATTGCCCCTCCAGGTGTTCATCAGCGACGGAAGCCGATGGACCATGCCATAGCGGACAGTCACGCCACTGTGACGATCAGTCACAGTGGCGTGCAGGAGTCCCAAGACCCCCCAAAGCGTGCAATGTCGAGACGGAGTCCTCCCCGGACTCCTTGTCCTATTTTGGCACGAGGGGGGGTTAGGGACGCAAGGGCCGTGTACGTGCGGTCCGTCACGCTTGGACGAGTTGGCTGGATCCAGTGGCATACGCCCGGATCGCGCCTTACGTCCCATGTTGACGGAACATCAGGTACTCAGACCGAGCACGAAACCCCAAAACGGGCGGATCGTCAAACGTCAGTTCGTTACCAAAGGGATGCCACCTGCCCTGCCGTGGCCTGAGCCGTGTGCTACGTCACACGGCCCGCCGCGCGGAGGGGTTCAATTCGCGGACCGCCGGTCCCGCACCGACCGCCAGCGCTCCACGAGACGCCCGTACGCTTCCCCCGCCGCCGCGCCGTCGCCCTGCCGCAGCGCCTCGATGCCCTCGGCCACGTCCGCCGCCGAGTGGTCGTCCTCCAGCTCACCGGCCGGCAGCGCGTGCACCAGGCCGCCGTAGTCCAGTTCCACCAGCGAACGCGGGTGGAAATCCTCCAGCCAGCGGCCCACGTCCAGCAGACCGTCGATGAGCGGGCCCTCGTCGATGGTCTCCTTCAGCGTCCGCAGGGCCCGCGCCACCCGGCGCCGCGCCTCCACCATCGGTGTCTGGTACCGCAGCATCGGGGGCACGTCGCCGGAGCCCTTGTCGAAGCGCCGCTCCCCGTCCGACACCAGCACGAACCAGTGCAGCGGCACCTGCCACGTCGAGGTGCGGATCCACGGCCGCGCGTCCGGGTTGCGGGCCAGCCAGCGCTCGTAGTCCTGGGCCGCCTGCCGCCGTACGACCTCCGGCAGGACCGCGTCCAGCACCGGCTTGGGCAGCTCGTCGCCCAGCTCCCCGAGCGCCTGCCAGCCCCGCAGCCGGGTGCGCCACGGGCACACGCACACCACCCCGTCCACCTCCAGCACGAAGGCGTCGCTGCTCTCGTGCACGGGCACCGGCACCGGCGGCGTGGGCAGCAAGTCGGCCAGGGAGCGGCGCAGTTCGTCCTGGTACGAGGGACGGTCGGGGCGGCGGGCGTACCGGGTCCAGTGGCCGCGTTCCGGCTCGGGGAAGGCGGCCAGTGGCTCGTACACCCGCAGGTACGTCGCATACGGGACGATCACCGAGGACACCTTGGGCACGCCTGCTCCCTCCCCCGCCGTCTGCCAGGAAAACCTGTGGACCCCGCCTGGGACGGGAGCGGGAAATCCATGCAAATCGTCGCACGGCTGTACTCCGGGAGGAGGTGATCCCCGGCACCGCGGGTTCAGGGGGCGTCCGGAGGTCTAATCTCATGCTCGAGCACCCGCCACCGTCCCCACATCGCGCCACAAGCGCGGGGGACCCCCAGGGGGCTCCGCTCCGATCGCCGCCCGTACTCAGGAGTCACCACAGTGACCGACGTAACACACGGCGTCCTGCACACCCTGTTCCACTCGGACCAGGGGGGTCATGAGCAAGTTGTGCTCTGTCAGGACCGCGCCAGCGGCCTCAAGGCCGTCATCGCCATCCACTCCACCGCCCTGGGCCCCGCCCTCGGCGGCACGCGCTTCTACCCCTACGCGACCGAGGAGGAGGCCGTCGCCGACGCCCTGAACCTCGCGCGCGGGATGTCGTACAAGAACGCCATGGCCGGGCTCGACCACGGCGGCGGGAAGGCCGTGATCATCGGCGATCCGGCCCGGATCAAGACGGAGGAGCTACTGCTGGCCTACGGCCGGTTCGTGGCCTCCCTGGGCGGCCGCTACGTCACCGCGTGCGACGTCGGCACCTATGTGGCCGACATGGACGTGGTGGCGCGCGAGAACCGCTGGACGACCGGGCGCTCCCCGGAGAACGGCGGCGCCGGCGACTCCTCGGTGCTCACCGCCTTCGGCGTCTACCAGGGCATGCGCGCCTCCGCGCAGCACCGCTGGGGCGACCCGTCGCTGCGGGACCGCACGGTCGGCGTCGCGGGCGTCGGCAAGGTGGGCCACATCCTGGTCGAGCACCTGGTGGCCGAGGGCGCCAAGGTCGTGATCACGGACGTGCGCGAGGACGTGGTCGGCCGGATCGTCGCCGCCCACCCGGGCTCGGTGACGGCCGTCGCCGACACCGCGACCCTGATCCGGGTCGAGGACCTCGACATCTACGCGCCCTGCGCGCTCGGCGGGGCCCTGAACGACGACACCGTGCCGGTGCTGACCGCGGGGATCGTGTGCGGCGCCGCCAACAACCAGCTCGCCCACCCGGGTGTCGAGAAGGACCTCGCCGACCGCGGGATCCTCTACGCGCCCGACTACGTGGTGAACGCCGGCGGGGTCATCCAGGTCGCCGACGAGCTGCACGGGTTCGACTTCGACCGCTGCAAGGTGAAGGCGGCGAAGATCTTCGACACCACGCTGGCGATATTCGCACGCGCGAAGGCTGACGGGATTCCGCCGGCCGCCGCGGCCGACCGGATCGCCGAGCAGCGGATCGCGGAGGGGCGCGAGGCCCGCGCGGGTCTCTGATCCGGCGCGCCCGGGGCCGGACCGGGTCCGCCGGCCCGGCCCCGGGCGGTACCCGCCGGTGGGCGGTTGGAGAGAACTCTCACTTCTACCGGCGGGTCGACCGCCCATAAGTGGTTAAAATCGCGGTTGACCAGCGAGGAAAGGGCACCTCGAAGGTCCTGGGCAGACGCGCGTGCTGCGGGCGACGTACCGTATGGGCGCGGGCTCAGGTACCGTGGAAGCCCTACGGATCGGCCTCTCCATGGAGAGTCCGTTCCGGATCATGAACGCGTGTCAGACTCTGGGGCCGTCGAGCCCCGTCACCGAGGGGGTCGAGCCATGGGGCGCGGCCGGGCCAAGGCCAAGCAGACGAAGGTCGCCCGCCAGCTGAAGTACAACAGCGGTGGGACGGACCTTTCACGTCTGGCCAGTGAACTGGGCGCATCGACTTCGAGCCAGCCGCCGAACGGCGAGCCGTTCGAGGACGATGAGGATGACGAGGACGATCTCTACTCTCGATACGCCGACCTCTATGAGGACGACGACGAGGACGAAGACGACGGTCCCTCTTCACAACACCGTCGCGGCGCTTGACCATGCAGTGAGCACTCACCCGGTCGGTGGCTCTGCCACCGGCCGGGTTCTGTGCTGTCCTCAGGTCCGCATCGCTCAGACCGCGTAGTCGCCGACCAGCTCCGCGCCGGTCGTGTGCTCGCCGCGGTCCGTGATCTCGCCGGTCACCCAGGCGTCGACGCCGCGGTCGCCCAGCGTGGCCAGGGCCGCGTCGACCGACTCCGCGGGCACGATCGCCATCATGCCGACGCCCATGTTCAGCGTCTTCTCCAGCTCCAGGCGCTCGACCCGGCCGGTCCTGCCGACGAGGTCGAAGACGGGCGCCGGGGTCCAGGTGGACCGGTCGACGACCGCGTGGAGCGTGTCGGGGATCACCCGGGCCAGGTTGGCGGCCAGACCGCCGCCGGTGATGTGGCTGAAGGCGTGCACCTCGGTGGTCCGGGTCAGCGCCAGGCAGTCCAGCGAGTAGATCTTCGTCGGCTCCAGCAGCTCCTCGCCGAGCGTGCGGCCGAGGTCCTCGATGTGGGCGTCCAGCGCGAGACCGGCCTGGTTCAGCAGGACGTGCCGCACCAGCGAGTACCCGTTCGAGTGAAGGCCGGAGGCCGCCATGGCGATCACGGCGTCACCCTTACGGATGCGATCCGCGCCGAGCAGCCGGTCGGCCTCCACGACGCCCGTGCCGGCGCCGGCGACGTCGAAGTCGTCCTCGCCCAGCAGGCCCGGGTGCTCGGCCGTCTCACCGCCGACCAGGGCGCAGCCGGCCAGCACACAGCCCTCGGCGATGCCCTTGACGATCGAGGCGACCCGCTCGGGGTGGACCTTGCCGACGCAGATGTAGTCGGTCATGAACAGCGGCTCGGCACCGCACACCACGATGTCGTCCATGACCATGGCGACCAGGTCGTGCCCGATCGTGTCGTAGACGCCCATCTGGCGCGCGATGTCGACCTTGGTGCCGACGCCGTCCGTGGCGGACGCGAGGAGGGGACGCTCGTACCGCTTGAGGGCGGAGGCGTCGAAGAGTCCGGCGAAGCCGCCGAGGCCGCCGAGGACCTCGGGGCGCTGGGCCTTCTTCACCCACTCCTTCATCAGCTCGACCGCGCGGTCGCCCGCCTCGATGTCGACGCCCGCCGCCGCGTAGGAGGCACCGCTGGTACCCGTCGCCGGAGGCGACTGATCTGACACAGGAGACATTGCCTGGGATCTTTCGGTTGGGAACTACGGGGCTTACGGGCGACGGATCGCGTCGGCGGCAGCCGTGGCGGCCGTACCGGCCGCGAGCTCGGTCTCCAGGAGCTGCTTGCCGAGCAGCTCCGGGTCCGGGAGGTCCATCGGGTACTCGCCGTCGAAGCAGGCGCGGCACAGGTTCGGCTTGGCGATGGTGGTCGCCTCGATCATGCCGTCGATGGAGATGTACGACAGGGAGTCGGCGCCCAGCGAGGTGCCGATCTCCTCGATCGTCATGCCGTTGGCGATGAGCTCGGCGCGGGTGGCGAAGTCGATGCCGAAGAAGCACGGCCACTTCACCGGCGGCGAGGAGATCCGGATGTGGACCTCGGCGGCGCCGGCCTCGCGGAGCATGCGGACCAGGGCGCGCTGGGTGTTGCCGCGCACGATCGAGTCGTCGACGACGACCAGGCGCTTGCCCTTGATGACTTCCTTGAGCGGGTTCAGCTTCAGGCGGATGCCGAGCTGGCGGATGGTCTGCGAGGGCTGGATGAAGGTCCGGCCGACGTAGGCGTTCTTCACCAGGCCGGCGCCGAACGGGATGCCGCTCGCCTCCGCGTAGCCGATGGCGGCCGGGGTGCCCGACTCCGGGGTCGCTATGACCAGGTCGGCCTCGACCGGGGCCTCCTTCGCCAGCCTGCGGCCCATCTCCACGCGGGAGAGGTACACGTTGCGGCCGGCGATGTCGGTGTCGGGGCGGGCCAGGTACACGTACTCGAAGACACAGCCCTTGGGCTTCGCTTCCGCGAATCGGGAGGTGCGCAGGCCGTTCTCGTCGATGGCGACGAACTCGCCCGGCTCGATCTCGCGGACGAAGCTGGCGCCGACGATGTCGAGGGCCGCGCTCTCGGAGGCGGCGACCCAGCCGCGCTCCAGCCGGCCGAGGACCAGCGGGCGGATGCCCTGCGGGTCACGGGCGGCGTAGAGGGTGTGCTCGTCCATGAAGACGAGGCTGAAGGCGCCCTGCACCTGCGGAAGGACCTCGTGGGCCGCCTCCTCGATGGTGAGCGGCTTGCCGTCCTCGTCGACCTGGGCCGCGAGCAGCGCGGTCAGCAGGTCGGTGTCGTTGGTCGCCGCGACGCGCGGGGACCGCCCGCCCTCCTGCTTGGGCAGGTCGGCGACCATCTCGGCGAGCTGGGCGGTGTTGACGAGGTTGCCGTTGTGGCCGAGCGCGATGGAGCCGTGCCCGGTGGCACGGAACGTCGGCTGGGCGTTCTCCCACACGGAGGCGCCGGTGGTCGAGTAGCGGGCGTGTCCGACCGCGATGTGACCCTGGAGCGAACCGAGCGAGGTCTCGTCGAAGACCTGGGACACGAGGCCCATGTCCTTGAAGACGAGGATCTGGGAGCCGTTGCTGACCGCGATTCCCGCGGATTCCTGGCCCCGATGCTGGAGGGCGTAGAGCCCGAAGTACGTGAGCTTTGCGACCTCTTCGCCCGGAGCCCAGACACCGAAGACGCCACACGCGTCCTGGGGGCCTTTCTCGCCGGGGAGCAGATCGTGATTGAGTCGACCGTCACCACGTGGCACGTCCCCGAGTGTAGGCGAGGTCGACCACTGGTCCGAATTGGGGATGCGCGGCCGTAAAGGATCACTTGCCGGCGGTCGCGTGGACGGTCTCGCCGTTTTCGCTGGTCAGCGTGAGGGTGCGGTCGTCGACGCGGTATTTCACGGTGCTGTCGAAGAGGCCCAGGAGCTTCTTCTCCGCTGTCATGAGTGAGGTGTCGCACATCATTCGGGTGGTGGACGCCGTGCCCAGCGTGATACTGCCGTCGCGGACCGTGGCGCTCGCCTTCACCCGGTTGCAGCCGAGGCTTCCGCTGACCTGGCCGGTCTTCGTGTCGAAGGTGAGATGGGCCCGGCCGTCCGCGTCCGGGCTGGTCACGGTCCATTCGGTGCCCTTGAGCGGGGCCGCCTCCCGCCGGGTGAGCGCCACGCGGTCGCCGTCCTTCGTGGTGAGGGTGAGCTTGTCGCCGTCCTTCTCGGTGGTCAGATTTCCGTCGGCGAGGGTGCGGGCGAGGGTCTGCTCGAAGCCGGCGGGGACGCCGTCGCAGGCCATCTCCGTCGACTGGATCCCGTCGAAGGCGACGTGGCCGTCGGCGAAGTCGGCCTGGGCGCCGAAGGCGTTGCAGCCCAGGTTGCCCTTGACCTTCCCGTCGCCGGAGATCCGCAGCCAGGCGCCGTCCGGCGCGGCCTTCTTCCGGCCGTCCACGGTCACCTGGTCGACGGCCCAGCGGGCGTCGGACAGGGACGCACGCGCCCCGGCGCCGACGGATGCGCTGCCCGCGTCCTCACTGCCGCAGGCCGCGGCGAGCGGGATCAGGGTGAGAGCGGCGAGGGCGGCCAGTCGCCGCTGCTGCGTACCGGGTGTGCCGAGAGTGTCCATGCCGGTGGGACGGGAGGGACGGAGGACCGGTTCCGCAGGGGCCTGCCCGCTGCACGGTTGCTTTTTCCGGTTGCGGCCGGGGGGCCGGCTCGGCAGGGTCGGACGTCATCCGCGCCCTGCGTCGGCGTGACCGAAGGAGGGACCGTGTGAAGACCGGCCGGGAACGTCGTCTGGCCCTCCTCGGGGGCGGGTTCTCCACCGACGACGACGGTGTGCTGGACGACTGGGTGCTCGGCCTGGTGGGCGCGGCCCGGCCCAAGGTGTGCTTCGTGCCGACGGCGAGCGGCGACGCGCCCGGCTATGTCGACCGCTTCCTCGCCGCGTTCGCGTCCCGTCCGGTCGAGGCCGGGGTGCTGCCCCTGTTCCGGCGCACGCTCGACGACGAGGCCCTGCGGACCTTCCTGCTGGGCCAGGACGTCGTGTACGTCGGCGGGGGCAACACCGCGAACCTGCTGGCCGTCTGGCGCGTGCACGGCGTGGACCGGCTGCTCCGCGAGGCGTACGACCGGGGCGTCCTGTTGTGCGGCATCAGCGCCGGTGCCAACTGCTGGGCCGAGGGCTCGCACACCGACTCCTTCGGGCCGCTGACGCACCTCGCCGACGGGCTGGGGCTGCTGCCCGGCTCGGTCTGCCCCCACTACGACGGTGAGCCCGGACGTCGGCCCTCCTACCGGGCGGCGGTGGCGAGCGGGGCGCTGCCGCCGGGCTGGGCGGTGGAGGACGGGGTCGGCGCGCTGTTCACGGAAGGGCGGCTGACGGAGGCGGTGACGCGCGTGCCGGAGGCCCGCCTGTACCGGGTCGAGCCGGACGGGGAAGGCGGGGCGGCCGAGCACGCCGTGCCCTGTCGCCCGCCTTCCGGAGGCCGGGTCAGCCCATGAGGGGGAGCAGGGCGCTCAGGTCCGCGCGTTCGCCGCTGGCGCTGACCTTGGCCTCCGCGAGAGCGTCCCGCCAGGTGAGGCGGCCGGTGGCGAGCCGGGTCCAGGTGAGCGGATCGGTCTCGACGACGTTGGGCGGGGTGCCCCGGGTGTGCCGCGGGCCCTCCACACACTGGACGACGGCGTAGGGCGGGACGCGGACCTCGGTCGAGCCGCCCGGCGCCTTCGCGGCGAGCGCGTCGGCGAGGAGCCGGGTGCAGGCGGCGAGGGCCTGCCGCTCGTACGGGATGTCGAGGCCGGGGACGGCGGCGTTCAGGTCGTCGGTGTGGACGACGAGTTCGACGGTACGGGTGACCAGGTAGTCGGCGAGGGGCAGGGCGCCGGTGCGGGTGTCGAGAAGCCGTTCGCCGGGCGCGGTCGCCAGGCGCTCGGTGAGGCGTTCCCCGGTGCGGGCGTACAGCGCGTCGAGGTCGGGGTGGGCGGCGGCCAGCTCCCGGGTGCCTTCGGCGATGTCCCCGGCGCGGGCGGCGGTGGCCGACGGCCAGTCCAGCAGGGTGAGCGTGGCCTTCGCCGGCTCGTCCCGGTCGATGTTCCGGCTGACGGTCTCGAGCGCCATGGTCACATGGGCGGCCAGGTCCCGCACGGTCCAGCCGTCCAGCCGGGTCGGCAGGGCGAGCTGCTCCTCGGTGAGGCCGCGGACGGCCTGCCGGACGTGCCCGAACTGGGCGAGCACGGCGGTCCGGATCTTGACGGGGTCGTAGGTGCGCGCGCGCTTCTTGGCCGGGGGCATGGGGAGCAGCCTATTGCGGGAGATCGCGGCTCGGATCGGCGTTCGATAACTCGTCCAAGTGATCGACTGCGGAAGACATCCCGCGTCGGCTGCCCCGGACGACACTGGTCACCGCTCAGGAGGAGGTGCAACATGACGGTTATGGCCGAGCGCACGTCTCAGATGTCGGTGGAGGAGTTCGAAACGATCGCCGCCGCCGCTCCCGAGACCGTCACGTTGGAGTTCATCGACGGACGGATCGGAGTCAAGAAGGTGACGGACGGGGACCACGACACGATCGTGTCCTGGCTGACCAAGCGCTGTATCCAAAGCCGTCCCGACCTGGACGTGTACCACGGTCGTGGACTGCGGGTGGCCGCGTACCGGCAGGGCAGGGCGAAGCCCGACGCAGTGCTGGCGCCCGAGGCCCACTTCGCCGCACACGGCGAGTGGGCCGACCCGGAAGGGGCACTCATGGTCGTGGAGGTCACCTCGTACGACTCGGACACAGACCGACGGGACCGGTACGAGAAGCCCGCCGCGTACGGTCAGGCGGAGATCCCGGTGTACCTCTTGATCGACCGCGATTCCTGCACGCTCACGGTGCACAGCTCGCCCGACCGGAAGATCGGTGGCTACCGCACCGTCCGCACCGCGAAGTTCGGCGAGAAGGTCCTCCTTCCCGAGCCCATCGGCATCGAACTCGACACGGAGATCCTCAAGAACTACGTGCGGTGAGACGAGAAGGTCCCGTCCGTGGGCCGGACGGGACCTTCATGCCGTACCGCCGGCTACGCCAGCAGTGCCGGGATCGTCGCCTCGTGCGTCTCGCGGAGTTCGGTCAGGGGGAGGGAGAACTCGCCCTGGATCTCCACCGCGTCGCCGTCCACGACACCGATGCGCGTGGCCGGCAGGCCCCGGGCGCCGCACATGTCGGTGAAGCGGAGTTCCTCCGAGCGCGGGACGGCCACGACGGCGCGGCCGGCCGACTCGGAGAACAGGAAGGTGAAGGCGTCCAGGCCGTCGGGCACGACCAGGCGGGCGCCCTTGTCCCCGAGCAGCGCCGACTCGACGACCGCCTGGATCAGACCGCCGTCGGACAGGTCGTGCGCGGAGTCGATCATGCCGTCGCGGGAGGCCGAGATCAGGATCTCGGCGAGCAGCCGCTCGCGCTCCAGGTCGACCTTGGGCGGCAGACCGCCGAGGTGGTCGTGGACGACCTGGGACCAGGCCGAGCCGCTGAACTCCTCACGGGTGTCGCCGAGGAGGTAGAGCAGCTGGCCCTCCTCCTGGAAGGCGACCGGCGTGCGGCGGGCCACGTCGTCGATCACACCGAGGACGGCGACGACCGGCGTCGGGTGGATGGCCGCCTCGCCCGTCTGGTTGTAGAGCGAGACGTTGCCGCCGGTCACCGGCGTGCCGAGCTGCTGACAGGCGTCGGCGAGACCGCGCACGGCCTCGGCGAACTGCCACATGACGGCCGGGTCCTCGGGCGAGCCGAAGTTCAGGCAGTCGGAGACGGCGAGCGGCTTGGCGCCGGTCGTCGCCACGTTGCGGTACGCCTCGGCGAGGGCCAGCTGGGCGCCGTGGTACGGGTCCAGCTTGGCGTACCGGCCGTTGCCGTCGGTCGCGAGGGCGACGCCGAGGCCGGTCTCCTCGTCGATGCGGATCATGCCGGAGTCCTCGGGCTGGGCGAGGACGGTGTTGCCCTGTACGAAGTGGTCGTACTGCGACGTGATCCACTTCTTGCTGGCCTGGTTCGGGGAGCCGACCAGCTTCAGGACCTGGTCCCTCAGCTCGTCCGAAGTCGCCGGGCGGGGCAGCTTGTTCGCGTCGTCGGCCTGCAGCTCGTCCTGCCAGGACGGGCGGGCGTAGGGGCGCTCGTAGACCGGGCCCTCGTGCGCCACCGTGCGCGGGTCGACGTCGACGATCTTGCCGCCGTGCCAGTAGATCTCCAGGCGGTCGCCGTCGGTGACCTCACCGATGACGGTGGCGATGACGTCCCACTTCTCGCAGATCTCGAGGAACCGGTCGACCTTCTCCGGCTCGACGACCGCGCACATGCGTTCCTGCGACTCGCTCATGAGGATCTCCTCGGGCGAGAGCGTGGAGTCGCGCAGCGGGACGTCGTCCAGGGTGACGCGCATGCCGCCGGAGCCGTTGGAGGCCAGCTCGGACGTGGCGCAGGACAGGCCCGCCGCGCCGAGGTCCTGGATGCCGACGACCAGCTTCTCCTGGAACGCCTCCAGGGTGCACTCGATGAGGAGCTTCTCCTGGAAGGGGTCGCCGACCTGCACGGCGGGGCGCTTCGACGGCTTGGCGTCGTCGAAGGTCTCCGAGGCGAGGATCGAGGCGCCGCCGATGCCGTC
This sequence comes from Streptomyces sp. NPDC059852, assembly GCF_042731455.1. Classification (NCBI taxonomy): domain Bacteria; kingdom Bacillati; phylum Actinomycetota; class Actinomycetes; order Kitasatosporales; family Streptomycetaceae; genus Streptomyces; species Streptomyces sp. NPDC059852. The sequence goes on along the minus strand of NZ_JBHWJK010000038.1, from coordinate 14,026 downwards.
GCCGCCGGTCCGGGCCCCGTACAGGATGACCTTGTTGCCGGCGCCGGACGCCTTCGCGAGGTGGATGTCCTCGTGCCGCATCACACCGATGGCACCCGCGTTGACCAGCGGGTTGCCCTGGTAGCAGGCGTCGAAGACGACCTCGCCGCCGATGTTCGGCAGACCCAGGCAGTTGCCGTAGCCGCCGATGCCGGCGACGACGCCCGGCAGGACGCGCTTGGTGTCGGGGTGGTCGGCGGCGCCGAAGCGCAGCGGGTCCACGACGGCGACCGGGCGGGCGCCCATCGCGATGATGTCGCGGACGATGCCGCCGACGCCGGTGGCCGCGCCCTGGTAGGGCTCGACGTACGACGGGTGGTTGTGCGACTCGACCTTGAAGGTGACCGCGTAGCCCTGGCCGACGTCCACGACGCCCGCGTTCTCGCCGATGCCGACGAGCAGGGCGTCGGACTCGGGGGCCTTCTCGCCGAACTGGCGCAGGTGCACCTTGGAGGACTTGTAGGAGCAGTGCTCGGACCACATGACGGAGTACATGGCGAGCTCGGCACCGGTGGGCCGACGGCCGAGGATCTCGACCACGCGCTCGTACTCGTCCTTCTTCAGGCCCAGTTCGGCCCAGGGCAGCTCGACGTCGGGGGTCGCGGCCGCGTGCTCGACCGTGTCCAGAGGCGTCCGGCTCATGCGTTGACCAGCTTCTTGAGGATCGAGGTGAAGAACGGGAGGCCGTCGGTGCGGCCGGTGCCGATGAGCGACTCCACGGCGTGCTCCGGGTGCGGCATCAGGCCCACGACGTTGCCGGCCTCGTTGGTGATGCCGGCGATGTCGTTGAGCGAGCCGTTGGGGTTGAAGTCCAGGTAGCGGAACGCGACCCGGCCCTCGGCCTCCAGCTTGTCCAGCGTGTACTGGTCGGCCACATAGCGGCCGTCCATGTTCTTCAGCGGGATGTGGATCTCCTGGCCGGCCGTGTAGTCGGTCGTCCAGGCCGTCCCGGCGTTCTCCACGCGCAGCTTCTGGTCACGGCAGATGAAGTGCAGGTGGTCGTTGCCGAGCATGCCGCCGGGCAGCAGGTGCGCCTCGGTGAGGATCTGGAAGCCGTTGCAGATTCCGAGGACGGGAAGGCCGCCCTTCGCCTGCTCGATGAGGGTGTCCATCACCGGCGAGAAGCGGGCGATGGCTCCGGCGCGCAGATAGTCGCCATAGGAGAAACCACCGCACAACACCACGGCGTCGACCTGCTTGAGGTCTTTGTCCTTGTGCCACAGGGCGACCGGTTCGGCGCCCGCGAGGCGGATCGCGCGCTGTGTGTCACGGTCGTCGAGAGAACCCGGGAAAGTGACGACGCCAATACGAGCGGTCACTTCGCGGCCTCCGCGACTTCCTCGACACGGACGGTGAAGTCCTCGATCACGGTGTTGGCGAGGAAGGATTCCGCAAGATCGTGGATGCGGGCGAGCGCGGCATCGTCGACCGGTCCGTCAACTTCCAGTTCGAAACGCTTTCCCTGACGTACGTCCGAGATGCCCTCGAAACCCAGTCGCGGCAGTGCGCGCTGCACCGCCTGGCCCTGGGGGTCGAGGATCTCCGGCTTGAGCATGACGTCGACTACGACGCGTGCCACGTGCACTCCCGGTGGTGTGGTGCTGAGCAGGTTCCTGCAAGGTGCTTTCAGACTACCCGCACAAAATTTCTACGCGCGTCGACTTGTAGGAAGCTACGTGACCGCGCTCACGACGGGCACCGACCGGGCCACGCCGTGAAAAGTTCCGGAAAAGATCCCGGATCGACACCCGATGCCTATTGCGCGCGACGGTCTCCGCGCACCACGCTTCCACCGAAGTCGCTCCGCTCCTTCTTGCTTTTGGACACGCGGAAGGATTTAGTCGAGCTTCACATTGCATTGTCGGGCACGGTACAAATGAATTGTCAGCGTGCCGTACGAAGGGACCGATATTCGTGGCGCAGAAGGTCGTGGTCACTCTCTTTGACGACATCGACGGCTCAGAAGCGGCGGAAACGATCGCCTTCGGACTCGACGGCAAGTCGTACGAGATCGACCTGAATGAAGCCAATGCCAGCAAACTGCGTAAGGTGCTCGCGCCCTACGTGGAGGCCGGCCGCAAGCGGTCGAGGTCGGGCAAGGCGTTCAAGCAGACGGAGGTCGCCCCCGACCCGGCGGCCGTCCGCGCCTGGGCCCAGGCCAACAAGATGGAGGTGCCGGCCCGCGGCCGCATCCCCAAGAAGGTCTACGAGGCGTTCGCCTCGGCGCAGTGAGCCGGTCCGCGGGGCGGGTCCTCAGGGCCCGCCGGCGGACCCCCGGGGCGGTGCGCCCGGACCGGTGCGACAACCGACTTGCGCTACCCCCCTGCTGATCAGCTAATGTCTGGAGCACGCCAGCGGGCGGGGCCGAAAAAGTCCAGCTCGCCGAGCATGCGGGTGTAGTTCAGTAGTAGAACATCCCCCTTCCAGGGGGAAGGCGCAGTGTGCAATTCCTGTCACCCGCTCTGCACCGCCGTACCGACCATCCTTGTGGATCAGGTAGGCTGGTGCCCGCGCCGATCGGTGAGAGCCGGTCGGAGGCAATGCGGACGTAGCTCAGTTGGTAGAGCGCAACCTTGCCAAGGTTGAGGTCGCGAGTTCGAGCCTCGTCGTCCGCTCGGGAATGAGACCCCGGTCCTTCAGGACCGGGGTCTTTTCGTTGCCACGAAGCGCCCCGCCCTTCTGACATTTGTCATGCCGAGCGATGACAGCGCGCACTGCCGGCCGCCCTCGGCCGGCGGAAGGCTGTGGGCATGGACAACGACGAACACGAGCACGTGATCGAGGTCACCGACCTGCGGCGTGTCTACGGGGGCGGGTTCGAGGCGGTGCGCGGAGTCTCCTTCTCCGTGCGCCGCGGTGAGGTCTTCGCCCTGCTCGGCACCAACGGCGCCGGCAAGACGTCCACCGTGGAGCTGCTCGAAGGGCTGGCCGAGCCCGCCGGAGGGCGGGTGCGGGTGCTGGGGCACGACCCCTTCGCCGAGCGGGCCGCCGTACGGCCGCGCACCGGGGTGATGCTGCAGGAGGGCGGCTTCCCGTCCGAGCTGACGGTCGCCGAGACCGCGCGGATGTGGGCGGGATGCGTGAGCGGGGCCCGGCCGCCGCTGAAGGTGCTCGGCCTCGTCGGGCTGGCCGGGAAGACCGGCGTACGGGTCAAGCAGCTCTCCGGCGGTGAGCGGCGGCGCCTCGACCTGGCGCTCGCCCTGCTCGGGGACCCCGAGGTGCTGTTCCTGGACGAGCCGACGACGGGACTCGACGCCGAGGGGCGCCGCGACACCTGGGAGTTGGTGCGGGCGCTGCGCGACGACGGCACCACCGTGCTGCTGACCACGCACTACCTGGAGGAGGCCGAGGACCTCGCGGACCGGCTCGCGATCCTGCACGACGGGCGGATCGCGGCGGCCGGGACGCCCGCCGAGGTGACCGCTGCCCAGCCGTCGCGGATCACCTTCGAGCTGCCCGACGGCTACTTCCTGGGGGACCTGCCGCCGCTCGCCGAGCTGGGCGTGAGCGGACACGAGGTCGAGGGGCGGGCCGTAAGGCTGCGCACCCACCGGCTGCAGTGGGCGGCGACCCGGCTGCTGGTGTGGGCCGAGCAGGCCGGAGTGGAGCTGCGGCGGCTCGATGTGCGGTCGGCCTCGCTGGAGGAGGCGTTCCTCGGCATCGCGCGGGAGGCGGCGGAGGCCGCCGGGACGAAGGAGTACGCGGCATGAGCACGGCGACGACCACCCCGGCGGGGCGCATGACGTCGTTGGCCCGGGCCGAACTGACCCTGCTCGGACGCAGCAGGGGAACCCTCTTCGCGGCGCTGTTCGTGCCGCTGATCCTGCCCCTGAGCGCACGCGAGGCGGCGAAGCAGATGGATCTGGCGGAGGCGGGCCTCACCCTCGGCACGGTGATCCTGCCCGCCTCCATCGGCTTCTCGCTGCTCTACGCGGTGTACGCCACGCTCGTCAGCGTCTACACCGCCCGGCGCGAGGAACTCGTCCTCAAGCGGCTGCGCACCGGCGAGCCGCGGGACACCGAGATCCTCGCCGGGGCCGCGCTGCCGGCCGTGGCCGTCGGCCTCGCCCAGAGTGTGGTGCTGGCGATCGGCTGCACCGTCCTGCTCGACGTGGGCGCGCCCCGCGCTCCCCATCTCGCCGTGCTGGGCCTGCTGTCGGGGTTCGTGCTGTGCGCGGTGCTCGCCGCGGTGACCTCCTCCTTCACCCGTAGCGTCGAGAGCGCGCAGGTCACGACGTTGCCCGTGGTGTTCCTCTCCATGATCTTCTCCGGGATGTTCGTGCCCCTGGAGGTCCTGCCCGACCGGATGGCCTCCGTGTGCGAACTGCTCCCGCTGACACCGGTGATCACCCTGGTCCGGGGCGGCTGGACCGGCGAGCTGTCCGCGTACGAGACGCTCGGTGCGGTCACCACGGCGCTGGCCTGGACGGTTCTCGCCGTGTTTGCTGTACGGCGGTGGTTCCGGTGGGAACCGCGGCGCTGACGGAGGGGGTACGGACGTATGCGCGGGCCCGGCAGGTGGTGGCGGGGAAAGAGCACCCCGGCGAAGGTGGAGACGTACACCCGGGCGTCGTTCCACTTCTTCGCGGTGATGGAGGTCTCCTCGGCCGGGGTGCCGATGCTCCGCCAGGTCGGCGGCGCGACGGGCGCGTGGCTGATGCTCCTGGTCTGCGCGCACGCGGCGCTCTGCCTGGTGACCGTGTCGCGTGCCGTGGACTGGGTGCGCGGGAAGCGTGAGCAGCCGCTGCGGCTCATGTGCGCCCTCGGCGCCGCCACCGCCGCGATCGCCGCCGGGAGCCTCGCGGTCTCCGAGTACGGCCCGGACGACGAGGGCCTCGACGCGGCCGTGGGCGGTGTCTTCGGCGTCACCATGATCTTCGGGGTGGGCATCATCGCCCTCGGCATCCGCGAGCGCTGGCGGGTGTACGCGCTCGTCGCGGGCTTCGCCGCCGGGTCCGGGCTCCTCGTGCTCGTGATCACCGGGATTCCGCTCGAAGCGCTGGTCCTCGCGGTGATCGTGCTGCTGGGAAGTGGCTTCCTCGCCTTCACCGCCGTGTTCTCCGTCTGGCTGCTGCGGGCCGTCTACGAGCTGGACGAGGCCCGCGAGACCCGGGCCCGGCTCGCGGTCGCCGAGGAGCGGCTGCGCTTCGGCCGCGATCTGCACGACGTGATGGGCCGCAACCTGGCCGTCATCGCCCTGAAGAGCGAGCTGGCCGTACAGCTGGCCCGGCGCGGACGGCCCGAGGCCGTCGAGCAGATGATCGAGGTGCAGCGGATCGCGCAGGAGTCCCAGCGGGAGGTGCGGGATGTCGTACGCGGCTATCGGGAGGCCGACCTGGAGGTGGAACTGGCGGGTGCGCAGGGTGTGTTGACGGCGGCGGGGATCGCGTGCGAGGTGACGGGGGAGGCGGCCGGGCTGCCGGTCGACGTGCAGTCGGCGCTGGCCTGGGTCGTGCGGGAGGCGACCACGAACGTGCTGCGGCACGGGAACGCCGAGCGGTGCAGGGTGGATGTAGGGGTGCGTGAGGGACGAGTGGTGCTGACAGTGGAGAACGACGGGGCTGCCGGAGCCTCCGACGGGGGTGGGGGCTCCGGCCTCGCCGGGCTGCGGGAGCGTCTCGCCGCCGTGGACGGCACTCTGGATGCCGGACAGGTCGGCGACGGGGCGTTCCGGCTGGTCGCGGAGGTGCCGCTGGTGGCGGCCGGGGTGCCGGAGGCCGTCGTATGAGCGGGCCGGTGCGGCTGCTGCTGGCCGACGACGAGCATCTGATCCGGGGCGCGCTCGCCGCGCTGCTCTCCCTGGAGGACGACCTGGTGATCGTCGCCGAGGCGGCCGGCGGGCCCGAGGCGCTCGCCATGGCGCGGGCCCATCGGCCCGACGTGGCGGTCCTGGATCTGCAGATGCCCGGCGCCGACGGTGTGAAGGTCGCCACAACCCTGCGGGCGGAGCTGCCCGGGTGCCGGGTGCTGATCGTGACCAGTCACGGGCGGCCCGGACATCTGAAGCGGGCCCTCGAGGCGGGTGTGCGCGGATTCGTCCCGAAGACGGTCAGCGCCCAGCGGCTCGCGGAGATCATCCGGACCGTGCACCGCGGAAACCGGTACGTCGACCCCGAGTTGGCGGCCGACGCCATCGCCGCCGGGGACTCGCCCCTGACCGCGCGGGAGGCCGAGGTGCTGGAACTCGCCGCCGACGGGGCGCCCGTCGCGGAGATCGCGGAGCGCGCCGCGCTGTCCCAGGGCACCGTACGGAACTATCTGTCCTCCGCCGTCTCGAAGCTCGGTGCCGAGAACCGGCACGCGGCGGTGCGCCTCGCCCGCTCCCGCGGTTGGGTATAGTGGTTCCCGCGCCACGGCGCATGCGAACGTAGCTCAGTTGGTAGAGCGCAACCTTGCCAAGGTTGAGGTCGCGAGTTCGAACCTCGTCGTTCGCTCCAGAGCAAAGGCCCCGGTCATCGACCGGGGCCTTTGGCATGTGCCGGGGCAGCGGCTAGCGTGCGTGACCATGACACGCAGGTGGACCCTGGCGGCCCGGTTCGCGCTCGGCGGCGCCGTCCTGACGGCCGCGCTCCTCCTGAGCGGAGACCGGACCGGGGCACTGACCGCGGCAGCGGTGTCCCTGCTGATCGCGGTGGTGCACTCCCCGCTGGTCTTCCCCCGGTCCGTCGGCGCCGAGGAGGCGCGGCGGCTCAGTGACGCCGACGGCCGCCCCGTCGTCTACTGGCGGCCGGGCTGCGTCTACTGCCTTCGGCTGCGCCTCCGGCTGGGCCTGCGGGCCGGCCGGGCGCACTGGGTGGACATCTGGCGGGACCCGGCCGGGGCGGCGGAGGTCAGGGCGGCCAACGGCGGCGACGAGACCGTGCCGACGGTCGTCGTGGCCGGGCGGCCGCACACCGATCCGGATCCGCGCTGGGTGCGCGAGCGGCTCGCCCCGGCCGGCCGGGACTGAGCGTCCCTCAGCTCCAGCTCATGCCCGTCAGACGCTCGTACGCCTCCACGTACTTGGCGCGGGTCGCGTCCACGACGTCCTGCGGCAGCGGCGGCGGGGGCTGCTCGCCCGCGCGGTCCCAGCCGGAGTCCGGCGAGGTCAGCCAGTCCCGCACGAACTGCTTGTCGTACGACGGCTGCGGGCGGCCCGGCTCCCACTGCTCGGCCGGCCAGAAGCGCGAGGAGTCCGGGGTGAGGACCTCGTCGGCGAGGACCAGGGTGTCCCCGTCGAAGCCGAACTCGAACTTGGTGTCCGCGAGGATGATGCCGCGCTCGCGGGCGATGTCCCGGCCGCGCGCGTACACGGCGAGCGTCGTCTGCCGCAGCCGGGCGGCGGTGTCGGCGCCGACCTGGCGGGCGACCTCCTCGTAGGAGACGTTCTCGTCGTGCTCGCCGACGGCGGCCTTGGTGGCCGGGGTGAAGATCGGCGCCGGCAGTTCCGAGCCGTCGACCAGGCCCTCGGGGAGGGCCAGCCCGCAGACCGTCCGGGTGTCGTTGTACTCGGCGAGCCCGGAGCCGGTGAGGTAGCCGCGGGCCACCGCCTCGACCGGGACCATCCGCAGCGACTTGCAGACGAGGGTGCGGCCGGCCCAGTCGGCGGGGGCGCCGTCGGGCACGTCGGTGCTCAGCACATGGTTGGGGACCAGGTCGGCGAGCTGGTCGAACCACCACAGGGAGAGCTGGGTGAGGATGCGGCCCTTGTCCGGGATCTCGGTGGGCAGCACCCAGTCGTAGGCGGACAGGCGATCGCTGGCGACCATCACGAGGTCACCGGCCTCGTTGCGGTACAGCTCGCGCACCTTGCCGGTGTGCAGGTGCACCAGGCCCGGAACCTGAAGCGGTTCGGGCTTTTCTACGAATCCGGACACGGTTCCTCCCCGTAAGTCTGTCCAATGCGTCGATTGTCCCGTACGGGGCGCGGGCCGTGGACCGGGGGTGGGGCGGGGGGACCGCCGGGGCCGTGCCGCGTGAGGTCAGTCACGCTTGCAGATGCGGTCCAGGAGATTGGCGGTGGCGCGCTGGACCCGGGGATCGACATGGCCCGGGCGGTCGAGCGCCGGGGACCAGGCGAAGGTGCCGGAGGCGAAGACCAGGGCGCCCGAGTGCGCCCGGTATAGCGAGGTCTCCTGGTGGCGGAGCACCCCGTCGCGGTCGGCGTACGGGGAGTGCGCCAGCAGGATGCGCTCCTCGTGGCCGGGCAGCGGGGTGCGCGGGAAGTAGCGGTCGGCCTCGCCGGCCACCAGGCCCGGGATCTCGTCGCCCTCGTGGGCGCCGGTGGCCTCCCACAGCCAGTGGTCGGCGTTGCGGACGATCAGCGGGTGCGGCTCGGGGACCTGCCCTGCGTACTGGATGCCGATGAGCTCCTGCTCGGGGCGGTCGATCTCCCGCCAGAGCACCGGGCGCCCCGGTCCCCTGCGCTTGCGGCAGGTGAGCAGGCGGTCGGGAACGCCGGACGGGGAGGGGCCCAGCTCCACCTGCCAGTACATGGAGTTGGCGGAGAGGAACACCAGCGAGGTGCCGTTCTCCCGGGCGAGCTCGACCGTGCGGCGCATGTTCGCCGACCAGTACTCGTCGTGGCCGGGGAAGACCAGGCCCCGGTACCGGGTCGGGTCGACGTGTCCGCCGTGCAGGTCGCGGGCGTCGGCGTAGGCGATGTCGTAGCCGTAGCGCTCGGCCCAGCGGATGAAGTCGTAGGCGTGGCCGACGTGCAGGGGCAGGCCGGCGCCCGCGTAGGGGCGGTCGAAGGAGACGGTGGTCGCGGCGTCGTCCTCGCCGAGCAGCCGGCCGTCCTCGTCCCAGGCGTGGTACAGGCTGGCGCCGAGGCGGCCGTCCTCCGGGTAGAGGTTGTACGCCTGCCAGGTGACGTCGGGCAGGAGCAGGAGCAGGTCCGCCGGGTGGCTGTCGCGGACGGTGAACGGGATGTGGGAGCGGTAGCCGTCGTGGGTGGTGAGGACGGCGACATAGGCACCGTTGCTCCAGTAGCTGGGGACCTGGAGGCGCCAGGACAGCCACCAGTGGTGGCAGGAGACGGTGCGGTCGGCGGTGAGCGGCGCGGGCTGCACGATGCCGGACAGCCGGGGGCTCGTGGTGATCTTGGCGGCGCCGTCCCCGCCGTAGTGGCCGATGCGGTAGATGTCGACGGCGAACTCCTGGGGCGGGTCGACCGTGATGTGGAAGTCGACCGCCTCGCCGGGCGCGACCGCGCCGGTGGAGGTGAACCCCTTGATCTGCCGGTGGACGTCGTCGGCGGACCGGGGTCCGGCGCTGCGGGGCGCGGGGACCCTCGGGGTGCCGGGCGTCGGCGGGTGGGCCTGGCCGTCGACGTACCAGGGGACCACCTGGCCGGTGTCGTCGAAGTACGTCACGTTGCCGCGCAGCCAGGGGACCGGGCCCTGGCCGAAGGGGTCCGTCACGGCGTGCGCGAGAGCTCCCGACTCCCAGCGGCGGATCTGCTCCGATCCCATGGCCGTACCCCTCCCTTGTCCCCGTGTGCGCACATCGGGCGTCGTGTCCTGGCCGTGGCGCGCCGGGCGTACGCCGTGCCGGTGGTGCGGTGGTGCACGTTTGCTCACGGTGCCGGGTGGTGCGCGTCGTGCTCGTCCGGTGCCGGTGGTGCCTGTCGTACGCCGATGCGCCTGCCCGGTGGTGCCGCCGTGCGGCAGGGCTTCACCGGCTGTCGTGGCGTAAGCCCTTGCCATATGCGCTATCGACCCCAGCACATCACATTGCGCTCGCTTCCTGTCACTATTCGTTGCGAATTGGCCGAAAGTGGAACCGGGGGCTCCGACTGAGTTCCGTCGCTGCGGGACGGGCGGCCGGGGCGGCTGCCGCGTCCTCGCCCGTCAGACCAGGCGGACCGGCTTCTCGGGGCGTATCCCGGACTCCACGAGCCAGGCGCGCAAGGGCGCCGGATCGCCGTCCTCGATGAGGCGCAGGACCCGGGGGGTGAGGTCGGTGGCCCGTTCGCCGTCGATGAGCAGCGTGGGCCCGTCGAGCCAGTCCAGACCGGGTGTCGCGCCCGCGGTGTCCATGGCCGCGCAGCAGACCATCGCGGTCACGTGGTCGGTGAGCAGCTCGCGGGAGCTGCGGGGCGGCTGGAGCGGGAAGAGCGGAAGGGTGCCGATGTCCAGCAGCGAGGTCTCGGGGGCGGGCGCGGCCGGCGACCCGGCGGGCGCCGCGGCCTCCTCCCGGGCCAGCTCGGCGGTGATCCCGGCGGCCAGGGCCGAACTCCGCTCGGTCTCCTGGTCCTCGTAGGGGTCGAGGTCGTCGGCGGGGGCACGGGGCGGGACGGGTGCTTCCGGGACCGGGGCCGGCTGCGGTGCCGTCAGGTGGTCGAGGACCCGGGAGAGGGTGGGGCCGTCGGAGCCGGGGGACGCGTCGCCCGGGCCGCGGCGGACGCCGAGGGTGTCGAGGACGCGGTGGAGGCGGGCGGCGTCCGTACGCCAGGTGCGGTCCACGACCTCCTCCGGATACTCCTGCCAGCCCACCGGCGACCAGTCCTGGCCGGTCTCGGCCGGGCCGCCGTGGAACAGCCGGGCGGCCAGCAGGGAGGCGGCCTCGTCGACCGCGCCGGGCTCCTCCAGAAGGTCGCAGGCGGGGCGCTCGCCCAGCCGGGAGGCGAAGCCCTCCGCCAGCCGGTCCCGCCGGGAGAGCTCGGTGAGGGCGGCGACCACGCCCGCGTCCAGCCGGGACGGCCAGCGGCCCATCCGCCAGGCCGGCAGCGCGACCCGCGTCAGCAGCCGGTCCCAGCCCGCGTAGGCCAGGCCGACCTGCTCCTGGGCGACGATCCGCAGACCGTAGTCCACAGCCTGTGCGCGCTCGGCGGCCGCCGCGGCCACCCCCCGTTCCATCTCTGCCGCGTGCTCGCGGCAGCTCCGCAGCAGCAGGCGCGCCACCCGGCCGAGGCCCGCGCACACCGCCCGCGACCCCGGACAGCGGCCGCCCGTGGCGGCGACGGCCACGGCGGCGTCCAGGCCCCGGACGAAGCGCCGGGCCTGGGCTATGTCGGGGTGCGCGGAGGGCCCGGTGCCGGCGACGACCGGGGCGAGCACGGCCCGCAGCTCCCCGACCCGCATCCACCACAGGAAAGGGGAACCGATGACGAGGACGGGCGCGGCCGGTGTACGGCGGTGGGGGCCGCGCCCGCCTCCGCGCAGGCCGTTGAGTCCGTCGTCCGCGTGCTCCTCGGGCGGGGGCGGGCCGTGGGACCGATGGGTGCGGTCCTCCAGCCAGCTGTCGCAGTCGGGCGTGAGCGCTATCGCGGAGGGGGCGGGGACGTCGAGCCGGTCGGCGAGGTCGCGGACCAGTCGGTAGAGGTCCGGGGCCTGCTCCTCGCCGATCGTCACGGTGGGTGTGACGGCAGGACGGGCGCGGGCGACGACCAGCGCGACGACCCCGGCGGCCAGCAGCACCAGGGCGGCGACCGGGGTGAGCACCCAGCGCACGGCGTCCCAGCCGGGGCCGGTGAGGTGTCCGGTGGACGGTCCGGCGAGCAGCACCACGGCGAACGCCGCGGGCAGCAGGGCGACGGCGAGCGCGCGGCTGCGGACGCGCAGCACCGCCAGGGCCCGGGCACGCGCGGCCTGGGCCCCCGCTTCCATCCCCATCCCGGTCACGGCCGGACCTCACCCCCTCCGCGCTGCCCTGGTCGTCGGAACTGTCCTGGCTCTGCTCACTCCCCCACTGTGGCACCCGCCACCGACATCGCAATGCCGGTGGGCCAAGTGCCGGAACGCTTGCGCGGCACCATAGTTGGGGCGTCGACCCACGTCAGTCGGTTGGGCCATCGCTCACTCGATGGAATGGCTTTGGGGAAAGGTGGATGACGGACAGCGAGGATCACCCCTCTGATCACAGCGCTCGTGCCCGCACGCGTCCGGGTGTGCGTCGGGCCCCGGATCCTGAGACGGATCCGGGGCCCGGACGGTTGGCTCGCGGGAGCGGCTGGGGCGAAACACGGCCTACGCGTCGGCGGCGGCCTTCGCGGCGATGTCCGTACGGTGCTGGGAGCCGTCCAGCCCGATCCGGCCCACCGCGCGGTAGGCGCGGGTGCGGGCCTCGGTGAGGTCGCCGCCGGTCGCGGTGACGGACAGCACACGGCCGCCGGCGCTCACGACCGCCTCGCCGTCGCGACGGGTGCCGGCGTGCAGCACGTAGGCGTGCGGGGCGTCCTCGGCGGCCACCTCGTCGAGGCCGCTGATCGGGTCGCCGGTGCGGGGGGTGCCCGGGTAGTTGTGGGAGGCGACGACCACGGTGACCGCGGCGTCGTCGCTCCAGCGCAGCGGCTCCAGGTCGGCCAGGCGGCCCTGGGCGGAGGCCAGCAGGACACCGGCCAGCGGGGTCTTCAGCCGGGCCAGGACGACCTGCGTCTCCGGGTCGCCGAAGCGGGCGTTGAACTCGATCACGCGCACACCTCGCGAGGTGATCGCGAGACCGGCGTAGAGCAGTCCGGAGAACGGGGTGCCGCGGCGGCGCATCTCGTCGACGGTCGGCTGGAGGACCGTCTCCAGGACCTCCTCGACCAGCTTCGGGTCCGCCCACGGCAGCGGTGAGTACGCGCCCATGCCGCCGGTGTTCGGGCCCTCGTCGCCGTCCAGGGCGCGCTTGAAGTCCTGGGCGGGCTGCAGCGGCAGGACGGTCCGGCCGTCGGTGACGGCGAAGAGGGAGACCTCCGGGCCGTCGAGGTACTCCTCGATGACGACGCGCTCGCAGGCGTTGGCGTGCGCGCGGGCCGCGTCGAGGTCGGCGGTCACGACGACGCCCTTGCCGGCCGCCAGACCGTCGTCCTTGACGACATAGGGGGCGCCGAAGGCGTCCAGGGCCTCGTCGACCTCGGCGGGGGTGGCGCAGACGTAGGAGCGGGCCGTGGGGACGCCGGCCGAGGCCATGACGTCCTTGGCGAACGCCTTGGAACCCTCGAGCTGCGCGGCCTCCTTGGACGGGCCGAACACCGGGATACCCGCCTCGCGCACGGCGTCGGCGACCCCCGCGACGAGGGGGGCCTCCGGTCCGACGACCACGAGATCGGCGCCGAGCCGTTCGGCCAGCGCGGAGACGGCCTCGCCGTCGAGGGCGTCGACCTGGTGCAGTTCGGCGACCTCGGCGATGCCGGCGTTGCCGGGGGCGCAGTGCAGCGCGGTGACGTCGGGGTCGAGGGACAGGGAGCGGCACAGGGCGTGTTCGCGGGCGCCGCTACCGATGACGAGGACCTTCACGGGGTCAGCCTAACGGCCTTCTTGTGCGGGACGCCGAGGGGCCGGGGACGGAGGAGCTGTGCGTTCCTCCAAAACCGGCCCGCCGTGACGGAGGGCCGGGGGCCTAGTCGTTCGTGATCTCCTCGACGACCGTCGCGCCCAGCTCCCGCACGATCAGTTCGCGGCCGGACAGCGCCGACTCGTTGAGGTCGGGGTCGTCGTCCTCGGGGATGTCGTCCTCGATGGAGACGGAGGGCGGCTCCGGGGCGCTGGGCCGCGAGGCCGGGGCGGGGGCCGGTGCCGACGGGGCCGCCGGTGCCGCGGACGGGCCGGGGGCCGGGCGCGGGGCGGCCTGACCGCCGTAGCCGCCGGGGGCCGGGGCGGCGCCGCCTCCGCCGAAGCCGGGGGAACCGCCCGGGGCCGGGGGCGCCGAACCGCCGCCCGACGGGTCGACGATCGCCTCGATCTTCCACTGCACGTGGAACTGCTCGGCCAGGGCCTGCCGCAGCACGTCCTCGCTGCCGCTGCTCGCGAAGTTGTCGCGCGCGCCGGCGTTCACGAAGCCGAGTTGGAGCGTGGTGCCGTCGAAGCCGGCGACCTGGGCGTTCTGGCTGAGCAGGATCCAGGTGAAGCGGCGGCGGTTCTTGACCGCCTCCAGGATGTTCGGCCAGAGCTGGCGGGGGTCCAGGCCACCGCTCGGGGGCGCGGAGGACGGCGGCGCCGCCTGTCCGCCTCCCGCGGCGGGCGCGGGCGTGGACGCGGGGGCGCTGGGCCCGGGCGCCGGGGCACCGCCGCCCGCCGGGGCC
>NZ_JBHWJK010000037.1:0-63106 GCF_042731455.1 Streptomyces sp. NPDC059852 | reverse complement strand
TTCCCCCCGGCCGGTTTCTTTCTTCGTTTTTTTGCGGTGCGGGGGGGTCACCTCCCCACACCCACCGGTTCGGGACCCGGCCGTCGCCGTTGTGCCGTTACATATGCTGTACATCCACTGGGGCTGAAGCGGCGCCGCACACTGTAGGGGGCGGCGCGGCGGAGGCCGGACGCAGGTCACGGGCTGGAAGGCCGGGTGTCATACCTGTGAAGACGGCTGATCCGCACTGTCAGCAGCGGGTGTCCGTATTGCCGGTAAGGGTCTGGGAAGTGAATTTGAGCTGACCAAGCGCCTGGGTGCACGTGTCCAGGGTGGGGGTCCCGGCTGACCAGACCTCGATTCCCGGTCCGGTCCTCCGTCCCCATTCGGACGACTCCCCTACACGGATCCAGGCGGATATGGACCAAGATCCGTAGCTGTCCCGGAAACTCTGCCAGACATAGGCATACGCCCAATTTTTCCCGCAGCCCTTGAACTGCTTCACAGAGACGACGGGTTCTCCGTGAAACTTGATGTACCCCGTGCTTCCGATCTGAATGACCGAAGGGCAGTCCGGGGCCGTCTCAGCCGCAGCCGCAGGGCTTGAAGTATTGATGACGAGGCCGGCGGCGAGAGCCACCGTGGCGGCAGCTGCTGAGAGTAAGCGCTTCATGATCCCCCCGTATAAAGGTTTGGATTCGACGACGGAGATCATCTCACTACACATCAGTTACAACCCGCAACTGCGAGGTGAGTGCGGGTAGTTGCGGCGTCACCGAACCCTCACCCACCCCGACCGGAAGCCCGTGTCGGGGTGAGCGCGGGGGCGGCCGCCGGTTACGGCAGGGCCAGCATCCGCTCCAGCGCCAGCTTCGCGAACGCCTCGGTCTCCTTGTCGACCTCGATCCGGTTGACCAGGGTGCCCTCGGCCAGCGACTCCAGCGTCCACACCAGGTGGGGCAGGTCGATGCGGTTCATGGTCGAGCAGAAGCAGACCGTCTTGTCGAGGAAGACGATCTCCTTGCCCTCGGGCGCGAAACGGTTCGCCAGGCGGCGGACCAGGTTCAGCTCCGTGCCGATGGCCCACTTGGAGCCGGCCGGGGCGGCCTCCAGGGCCTTGATGATGTACTCGGTCGACCCGACGTAGTCGGCGGCGGCCACGACCTCGTGCTTGCACTCGGGGTGGACCAGGACGTTCACGCCGGGGATGCGCTCGCGCACGTCGTTGACGGAGTCCAGGCTGAAGCGGCCGTGCACCGAGCAGTGGCCGCGCCACAGGATCATCTTCGCCGCGCGCAGCTCGTCGGTGGTCAGGCCGCCGTTCGGCTTGTGCGGGTTGTAGACGACGCAGTCCTCCAGGGACATGCCCATGTCCCGCACGGCGGTGTTGCGGCCGAGGTGCTGGTCGGGCAGGAAGAGGACCTTCGTCGCCGAGGGCTCCCCCTGCTCGAAGGCCCAGTCCAGGGCGCGCTTGGCGTTGGACGACGTGCAGATCGTGCCGCCGTGCTTGCCCGTGAACGCCTTGATGTCCGCCGAGGAGTTCATGTACGAGACGGGCACGACCTGCTCGGCTATGCCGGCCTCGGTCAGCACGTCCCAGCACTCGGCGACCTGCTCGGCCGTCGCCATGTCGGCCATCGAGCAGCCGGCGGCCAGGTCGGGCAGGACGACCTTCTGGTCGTCGGAGGTCAGGATGTCCGCGGACTCCGCCATGAAGTGCACACCGCAGAACACGATGTACTCGGCCTCGGGGCGCGCGGCGGCGTCCCGGGCCAGCTTGAAGGAGTCACCGGTCACGTCCGCGAACTGGATGACCTCGTCGCGCTGGTAGTGGTGGCCGAGCACGAAGACCTTGTCGCCGAGCTTCTCCTTGGCCGCGCGGGCCCGCTCGACCAGGTCCGGGTCGGACGGCGAGGGCAGGTCACCGGGACACTCGACGCCGCGCTCGCTCCTCGGGTCGGCCTCGCGGCCGAGGAGCAGCAGGGCGAGGGGCGTCGGCTGTACGTCGAGCTCCTGGGTCTGGGCGGTGGTCACGACACGCACCCTTTCTGTTCTGCGGCTCGCCGGCGCCGGAAAACCGGTCCGGCGGGTCAAGCGGGACACCTTCTCCGACTTCTCGTCGGATTGACGCTATCTATCATAACCGCTTCACGTCAGTTTGACGATGGCGGTCGTGTCGATGTGACGTGAATCCCGGAACGGTCCGCTCGTCGCCCGCCACCAGGGCGCTGTCTGTGCCGCCGGGCATGTGCGAGCATGAAGAGGGCGAGCATGAGAAGCGGAAAAAGCACGCTCGGCCCGGAATGAATCCGCGGCCTTGCCGGTTGCACTCGTCGGCAAGCAGTCTCCGTACAACCCGGGAGAGATGTAGATGTCCGTATCGGACGAGACCAGCACCGCCACCGACGGCATCATTCTGAGCGACGCCGCCGCGGCCAAGGTCAAGGCCCTGCTGGACCAGGAAGGCCGTGACGACCTGGCTCTGCGTGTCGCCGTTCAGCCGGGTGGCTGCTCGGGCCTGCGCTACCAGCTCTTCTTCGACGAGCGTTCGCTCGACGGCGACGTCGTGAAGGACTTCGGCGGAGTCAAGGTCGTCACCGACCGCATGAGCGCCCCGTACCTGGGCGGCGCGTCCATCGACTTCGTCGACACCATCGAGAAGCAGGGCTTCACGATCGACAACCCCAACGCGACGGGCTCCTGCGCCTGCGGCGACTCGTTCAGCTAGCCGGACCGGCCGACCCCGGCCCGTCCGTGGAAAGGCGGCGACCCCCTCCGACGGGGCCGCCGCCTTCCTGTGTCCGGGGACTCCTCAACGCGCCCCGGACGTCTGCGGTGTCGCGGGCAGCCGCGCACCGGGCTTCTCCAGTGGCACGCCCTGCCCGTCCGTGCCCACGACCCTGCGGTCGCCGAGCGGCGCGTCCAGCCGCACGGTGCGGTGGAACACCTTGGCGATGAGGATGCAGACCTTCTCCGGCCGGGTCGTCTCCGTCACCCGGACCGTCACCGTGCCGCCGCTCTCGCTCGCCGTCACGTCGTAGTCCGCGCACACCCCGCCCGTGAAGGTCACCGTGAGGTCCCTGCCCTCGGCCTTGTAGCCCTCCACCGTCACGTTCCGGGTGACCGGCGAGGCGGACGGGTCGTCCTTCGGGCCGGACGGACGCGGGCTCGGCCCGGTCGTCGGCTCCTCGGACGGCGTGGCCAGATACGCCGGGTCGACCGCCGGATACGTCACCGTGAAGCGGTCCCGCGCGTCCTGCGCCCGCACCTGGAACAGCCAGGACGGCACCAGCGCCTGCCGGCCGTCCACCGCGTGCGCGGCCAGCCCGAAGACCGCCTTCTCGACGGTGACCGTGTCCTTCTTCGCCGACGGGTCCGCCGTCGCGTCGCAGGGCGCCTCCGGCCGGTCCTTCAGCGGTACGGGGTCGGCGCAGCCCCCGATGCCGCCGCGGCCGTCGCCACCGCCGGGGGTCTCGTTCATCAGGCCGAGCGTCTTGTCCGCGCTCAGCACGGGATAGGTGTCGCCCTTCACCGGGGTCGCGAGCAGACCGCTGCCGCCGACCACCTCGCCCTGGGCGTTCACGGTGACCCCGGTCGTCCAGCCGTAGGTGGGCAGCCCGTCCACCACCGGCTCGGCGCGCACCACCCGCTGGGCGCCCATGACCTGGCCCGCGTCCAGCTTCGCCCCGTCCTGCCCGGCCGCCTCCAGCACCGGCGCGGCCGCCTTCTTCGCGGCGTCCTCGGCCGGCGGGTCGCCGGCCCGTGCCGACGGGGTCTTCGCGCACCCGGCGACGCCCCGGCAGTCGTCGGTGCCGGCGGCGAACCGCTGGAACGTCCAGGCGCCCGGCGCCTGCTTGTCCACCTGGAGCGTGGGACCGGTGCCGTCCTTCACGCCGATGTGCCAGGTCTGCCCGCGGGACACGGGAGTGCCGTCCACGCCGAGTGCGTCGGCCAGCCGCTCCACGTCGTCCGCGCCGATCTGCCCCGCGGCCCGGTACACCGGCGCCGACCCCGGCCCGTCGGGCAGGTCGCCACCCGCCCGGTACCGCACGCCGTACGGGTTGGGCTCCCCGGGCGCGATGCCGTTCGAGGCGCCGCCCTCGGTGGCGCCGTCCAGATGCAGCGGCGGGGGAGGGGAGCCACCGGGCGCCCCGCTCGCGGCGGAGCCGTCCGACCCGCCCGAGGCGTTGGCGGCGAGATAGGCGCCGCCTCCGCCGATGAGCAGCACGGCGGCGGCGACGGAGGCGACGACAGCGGGTGACCGCCGCCGCCCGCCCTCGTCCGTTCCGCGATCGCCGTCCGACGCCCCGGCACCCGCGTCCGCGGCCTGCCCGGCACCTCCGCCAGCGGGGACCGACGCCCGCCCTTCGCCGACGGCGTCCGCGTCCCCCTGGCCCTCGGCGTCGGCCGTCCCGGCCCGCTGCTCGCCCTCGGCGTGCGTTTCCCGGTCGGCCTCCGAGGCCCCGGCGTCCAGCGCCCGACCCTCGCCGACGGCGTCCGCGTCCCCCCGGCCCTCAGCCTCGGCCGCCCCGTCGGCGTCGGGCACAGCGGCCCGCCGCTCACCCCCGGCGTCCGTCCCCCGTGCGCCGTCCGATGCCCCGGCCCCGGCGTCCCGCGCCTGCTCCTCGCCGGCGCTCGCGCCGTTCGGAGCCTCAGCCTCGGGCGAGCTCCCGGCGCCGGGCGCCGGCGAGCTCTCAGGGTGACCGCCGGAGGCGCTCGCCCCCGAGCTCTCAGGGTGACCGCCGGAGGCGCTCGCTCCCGAGTTCACCGGCCGACCGCCGGAGGCACCCGTGTCGTCGTTCTCGGGTCGCTCGGTGTTCACCGCATCGCTCCTTCGGCTGCGCACTGTCCCAAGGACCCTGACCCGGCCCTGTCAAAGGCGGATCGGTCGGGTCGTATCCCGCATCCCCTTCACGGGGGACGCCGATGGGACGCAGCGGGGGAGCGCACGGTTCCCCTGTGGGCGCCGGTCCGGGCGCGGAGTCCGGACCGGCGGCCGGTCAGTCGCCGTAGTCGGACATCGCGTCCAGCAGACGCGCCGACCTCGGCGGCACCGAGACCCCGTGGATGCGTGCGGGGGAGACCGGACGGGAAAGGACCCGGTCGGGGACGGCCCAGTGAGGTGCCATCCGCGCGCAGTCGCCGAGCAGAGAGGCCAGACCGGCCTCCTGGTCGGCCGGAACGGGAGCGCGGACCTCGAATTTCGTCATGGCGGCACCGTAAGCACGCCGGGGCCCGAGAAGAAAGATCTACTATCGGGTAGTTTCGGCCACTTCAGCAGGCCGGTCACGGAAGGTAGCGTGGACTGTCAACCCAACCTCCCCCCAGGAGACTCCCCGCCGTGCGCATCGCAGTCACCGGCTCCATCGCCACCGACCACCTCATGACCTTCCCGGGTCGCTTCGCCGACCAGTTCGTCGCGGACCAGCTGCACACGGTCTCGCTGTCGTTCCTGGTCGACAACCTGGACGTGCGCCGGGGCGGCGTGGGCGCGAACATCGCCTTCGGCATGGGCCAGCTGGGCACCGAGCCGATCCTGGTCGGCGCCGCCGGCTCCGACTTCGACGAGTACCGGGCCTGGCTGGACCGGCACGGCGTCGACACCGGCTCGGTCCGTATCTCCGAGACCCTGCACACCGCCCGCTTCGTCTGCACCACGGACGCCGACCACAACCAGATCGGCTCCTTCTACACGGGCGCGATGAGCGAGGCCCGCCTGATCGAGCTGAAGACCGTCGCGGACCGCGTGGGCGGCCTCGACCTGGTCCTGATCGGCGCCGACGACCCCGAGGGCATGCTCCGGCACACCGAGGAGTGCCGCTCCCGGCAGATCCCCTTCGCCGCCGACTTCTCCCAGCAGATCGCCCGCATGGACGGCGAGGAGATCCGGATACTGCTGGACGGCGCGACCTACCTCTTCTCCAACGAGTACGAGAAGGGCCTCATCGAGTCGAAGACCGGCTGGAGCGACGAGGAGATCCTGTCCAAGGTCGGCCACCGCGTCACCACGCTCGGCTCGCGCGGTGTGCGCATCGAGCGGCAGGGCGAGGACCCGATCGAGGTCGGCTGCCCCGAGGAGGAGCGCAAGGCCGACCCGACCGGCGTCGGCGACGCCTTCCGCGCCGGCTTCCTGTCCGGTCTGGCCTGGGGCGTCTCCCTGGAGCGGGCCGCCCAGGTCGGCTGCATGCTGGCGACCCTCGTCATCGAGACCGTCGGCACGCAGGAGTACCAGCTGCGCCGCGCCCACTTCATGGAGCGGTTCGCCAAGGCGTACGGGCACGACGCGAGCGAAGAGGTGCGGGCCCACCTCAAGTGAGCTCGGGGTTCTAGCCGATCCGGCGGACCAGGTAGGCCGTCCCCTGTTCCGCCGGTTCCTCGCCCACGTACTCCTGCCCCCGCATCTCGCACCAGGCCGGGATGTCCAGCCGGGCCGCCTCGTCGTCGGACAGGACCCGGACCAGCCCGCCCACCGGCACCTGGCCGATGACCTTGGCGAGCTCGATGACGGGGATCGGGCACCGCTTGCCCAGCGAGTCCACGACCAGCACGTCGTCCCCGTCCTGCCGGGCCACCGGCCCCGCGGCCGGCGCTTCCAGCTTCTCCCGGACCCCCGCCACCGCCCCCGGCAGCACCTCCAGGAACCGCTCCACGTCCTCGGCGCTCGCCCCGGGCGGCAGCGACACCCGGATGTTCCCCTCGCTCAGCACCCCCATCGCCTTCAGCACATGGCTGGGCGTCAGCGTGCTGCTCGTGCAGGACGAACCGGACGACACGGAGAACCCGGCCCGGTCCAGCTCGTGCAGCAATGTCTCCCCGTCGACATAGAGACACGAGAAGGTGACGATCCCGGGCAGCCGCCGCACCGGATCGCCGACCACCTCCACGTCCGGCACCAGCCGCGGCACCCGCGCCCGGATCCGCTCCGTCAGCTCCCTCAGCCGTACCGCCTCTTGGGCCGCCTCCGCCCGCACCGCCCGCAGCGAGGCCGCCGCCGCCACGATCGCCGGGATGTTCTCGAAGCCGGGCGCACGCCCCGACTCCCGCTCGTCCACCGGCCCTTGCGCGGCGAACCGCACCCCCTTGCGGACGACGAGGAGACCGACGCCCGACGGGCCGCCCCACTTGTGGGCGCTGCCGGTCAGCACCGACCAGCCGCCCTCGACCGGCCCCCAGCCGAGCGACTGCGCCGCGTCCACCAGCAACGGCACCCCGGCCTCCCGGCACACGGCGGCCACCTCCGCCACCGGCTGCTCGGTGCCCACCTCGTGGTTGGCCGACTGAAGGCACGCCAGCGCGGTGTCGGCACGCAGCGCCTCCCGATAGCCGTCCGCGGTCACCGACCCGCCGCGGTCCACCGCCACCTGACTGACCGAACCCCCCGCCGCTTCGTGCGCGTCAGCCGCATGGAGCACACAGGAGTGTTCGACGGCCGACACGATCAGGTGACGTCCGACCCGCCGCCGACCGCCCAACACCCCGGCGACACCGGTGTGGACCGCCAGCGTCCCGGACGGCGTGAACGACAGCTCGTCGGGCCGGCAGCCCACCGCATCGGCGGCCGCCTCCCGGGCGGCGTCGAGCAGCAACCGCGCCCGCCTGCCCTCCCGGTGGAGCCGTGCGGGGTCGGCCCACCCCTCGTCGAGCGAGGCCTGCAGGGCCTGCCGCGCGACGGGGTGGAGAGGAGCACTGGAAGCAGCGTCGAAGTAACCCACACGGCAACGCTAGACGCCCGGTCGGCGGCATGCCCAAAAGGGGCGCGGGGCCGTGACATCAGCGGCTCCGCCGCGGGGCGCGACAAGCCACGACGGACCTTCAGCCGCCAATCCAGCGAACCCCCCACCCCACTAGGCACCCCTCCCCGCGAACCCCCGGAGGGCGTCGGCTAGGGTTTGGTCCGCATAAACATCCAAACCCCTGCCCGACGCAGGGCGGCGACCGACCAGCGAGAAGGCCAGGCCGCAGCCGAACCGCGCGGGCGAGACTCTCGGGAAGGCGCTACGTGAGTCCCAACGGCTCCGACCGCTCGCCGCGGCGCCCGATGCGGCGGAAGCTGCTGCAGGCAATGACCGCGGGCCTGGTCCTGGCGACAGCCACCGGTTGCTCGTACAACTGGGAAGACTTCCCCCGCCTTGGTATGCCCACCCCGACCACGGAAGAGGCTCCGCGGATCCTCTCCCTGTGGCAGGGTTCCTGGGCGGCTGCGCTCGCCGTCGGCGTGCTGGTGTGGGGTCTGATCATCTGGAGCGCGATCTTCCACCGGCGCAGCCGGACGAAGGTCGAGGTTCCCCCGCAGACCCGGTACAACATGCCCATCGAGGCGCTGTACACCGTGGTCCCGCTCATCATCGTCTCCGTGCTGTTCTACTTCACGGCACGCGACGAGTCGAAGCTCCTCGAGCTCAAGGACAAGCCCGACGTCACGGTGAACGTGGTCGGCTTCCAGTGGAGCTGGTGCTTCAACATGGTCGCCGACGTCGAGGGCTCCACCGGTGACGCGAAGACGTCCAAGGAACTGGCCGCCATCCCGAACCGGTACAAGGACGACTTCCCGGCGAACGCCGGCGGCGTCTACGACTGCGGCACCCCCGGCACCCGGAACCCGCAGACGGGCAACCCGGGTCCGACCCTGTGGCTGCCGAAGGGCAAGACCGTCCGCTTCGTGCTCACCTCGCGTGACGTCATCCACTCCTTCTGGGTGGTGCCGTTCCTCATGAAGCAGGACGTCATCCCGGGCCACACCAACGCCTTCGAGGTGACCCCCAACCGTGAGGGCACCTTCCTGGGCAAGTGCGCCGAGCTGTGCGGCGTCGACCACTCCCGGATGCTGTTCAACGTGAAGGTCGTCTCCCCCGAGCGGTACGAGCAGCACCTCAAGGACCTCGCGAAGAAGGGGCAGACCGGTTACGTTCCCGCCGGCATCGCGCAGACGAGCCACGAGAAGAACCGGGAGACGACAAACCTGTGAGCATCGTCAACGAACCCTTGGGTGCCGCCGAGGCGGGCACCTATGAGAACGAACTGCCGGTCCGTCGCCGACAGCCCGGCAACGTCGTGGTCAAGTGGCTCACCACCACCGACCACAAGACGATCGGCACGCTGTACCTGGTCACGTCGTTCGTGTTCTTCGTGATCGGTGGCGTGATGGCGCTGCTCATGCGCGCCGAGCTGGCCCGGCCCGGTCTGCAGATCATGTCGAACGAGCAGTTCAACCAGGCGTTCACGATGCACGGCACGATCATGCTGCTGATGTTCGCGACGCCGCTGTTCGCGGGCTTCGCGAACTGGATCATGCCGTTGCAGATCGGCGCGCCGGACGTGGCGTTCCCGCGGCTGAACATGTTCGCCTACTGGCTGTACCTGTTCGGCTCGCTCATCGCGGTGGGCGGCTTCCTGACCCCGCAGGGCGCGGCCGACTTCGGCTGGTTCGCCTACAGCCCGCTGTCGGACGCGGTGCGCTCGCCCGGTGTCGGCGCCGACATGTGGATCATGGGTCTGGCCTTCTCCGGCTTCGGCACGATCCTCGGCTCGGTCAACTTCATCACCACGATCATCTGCATGCGCGCGCCGGGCATGACCATGTTCCGCATGCCGATCTTCGTGTGGAACGTGCTGCTGACCGCGGTGCTGGTCCTGCTGGCCTTCCCGGTGCTGGCGGCGGCGCTGTTCGCGCTGGAGGCGGACCGCAAGTTCGGCGCCCACGTGTTCGACTCGGCCAACGGCGGGGCGTTGCTGTGGCAACACCTGTTCTGGTTCTTCGGGCATCCAGAGGTGTACATCATCGCGCTGCCGTTCTTCGGCATCATCAGTGAGGTCATCCCGGTCTTCTCCCGCAAGCCGATGTTCGGCTACATGGGTCTGATCGCGGCGACCATCGCCATCGCGGGCCTGTCCGTCACCGTGTGGGCGCACCACATGTACGTCACCGGCGGTGTACTGCTTCCGTTCTTCTCCTTCATGACGTTCCTCATCGCCGTCCCCACCGGTGTGAAGTTCTTCAACTGGATCGGAACGATGTGGAAGGGCTCGTTGTCCTTCGAGACACCGATGCTCTGGGCGGTCGGCTTCCTGATCACCTTCACCTTCGGTGGTCTGACCGGTGTCATCCTGGCCTCGCCGCCGATGGACTTCCACGTCTCCGACTCGTACTTCGTGGTGGCGCACTTCCACTACGTCGTGTTCGGCACCGTCGTCTTCGCCATGTTCTCCGGCTTCCACTTCTGGTGGCCGAAGATGACCGGCAAGATGCTCGACGAGCGCCTGGGCAAGATCACCTTCTGGACGCTGTTCATCGGCTTCCACGGCACCTTCCTGGTCCAGCACTGGCTGGGTGCCGAGGGCATGCCCCGTCGTTACGCGGACTACCTGGCGGCCGACGGCTTCACCGCCCTGAACACGTTCTCGACGATCAGCTCGTTCGTGCTCGGCCTGTCGCTCCTGCCGTTCTTCTACAACGTCTGGAAGACGGCCAAGTACGGCAAGCCGGTCGGCGTCGACGACCCGTGGGGCTACGGCCGTTCGCTCGAATGGGCGACGTCCTGCCCGCCGCCGCGGCACAACTTCATCACCCTGCCGCGGATCCGTTCCGAATCCCCGGCGTTCGACCTGCATCACCCTGAGATCGCCGCACTCGACCAGCTCGAGAACGCGCCTCACGGTGACAAGGCTCTGGCTGGTGGCAAGGAGGCCGGCAAGTGAAGATCCAGGGCAGGATGTTCATGTGGCTGAGCGTCTTCATCCTCGCCATGGCGATCGTCTATGGCGTGTGGTCGAAGGAGCCGGCCGGTACCACGGCCCTCTTCCTGGCCTTCGGTCTTGCGATCATGATCGGCTTCTACCTGGGCTTCACGGCCCGGCGGGTGGACGCCGGCGCGCAGGACGACAAGGAGGCGGACGTCGCGGACGACGCCGGCGAGGTGGGCTTCTTCAGCCCGCACAGCTGGCAGCCCCTCTCCCTCGCGATCGGTGGCGCTCTCGCGTTCCTGTCGATCGCGGTCGGCTGGTGGCTGATGTACTTCTCGCTGCCGATGATCCTCATCGGCATCTGGGGCTGGGTCTTCGAGTACTACCGCGGTGAGAACCGCACCCAGTGACCTGAGCGCGTAGCACCGGGAGCCCGGACCCTCCGTCAGGAGGGTCCGGGCTCCCGCCGTTCGCGCCGTTCCCCGTCACCCGAACGCATGACTCGGCGCGCCGCTCCCGACGCCGCTTCCTAGCGTGAGTCCATGAGCCAAACACCGCGCACGAGCACTGTCATAGGCTGCGCGCTGCTGCTGATCGCGCTCGGCGCGAGTGCCGCAGGCTGCAGCAGCGACGGCAACCCGCTCTCCGCCGAGCCGTACGACGCGGCGGAGCAGATCGCCTTCAACGGCCCCATAGGCGACGGCCGGAAGGTCGACCCCGACAAGCCCCTGGAGATCACCTCCGAGGACTCCGACGGCCGTATCACCGACGTCGTCGCCCAGGACGCCACAGGACGTCGTGTGGCGGGCGAACTCTCCGCCGACGGCACCCGGTGGCACAGCACGTCCCCGCTGGCCGCCGACGCCCGCTACACGGTCCGCGTGAGCACGGAGGACGAGGACGGCGCCCCCGGCCGCCGGGTCGTCACCTTCGACACCAGCAGGCCGGCCAGCAAGAAGCAGCTGACGGTCACCTTCGGCCCCCGGGCCGGCACGTACGGCGTGGGCCAGCCCGTCACCGCGAAGCTGAGCGCGCCCGTCACGACCAAGGAGCAGCGGGCCACGGTCGAGCGGGCCCTGCGGGTGGAGTCCATACCCGCCGTCGACGGCGCCTGGCACTGGGTCGACGACACCGAACTCCACTACCGGCCCAAGGACTACTGGCCGGCCGGCGCCACCGTCCGGGCGCGCAGCAATCTGGAGGGCATCCGGGTGGGCGACCGGCTGCGGGGCGGCAGGTCCAAGCCCCTCACCCTCGACATCGGCGACCGGGTCATCGCCGTCACGGACGCCGCGGCGCACGTGATGACCGTCCACCGCAACGGCGAGGTCATCCGCGAGATACCGGTCACCACGGGCAAGCCCGGCTACGACACGCGCAACGGCGTCAAGGTCGTCCTCGCCAAGGAGGGCACCGTTCGGATGACCAGCGCGAGCATCGGCTCGTCGGACTTCTACGACCTCATCGTGCATCACTCGGTACGCCTCACCAACAGCGGTGAGTACGTCCACGCCGCCCCCTGGTCGACCGGCTCCCAGGGCTACGCCAACGTCAGCCACGGCTGCACGGGCATGAGCAACGACAACGCCGCCTGGTTCTACGACACCATCAAGGAAGGCGACGTCGTCGAGGTGGTGAACTCGGGCGGCGAGATGATGGCGCCCTTCGGCAACGGCTACGGCGACTGGAACCTCAGCTGGCGCAAGTGGCGCGTCGGCAGCGCCCTCGTGGGCGGTACGCCGGACGGCCCCAGCCCGGCCGAGCGGGCCAGGCTGAGACCGCAGAACGTCTGACCGCGGGCGGCAGGGGCCCCGCGCAAGCCCTCTAGGCGCTCTGGAGGCGCCTGGTGCGCAGCAGGGAGGCCAGGGCCTCGGCGAACTCCACGGGCTCCACGGGGAGCGTCACAGCCGCCTCGGCGCGGCTCCAGGTGGCGAGCCACGCGTCCTGCGGGCGTCCCATGAGGAGCAGCACGGGCGGGGCCTGGAACACTTCGTCCTTGATCTGCTTGCACAGCCCCATGCCGCCCATCGGCACGGCCTCGCCGTCCAGGACGCAGACGTCGATCCCGCCCTTGTCCAGCTCCTTCACGACGGCGGCCGGCGTCGCGCACTCCACGAACTCCACCACCGGCACGTCCGGTGCGGGCCGGCGCCCGGTGGCGAGCCGCACCTGCTCGCGGGTGTTGGAGTCGTCGCTGTAGACCAGCACCGTGGCGGTCTGCTGCATGGGTTCCTCCGTGACGTCGGCGTCGTAAGGACAGGGCCCGTTGGGCCGGATGCTACTCCCTTGAACACCACGTCAACACCGGTATGGACGGGGAAGACACTCCGAACGGCACCCCCCGGAGTGAGGGCGGGATAAGCGACCGACATAATGTCGGTCGTGGCGACAGCAACGACAGTAGAAACCGGGCACGCGCACCCGTCGGTCAACAGGCCGAACCTCACCAGCGTCGGAACCATCATCTGGCTGAGTTCCGAGCTGATGTTCTTCGCGGCCCTCTTCGCGATGTACTTCACCCTGCGATCGGTGACGGGACCCGAGTTCTGGGCAGAGAAGGCCGAGGCCTTGAACTTCCCGTTCTCGGCGACGAACACCACGATCCTGGTGCTCTCCTCACTCACCTGCCAGCTCGGCGTCTTCGCCGCCGAGCGCGGTGACGTGAAGAAGCTCCGGGGCTGGTTCATCGTCACCTTCATCATGGGTGCGATCTTCATCGGCGGTCAGGTGTACGAGTACACCGAGCTGGTCAAGCACGAGGGCCTCTCGCTCTCGTCGGACCCGTACGGCTCGGTGTTCTACCTGACCACCGGCTTCCACGGACTGCACGTGACAGGCGGCCTCATCGCCTTCCTGCTGGTCCTCGGCCGCACCTACGCGGCCCGGAGGTTCACGCACGAACAGGCGACCGCTGCGATCGTCGTGTCCTACTACTGGCACTTCGTCGATGTCGTCTGGATCGGCCTCTTCGCCACGATCTACATGATCAAGTAGCCGGGCCCGATCCCGCGCGCGTTCCACCAACGCACCTACCAGAAGCATCGACGCAGAAGATCCTGACACCGGGGTAATCCGTGAAAAAGCTCTCCGCACGACGACGCCATCCGCTGGCGGCAGTCGTCGTCCTACTCCTCGCGCTGGCGTGCACGGGGGGGCTGTACGCCGTGTTCGCGCCCGCGGACAAGGCGCAGGCCGAGGAATCCGCCCAGTCCCTCACCATCGAGGAGGGCAAGAAGCTCTACACCGTCGGCTGCGCCAGCTGCCACGGAACCGATGGTCAGGGCACCTCCGACGGTCCGAGCCTGGTGGGCGTCGGCGCGGCCGCCGTGGACTTCCAGGTCTCGACGGGCCGCATGCCGGCCGCCACCTCCCAGGGCGCCCAGGTCCCCGCGAAGAAGAACATCTACTCGCAGGCCGAGATCGACCAGCTCGCGGCGTACGTCGCCTCTCTGGGCGCCGGTCCCTCCGTCCCGACGAAGGACCAGTACGACCCCGAGGGCGCGGACATCGCCAAGGGCGGTGAGCTCTTCCGCAACAACTGCGCCCAGTGCCACAACTTCACCGGCAAGGGCGGCGCCCTGACGAAGGGCAAGTACGCCCCGAGCCTGGAGGGCGTCGAGCCCAAGCACATCTACGAGGCCATGCAGACGGGCCCGCAGAACATGCCGTCCTTCCCCGACACCACCATGCCGGAGCAGAACAAGAAGGACATCATCGCGTACCTGCACGCGGTCAACAGCGACGAGACGGAGAACCCCGGCGGTCTGGAGCTGGGCGGCCTCGGGCCGGTCAGTGAGGGCCTCTTCGCCTGGATCTTCGGCCTCGGTGCCCTGATCGCGGTCGCCATCTGGGTCGCAGCTCGGACCGCAAAGGCCAGGAAGTCATGAGTAGCCAAGACATCCCAGAAGAGAAGTCGCCCGCGGAGCAGGGCGCCCACGTCGCGGTGGCGGACGAGAAGCAGCCGTTCGCCGACCCCGGGCTGCCTCCTCACGAGCACCGGATCCAGGACGTCGACGAGCGGGCCGCCAAGCGGTCCGAGCGCACGGTCGCCCTGCTGTTCACGGTGTCCATGCTGGCCACCGTCGGCTTCATCGCCTCGTACGTGGCGATCCCGCACGACAAGTCGATCTTCGTCTTCCCGATCGGTCACCTCAACGCGCTGAACTTCGCGCTGGGTCTGACCCTGGGGCTGGCGCTGTTCAGCATCGGCGCGGGCGCGGTCCACTGGGCCCGCACGCTGATGTCGGACGTCGAGGTCGCCGACGAGCGGCACCCGATCGCCGCGGAGCCCGACGTCAAGGCCAAGGTCATGGCCGACTTCAAGCAGGGCGCCAAGGAGTCGGCCCTCGGCCGGCGCAAGCTGATCCGCAACACGATGTTCGGCGCGCTGGCCCTGTTCCCGCTCTCCGGCGTCGTGCTGCTGCGCGACCTCGGCCCGCTGCCCGGCACCAAGCTGCGCCACACGCTGTGGTCCAAGGGCAAGCTGCTCGTCAACATGAACACGAACGAGCCGCTGCGTCCCGAGGACGTCGCGGTCGGTTCGCTGACCTTCGCCAAGCCCGAGGGCCTGGAGGAGGACGACCACGAGTTCCAGAACGAGATCGCCAAGGCGGCCCTGATGATCATCCGGCTCGAGCCGGACGACATCAAGGACAAGCGGGAACTCGACTGGTCCCACCAGGGCATCGTGGCGTACTCGAAGATCTGCACCCACGTCGGTTGCCCGATCTCCCTGTACGAGCAGCAGACGCACCACGCGCTCTGCCCCTGCCACCAGTCCACCTTCGACCTCTCCGACGGCGCCAAGGTCATCTTCGGCCCGGCCGGTCACCCCCTGCCGCAGCTGCGCATCGGTGTGAACGACGAGGGCTACCTCGAGGCGCTCGGCGACTTCACGGAGCCCGTCGGTCCTGCATTCTGGGAGCGCGGATGAGCACTTCAGAGACCACCGAGTCCCGCTCTCGCGGGAAGGCGCCGGCCGGCGAACGCGTCGCCGACTGGGCCGACGGCCGCCTGGGGATCTACTCCCTGGCCAAGGCCAACATGCGCAAGATCTTCCCCGACCACTGGTCGTTCATGCTGGGTGAGGTCTGCCTCTACAGCTTCATCATCATCATCCTCACGGGTGTGTACCTGACGCTGTTCTTCCACCCGTCGATGAACGAGGTGGAGTACCACGGCAGCTACGTCCCGCTGCAGGGCCAGCTGATGAGTGAGGCGTTCAGCTCCACGCTGCACATCTCCTTCGACGTGCGCGGCGGTCTGCTCATCCGGCAGATCCACCACTGGGCGGCGCTGATCTTCCTCGCCGGCATGTTCGTGCACATGATGCGCGTGTTCTTCACGGGCGCGTTCCGCAAGCCGCGTGAGATCAACTGGCTGTTCGGCTTCCTGCTGTTCGTCCTGGGCATGTTCACCGGTTTCACCGGCTACTCGCTCCCGGACGACCTGCTCTCCGGCACCGGTGTCCGCTTCACCGAGGGCGCGATCCTGTCCATGCCGATCGTCGGCACGTACATCTCGTTCTTCCTCTTCGGCGGCGAGTTCCCGGGTGTCGACTTCGTGGCCCGGTTCTACTCGATCCACATCCTGCTGCTGCCGGGCATCATGCTCGGCCTGGTCGTCGGCCACCTGATCCTGGTCTTCTACCACAAGCACACGCAGTTCGCGGGTCCCGGAAAGACCAACAAGAACGTCGTCGGCATGCCGCTGCTGCCGGTCTACATGGCCAAGGCCGGAGGCTTCTTCTTCCTGGTCTTCGGTGTCATCGCGATCATCGCGGCCATCGCGCAGATCAACCCGGTCTGGGCCATCGGCCCCTACCGACCGGACATGGTCTCCACCGGCGCCCAGCCCGACTGGTACATGGGCTTCGCCGAGGGTCTGGTCCGGTACATGCCGGGCTGGGAGATCAACCTGTGGGGTCACACGCTGGTCCTCGGCGTGTTCATCCCGCTGGTCCTGTTCGGCGTGGTCCTCGCGGCCATCGCGGTCTACCCGTTCATCGAGTCCTGGGTCACCGGCGACAAGCGCGAGCACCACATCCTGGACCGCCCGCGCAACGCCCCGACGCGCACCGCGTTCGGCGTCGCCTGGATCACGGTGTACATGATCGGTCTGGTCGGCGGTGGCAACGACCTGTGGGCCACCCACTTCCACCTGTCGATCAACGCGGTCACCTGGTTCGTCCGGATCAGCTTCTTCGTCGGACCGGTCCTCGCGTTCATCATCACCAAGCGCATCTGCCTCGGCCTCCAGCGCCGGGACAAGGACAAGGTGCTGCACGGCCGCGAGTCGGGCATCATCAAGCGCCTGCCGCACGGTGAGTTCATCGAGATCCACGAGCCGCTCAGCCAGGACGCGATGTACACGCTCACCGCGCACGAGCAGTACAAGCCGGCCGAGATCGGCCCGACGGTCGACGAGAACGGCGTCGAGCGCAAGGTGAAGGCGTCCGAGAAGCTGCGCGCCAAGCTCAGCAAGTCGTACTACGGCCCGGACGGCCAGATCCCCAAGCCGACCGTCGAGGAGTACAAGGAGATCACGAGCGGCCACGGCCACCACTGATCGCTGCATCGCCACACACGCAGAGGGGCCCCGTCCGGTTGCCGGACGGGGCCCCTCTCGGTGTCCCGCGCCTGGATAGGGTGGACCCCGTTGAGACCGATGTCCCGGAGTGCGGGACACCTGACCCTGGAGCGGCTGATGAGCGCTGTGACCCCCGCTGGAGGCGACACCGCGGCGGGCCGTTCCTGGCCCGAGGTATTGAGCGCCCTGCTGGCCGGCCGGGATCTGAGCGCCGCCGACACCGCCTGGGCGATGGACCGCTTCATGAGCGGCGAGGCGTCCGACGCGCAGATCGCCGGGTTCATGGTCGCCCTGCGCGCCAAGGGCGAGACGGTCGAGGAGATCAACGGCCTGGTCGAGGCGATGTACGCGCACGCGCAGCCCCTGGACATCCCGGGGCCGGCCGTCGACATCGTGGGCACGGGAGGCGACCGGGCCAGGACGGTCAACATCTCCACCATGTCCGCCGTCGTGATCGCCGGGGCCGGGGCCAAGGTCGTCAAGCACGGCAACCGCGCCTCGTCCTCCGCGAGCGGCTCCTCCGACGTGCTGGAGAAGCTGGGGATCAACCTGGACCTGTCCCCCGAAGGGGTGGCCCGGGTGGTCGACGAGGCCGGGATCACCTTCTGCTTCGCGGCCAGGTTCCACCCCTCGATGCGGTTCGTCGGCGGGGTCCGCCGGGACCTCGGCATCCCGACGTCGTTCAACCTGCTCGGCCCGCTCACCAACCCGGCGCGGGTCGGCGCCTCGGCCGTCGGCTGCTTCGACACACGGATGGCGGGGCTGATCGCCGGTGTCCTCGCCGAGCGGGGCTCCTCCGCGCTCGTGTTCCGCGGCGACGACGGCCTCGACGAGCTGACGACGACGGCGACCTCCCGGGTGTGGGTGGTGCGCGACGGCGCGGTCCGTGAGGAGGGCTTCGACCCGCGGGACGTCGGCATCGAGCTGGTGCCGGTGGAGGCCCTGCGCGGCGCCGACGCCTCCTACAACGCGGAGGTGGCCCGGCGACTGCTGGAGGGGGAGGCCGGGCCGGTGCGGGACGCCGTCCTGCTCAATTCGGCCGCCGCGCTGGTCGCCCTGGAGCCCACGGACGCTCCGCTGACCGAGCAGATCCGGCTCGGCATGGCGAAGGCCGCCGAGTCCATCGACTCCGGCGCGGCCAAGCGGACGCTGGAGCGCTGGGTGGCCGCCAGCAACGCCTGACGCACGAGACGCCGTCCCGCGATCCGGACATGGGTTGCGGGACGGCGATCATCTCGCGTACGTTCCCGTACCAGGTCATGAGTGACAGTCATGAGGCCCCGGCCGACTGTCCGGCAACCCTCCGTCCGTGGCGGGGTGCCCCGGGTGAAGACCAGGCCGCAGGCAGCGAGGTCTGCGGCAAGCGCGGATCCCTCACGATTCCAGGGATCCTGGTCGTCGAGGAGTCTCCCGTGAGCAAGCGAATGCGATAGGGCCGCCGAGCCCCGCCTCCGCACACCCTTCTTCACTTTCACTTCTTCTCTCACGGGAGTTCCGTCATGTCCGTCTCCAGTGCTGCCTCCGTCCAGGACGTCTGTTCCCCGCTGCCCGTTCTGGGCGGCGATGTCACCGTCCCGCTCGTCACCGGCGGCGAGGTCACCTACGCCGCCCTCGACTACGCCGCCAGCGCCCCCGCCCTCCAGCGCGTCTGGGACGACGTGGCCGCCTACGCGCCGTACTACGGCAGCGTCCACCGGGGCGCCGGGTACCTCTCGCAGCTCTCCACCGATCTGTTCGAGAACGCCCGCCGGACCGTCGCCGAGTTCCTCGGCTGCCGCGACGACGACCAGGTCGTCTTCACGCGCTCCACCACCGACTCGCTCAACCTGCTCGCCGCCGCGCTCCCGGCCGGCTGCCGGGTCTTCGTCTTCGAGACCGAGCACCACGCCTCCCTGCTGCCGTGGCGCGACGCCCAGGTCACCTACCTCGACGCGCCCCGCACCCCCGGCGAGGCCGTACGGACCCTGGAGCGGGCCCTGGCCGACCGCGACCCCTACGGTCCCGCCCTCGTCTGTGTCACCGGCGCCTCCAACGTCACCGGCGAGCTGTGGCCCGTACAGGAGCTGGCGGCGGCCGCGCACGCGCACGGCGCCCGGATCGTGCTCGACGCCGCGCAGCTCGCCCCGCACCACCCGGTGAGCGTCCGCGACCTGGACGTCGACTGGGTCGCCTTCTCCGGGCACAAGCTGTACGCCCCGTTCGGCTCCGGCGTGCTCGCGGGCCGCTCCGACTGGCTGCGGGAGGCGGAGCCGTACCTCGCGGGCGGCGGCGCCAGCCGCTCGGTGACCCGGCGCGAGGACGGGGGCGTGGACGTCGAGTGGCACGACGGCGCCGCCCGGCACGAGGCAGGCTCCCCGAACGTCATCGGCGCCTACGCCGTCGCCTCCGCCTGCAAGGCGCTCACCGAGGCCGGCTTCGACAGCCTGGTCGCCCGGGAGCGGTACCTGATCGAGAAGGTGCGGGCAGGCCTCGCCGAGGTGCCCGAGGTGCGCGTGCTGTCGCTGTTCGGCGACGACGCCCCGCGCGTCGGCGTGATCTCCTTCGTCGTGGAGGGCTGGAACAGCTCCCACTTCGCCGCCGCCCTGTCCGCCGAGTACGGCATCGGCGTCCGCGACGGCCTGTTCTGCGCCCACCCGCTGGTGCGGACCCTGCTGGGCGGCGACCCGCAGAGCCAGGGGGAGTGCGGCGCCCCGGAGGCGGCGCCGGGCGAGAAGTCCCTCAACGCGATCCGGGTCAGCTTCGGCGCCGGAACGCCGGACGAGCACGTCGAGCGGTTCGTCACGGCCGTGCGGGAGCTGGTGACGGACGGCGCCCGGTGGAAGTACCGGACCGAGAACGGCCGTTGTGTGCCGGACACCTCGGCCTGAGCGGTCTGCGCCCGGCGGCGCGCCGACGCCGCCGGGGACGCTTCCCGGACTCAGCTGTCGAGGCCGATGGCGAACGCGGCCTCCAGGTCGTGCTGGGAGTAGGTGCGGAAGGCGACGTGCGTGTCGGTGCCCTCGACCCCGGGGATCTTGCTGATCCGGCCCGGGATGACCTCCGCCAGGTCCTCGTGCCGCTTCACCCGCACCATGGCGATCAGGTCGTAGGTGCCGGTGACCGAGAAGACCTCGCTGACGCTGTCCAGCGACGCGATCCGCTCGGCGATCTCGGGGATCCGGTCCACGCTGGTCTTGATGAGGACGATCGCGGTGATCACGGCTTGTTCTCTCCCTCGGGGGCCGGAGCTCGGGTGCTCCTCACTCTAGTGCGCCGCCCGAAGCGCGCCCACGCGTAGCCGAAGCCCAGGCCGAAGCCCACCAGGTGCGCCAGATACGCCACCCCCGGCCCCGCTTCCGCCCGGCTCGCCGCGACCCACTGGACGGCCACCCAGAAGGGCAGCACGACCCAGGCGGGGAAGCGCA
This sequence comes from Streptomyces sp. NPDC059852, assembly GCF_042731455.1. Classification (NCBI taxonomy): domain Bacteria; kingdom Bacillati; phylum Actinomycetota; class Actinomycetes; order Kitasatosporales; family Streptomycetaceae; genus Streptomyces; species Streptomyces sp. NPDC059852. The sequence goes on along the minus strand of NZ_JBHWJK010000037.1, from coordinate 42,455 downwards.
GCGGCAGGAGGAGCAGGAACGGCAGCAGGCTTGTCACCCGTGCCGTGGGGAACAGGAAGAGGAACGCGCCGAGGACCGCCGAGATCGCCCCGGACGCGCCGACCAGGGGCTGGGTGGAGTCCTCGTTCGCGGCGGCGTAGCCCAGCAGGGCCAGATAGCCGCAGCCCAGGCAGAACAGCGTGAACTGCACCCGGCCCATCCGCTCCTCGGTCATCGCGCCGAACACGTAGAGGAAGAGCATGTTGCCGAGCAGGTGCACCCAGCTGCCGTGCACGAACAGGGCCGTGAGCGGGGTCAGCGCCGCCCGGGGCGCACCCGTGAAGAGGTCCGCGGGCACCACGCCCCAGCGGTGGAAGTAGGACCGCTGCGCGGCGAGCAGCTCCTCACCGGAGCCGAACGCCGGGTTGAGTCCGGCCGCCGGGCCCGCCAGGAACAGCGCGGCGCACAGGACGATCAGGGTGTGGGTGACCGGTGCCGACGGTCTGCGGCCCGCGGTGCCGGACCGGGCCGGGGAGCGCGCCGGGCGCCAGGTGCGGATCATGAATACAGAGCATGACGTAACGGGACGCACTCCCGCAGACCGCCTCGCCGCCGTGGACGGACGGGCGGCGAGTACCCGCCAGGCCGTAGGGTTACGAGCCACACGTCCCGGCGGCCCGGGGCGTCGCGGACAATAGAAGGCCTAGAAGGAAAGAGCGCGGTCACGATGACGGTTCCCCTGCCCACCGAGACGACGCGGTGGCGCTGCACGCTCTGCGGCAACCTCACCCGCTTCGACGTGACGCGTTCGTCCAGGGTCGTGGAGTACGTCCACCTCGATCTGGCCGGCGAGCCCAAGGTCGAGGAGCGCGAGGTGCTCAGTGAGACGATCGAGTCGGTGCGCTGCCGCTGGTGCAACGCCGTGGACAAGGTGGAGCTCGTGGACAGGCCGGGCGCCGATTCCTGACGGGGACGGCACCGTACACGTATTGGGGTGACGGATGGTGGAGACACAAGGCGGGGGGCCGGACGACGGCGCCGCCGAGGTGCTCGACCGTCCGCTGCCCGACGGCGTGCGCCGCAGGGTCGTGCAGATCGTGTCCGACGGGTTCGGCGGGCTGACCGTGGGCGAACTGCCCGCGCAGCTGCGGCAGTACGCCAGATTCGCGCCGAACCGCCGGGCGAAGTTCGCCGGGAACGCGATGGCGGCCGCGCTGGAGACCGATCCGCTGTTCCGTCAGCGCATCGGGGAGAAGCTCAGAGAGGCCCAGCCGGAACTCACCGGCGCCCTCGACTCCGGTTCGGCACCCGCGGCCGCGGACCCGCTCGACGTGGCGGCCGCGGCCTATGTGCTGCGGCCCGTGGGCTGGGTCAAGCTGGTCACCGCGGCCGGCGAGGAGGCCCAGCGGGCCGACGCCGAGCGGGCCGGCGAGGAGAGCCGCGCCGAGCTGGAGCGGCTGCGCGAGGAGCTGGCGCAGGCCCGCGAGCACACCCGGCACGAGACCGAGCGGCTGCGCGCGGAGCTGGACGCGGCGAAGAAGGAGGCCGAGTCCCTGCACCGCAAGCTGCGCTCGGCCCTCAGCGACGTCAAGCGCGGCGAGGCGGCCCTGCGCAAGGCCCAGGCCGAGACCGAGGGCGTACGGGCCGAGGGGAGCACCCGGGTGTCGGCGGCCGAGAGCGAGACCCGGCGCCTCAAGGCGCGGCTCGCGGAGGCCGAGGCGGCCCTGGAGGCCACGCGCCGCGCCGCCCGCGAGGGGCGCAGCGTGGAGGACATGCGCGTACGGCTGCTCCTGGACACCCTGCTGGACGCCACGCAGGGGCTGCGCCGCGAACTGGCGCTGCCGCCGGTGTCGGTGCGTCCGGCCGAGACCGTGGACGCCGTCGAGCCGGGCCGGATGACCCCCAAGGACATCGCCGCGCGGGCGCTGTCCGAGCACGATCCGGCCATCCTCGACCAGCTTCTCGCCCTGCCCCAGGCTCACTTGGTGGTCGACGGCTACAACGTCACGAAGACCGGCTATCCGCAGATGCCGCTGGAGAAGCAGCGGCTGCGGCTCCTCGGCCAGCTCTCGCAGCTCGCCGCGCAGACCGGCGCCGAGGTGACGTGTGTCTTCGACGGGGCCGAGCTGGCCGCGCCGGTGCTGCTGGCGCCGCCGCGCGGTGTGCGGGTGCTCTTCTCCAAGCCGGGGGTCACCGCCGACGAGCTGATCCGTCAGCTCGTGCGCGCCGAGCCGCCCGGCCGGCCGGTCATCGTCGCCTCGACGGACCGCGAGGTGGCGGACGGGGTCGCGCGCGCCGGCGCACGCCCGGTGGCATCTGCGGTACTTCTCAAGCGCCTGTCCTGAAGCGCCAACGTACAGGCGCAATGCCCGAATTGACGGGTCGGTCGCGCCACCCAGCGTCAATCCGACGTGACGACCTGTGAGTTGTGTGTAAAGAATGACGGCTGGGGTGAGATTTTTCCGGTGAGGATTTGATCTGATCACAAGAGGGTCACTAGGGTCTGGCCTCGAACCTCCGAGCGGGTGATCACTCAGAAGAAGGAGTTCACCTCCGTGGCGTCCCACCGTCGACCCAAGCAGCCGAGCCGTGCACGTGTGACCGTGCTCACCACCGCGGCAGCCGCCGCCGTGGCCATCAGTTCCCAGGCGGCCAACGCGGCACCCAGCGAGAAGCCGAGCAAGGACGAGGTCAAGGCGAAGGTCGACGCCCTCTACGAGCAGGCCGAGCAGGCCACCGAGAAGTACAACGGGGCCAAGGAGAAGCAGGAGAAGCTCCAGAAGGAGATCTCCACGATCCAGGACAACGTCGCCCGGGGCCAGGAGGACCTGAACGAGCTCCGCGACGCCATGGGTCTCGCCGCCGCCGCGCAGTACCGCACCGGCAGCATCGACTCCTCCGTCCAGCTGTTCCTGTCGGCCGACCCGGACGACTACCTGGACAAGGCGTCCACGATGGACCAGCTGAGCGCTCAGCAGGTCGAGTCGCTGAAGAAGATCCAGGACAAGCAGCGCGAGCTCGCGCAGCAGCGCGCCGAGGCCGCGGACAAGCTCAAGGACCTCTCCGCCACCCGCACCGAGCTGGGCAAGAAGAAGAAGGAAGTCCAGGGCAAGCTGGGCGAGGCGCAGAAGCTGCTCAACAGCCTCACCGCCGCCGAGAAGGCCGCCCTCGCCGCCGAGGACGCCCGCGCCAGCCGCTCCGCCTCGGACCGCGTGGACCTCGGCAACACCGCCCCCGGCTCGGGCCGCGCCATGGCCGCCTTCCAGGCCGCCCAGAGCAAGATCGGCTCGCCCTACGTCTACGGCGCCTCCGGCCCGTCCTCCTTCGACTGCTCGGGCCTGACCTCCTGGGCCTTCGCCCAGGCCGGTGTCGGCATCCCGCGCACCTCGCAGGCGCAGGCCAACTACGGCACCAGGATCTACAGCCAGTCCCAGCTCAAGGTCGGCGACCTGGTCATCTTCTACGGCGACCTGCACCACGTCGGCTTCTACGCCGGCAACGGCCAGGTCCTGCACGCCCCGCGCTCCGGCACGGTCGTGCGCTACGAGTCGATCAACAACATGCCGTTCCAGTTCGGCGTCCGGATCTGACCCGGAGCACCCCGCAAGATCAACACCGGGTGCCGCCCGATCGGGCGAATTACGGTACCGCCGCCTGACCCCGCGCCCCGCCGATGACCTGCGTCAGAGGCGGGGCGTCACGGTGTGTGCCCACGACGGCCGTTGGCCGCCGCCCTGCGCACGGAGCTACTGTCTGCCGCGTTTCCCCCGACGCCGGGGGAGCAGTCGTTGTCCGCCAGCGGAAGGAGCGCGGCTTCCCGTGGGGTCCCATCGTCGCCTTGCATCACCCGGGTTCGACCGGGGCACCGGCACAGCGCTGTGCGTCCTGTCCGCGGCGGCCGCCGCCCTCGGCGCCGTACCGGCGGTCGCCGCGCCGCACGACGACACCCGGGCCGAGGTGGACCGCCTCTACACGGAGGCCGAGAAGGCCACCGAGGCGTACAACCGGGCCGAGGAACGCGCCGAGAAGCTGCGCACCGAGGTCAGGACCGCCCAGGACCGCATCGCCCGCCAGCAGCAGGACATCAACTCCAAGCGGGACGCGCTCGGTTCGCTGGCCGGCGCCCAGTACCGCTCGGGCGGCATCGACCCGTCCCTCGCCCTGCTGCTCTCCGACGACCCGGCCGACTACCTCGACCGCGCCGCCACGCTCGCCCGGATCAGCGCCCACCACGCGGGCGAGCTCAAGGACCTCCAGGACGCCATGCGCGAACTCGCCCAGGAGCGCTCCGAAGCGGCCGGGAAACTCGCCGAGCTCGACAAGAGCCGCCGGTCGGTCGTCGCGCACAAGCGCACCGTCGAGCAGAAGCTCACCCAGGCCCGCCGGCTCCTCAACTCCCTGACGGCAGCCGACCGCGCCGCCTACGACCGGGTCTCCCGCTCCGGCCGGACCGAACTGCCCGGCCTCGGCGACGCCCTGCCCGCCTCGGGCCGCGCCGCCGCGGCCGTCGCCGCCGCCCAGTCCGCGCTCGGCAGGCCGTACGTGTGGGGCGCCAACGGGCCGTCCGGCTTCGACTGTTCGGGCCTGATCCAGTGGTCGTACGCCCAGGCCGGCGTCGCCCTGCCGCGCACCTCGCAGGGCCAGCGGTACGCCGGCCGGCAGGTCCCGCTCTCCGAGGCCCGGCCCGGCGACATCGTCACCTACCGCTCCGACGCCAGCCACGTCGGGATGTACATGGGCAACGGCCAGGTGATCCACGCGCCCTACCCGGGAGCGCCCGTGCGCTACGACCCGGTCGGCATGATCCCCGGGGCGACCGTCACCAGGGTCTGACCTCCGCGCCCGCCCCGCCGTACGATCGGGAAATGGCTGGTCGCAGGCGGGTGCCGGGAACACGGGTCGTCGTCGCCCTCTGCCTGCTGCTCGCCGGGCTCGTCGGCTGCGGCGGGCGGCCCGGCGCCGACGGCACCCGCGCCGAGGTGCAGCATCTCCTGGACCGGCGGGCCGCCGCGCTGCTCCACCACGACCGGACGGCGTATCTGCGCACCGGCGCGAGCGACTGGTCCGCGCATCTGCGCGAGGTGCCGCTCGCCGACTGGTCCTACCGCGTCACCGGGCTGCGCCGGGACGGCGACGAGGCGGTGGCCGAGGCCGAGCTGCGCTACCGCGTCGAGGGCTACGACCGGGCGCCTGTCACCGCCGGCCGCACCCTCGCCCTCGGCCGGGACGCCGACGGCGACTGGTACGTGAAGACGGACCGGCCCGCCGAGGGCTCCGCCGCGCAGCTGTGGGACCAGGGCCGGGTCGAGGCCGTCCGCGGCGACCACAGTCTCGTCCTGGGCGTCGGCAGGTCCGAGGAGGACCTGCGCGCGTTCGCGCGGCTCGCGGACCACGCGGTGCCCGCCGTGTCACGGGCCTGGGGCGGCGACTGGTCCCGGCACGTCGTCGTCCTCGTCCCGAAGTCCCTGACCGGCATGGCCGCGCTGCTCGGCTCGCCCGAGTCCTCGTACCGCGGGATCGCCGCGGTCACCACCGGTGAGACCGGCGGCCCGGCGAAGGCCCCCGCGGACCGGATCATCGTCAACCCGGACGCGTACGGCGTCCTCGGCGACCTCGGCCGGCAGGTCGTCCTCACCCACGAGACGACCCATGTGGCCACCCGCGCCCACACCACCCGCGCCACCCCGCTCTGGCTCTCCGAGGGCTACGCCGACTGGATCGGCTACCTGGGCGGCGCCCGCACCCCGGCCCAGGCGGCGCCCGAGCTGGCCCGCGCGGTCCGCGAAGGGCGGGTGCCCGCCGCGCTCCCCGCCGACGCGGACTTCGGCTTCACCGGCGAGGCCGGGCGGCTCGCCCAGGCGTACGAGAGCGGCTGGATGGCCTGCCGGATGATCGCCGGGCGCTGGGGCGAGGACCGGCTCGCCGCGTTCTACCGGGCCGTCGGCGCGCACGACGGCCGCGCGGGCGCGGTGGCGGACGCCCTTCAGGACGTCCTCGGCACCTCGACGGAGCAATTCACCGAGGAGTGGCGGGAGTATCTGCGCGCCGAGTTCGGCTGAGCCCGGCGCTTCAGGAGGGCAGGGACGTCTCGCGGGCGCGTTCCGTGCGCCGCGGCACGGGCAGCGAGGCGGGCCGCCCGGTCGTGGAGCGCCACAGCGCGCGGGCCGCCAGCACGGTGGCGGCGACCAGCAGACCGTTGCGGACGAACAGCAGGGTGACCCCGAGGGCGTCGCTCGCGACGACGTGCGCGAACCACAGCGGGAACTCCAGGACCGTCGCCAGGCACGCGGCGAGCACCAGGGAGACGGGCAGGCGCATCGGGCTGCCGCGGAAGCACAGGCAGACGGCGGCGAGGCCGACCAGCCACACCAGGTACTGCGGGCTGATCACCCGGCTGGTCGTGGTGAACATCAGCACCGCCACGAACGCGGCGTCGGCGAGCGTGTGCGGGGCGAACCGGCGCGCCCGCAGCCGCCACAGCAGCAGCCAGCCGAACGCGAGCGCGCTCAGGGCAAGGGCGGCCGTGCTGACGGCGTCGACGTACGGGCCGAGGAACTCCACCGAGCCGTAGTTCAGCAGCACCTGGCCGTCCCAGCCGTGCTGCCGGGCGACGTGCAGGACCAGCCCGCCCAGCGACTCGACCTCCGTGCCCCGGTCGCGCTGGAACGTCAGGAACGCGAACGCTCCGGGCATGGCGACGGCGAACGCCGTCGCGAGGACGCCCGCCGTCAGCGCCGCCCACAGCCACGCCCCGCGCCTGCGGGCCGCCACGAGCAGCAGCACCGGCCACACCTTGAGCATCGCCCCGAACGCCGTGAGCGCGCCCATCAGCGCGGGCCGCCGCGCGCCGGCCAGCAGCGCCGCCACGGCGACCGCCGTCACCATCACGTCGTAGCGCGCGTACACGGTCGGCCCGAGCAGCGGCACGCCCACCACCCAGACCCAGGCCCCGCGGACGAGGCGGCCCGGGCGCAGCCCGGCGTACAGCAGGAGCAGCAGGACCACCAGGTCCGCGCAGAAGGCGAGGACGAAGAACGCCGAGGTGTAGTCCAGCCAGAAGACCACCGCCGGCGCCAGGACCGCGAGGGCGGCGGCGGGCGGGTACTGCCAGGTGACGTCGTCCAGCGGGAAGGTGCCGGTGCGCAGCACCTCGTACCAGCCGTGGTAGATCACCGACACGTCACTGGTGACGTCCGGGCCGGGGAAGACGTACACCTTGAACACGAACAGCAGCAGGGCCGTCCTGGTCAGGCCCCAGACGCCCACCAGCCACGCCAGGGACCGCCGCGTGCCCGTCGTCTCCACCAGAACCCCGTCCCGTTCGATATCCGGCTCGAATGGACATGATGTCCTGTCCGGCGGGGCACGGGCCACATACGCGGCCGGGCCGGACCGCGTATGGCGGCTTCGATAGGGTCGGCGGCGATGCACAAGACCCTGATCGTCACCAACGACTTCCCGCCCCGCCCCGGCGGCATCCAGGCGTTCCTGCACAACATGGCGCTGCGGCTCGACCCCGAGCGCCTCGTCGTCTACGCCTCCACCTGGAAGCGCGGGCGGGAGGGCGCCGAGGCGACCGGCGCCTTCGACGCCGAGCAGCCCTTCACGGTCGTACGGGACCGGACGACGATGCTGCTGCCGACGCCCGGGGCGACCCGGCGGGCGGCCGGTCTGCTGCGGGAGCACGGCTGTACGTCGGTGTGGTTCGGGGCGGCGGCGCCGCTCGGCCTGATGGCGCCGGCGCTGCGCAGGGCGGGCGCCGAGCGGCTGGTGGCGACGACCCACGGGCACGAGGCGGGCTGGGCGCAGCTGCCCGCCGCCCGCCGGGTGCTCGGCCGGATCGGGGAGAGCACCGACACGATCACCTACCTCGGCGAGTACACCCGGTCGCGGATCGCCCGGGCCCTGACACCCGAGGCGGCCGCGCGGATGGTGCAGCTGCCACCCGGCGTCGACGAGAAGACCTTCCACCCCGGATCGGGCGGCGACGAGGTCCGCGCCCGGCTCGGGCTCACGGACCGGCCCGTCGTGGTGTGCGTGTCCCGGCTGGTGCGCCGCAAGGGCCAGGACACCCTCATCCGGGCGCTGCCCCGCATCCTGGCCGCCGAGCCGGACACCGTGCTGCTCGTCGTCGGCGGCGGCCCCTACGAGCGGGATCTGCGCCGGCTGGCCCGGGAGACCGGTGTCGCGGGTTCGGTGCGCTTCACCGGGGCCGTGCCCTGGTCCGAGCTGCCCGCGCACTACGGCGCCGGTGACGTCTTCGCCATGCCGTGCCGCACCCGCCGGGGCGGTCTCGACGTGGAGGGGCTCGGCATCGTCTACCTGGAGGCGTCGGCGACCGGGCTGCCGGTCGTGGCCGGCGACTCCGGCGGAGCGCCGGACGCCGTGCTGGACGGGGAGACCGGCTGGGTGGTGCGCGGCGGCTCCCCGCAGGACGCGGCCGACCGCATCGTCACGCTGCTGGGGGACGCCGCGCTACGGGCCCGGATGGGGGAGCGCGGCCGGGCGTGGGTCGAGGAGAAGTGGCGCTGGGACCTGCTGGCCGAGCGGCTCGAAGCCCTGCTCTGAGCCACCCGGCGGGACCCCGGACACACGAGGGCGCGGGCCCCCGAGGGGGACACCGCGCCCAGGACCGCCGTACGGGAGGCGTCCGCTCCCTGTGGTGGATCGCCTACTTCTGGTAGATCGCCTCGATCTCGTCGGCGAAGTCCTTCGCCACCACGTTCCGCTTGAGCTTCAGCGACGGCGTCAGATGGCCCGACTCCTCGGTGAACTGGGCGGGCAGGATACGGAACTTGCGCACCGACTCCGCCTTCGACACCGCGGCGTTGCCGTCGTCGATCGCCGACTGGATCGCGGCGAGCAGCTCCGCGTCCTCGCGCAGCGACACCGCCGTGGAACCGGCCGGCTTGCCGTGGTCGGCGCACCAGCGCTCCAGGAACTCCTCGTCGATGGTGACGAGCGCGCCCACGAACGGCCGTCCGTCACCGACGACCATGCACTCCGCGACGAGCGCGTGCGCCCGGATGCGGTCCTCGATCACGGCCGGGGCGACGTTCTTGCCGCCCGCGGTGACGATGATCTCCTTCTTGCGGCCGGTGATCCGGAGGTAGCCGTCCTCGTCGAGGGTGCCGATGTCACCGGTGTGGAACCAGCCGTCGGCCAGCGCCTCCTCGGTGGCACCCGGGTTGTTCCAGTACTCCTTGAACAGGTGCTCGCCGTGCAGCAGCACCTCGCCGTCGTCCGCGATGCGCACCACGGAGCCCGGTAGCGGCTGGCCGACCGTGCCGATCTTCTGCCGGTCCCACGGGTTGAACGCGGTCGCCGCGCAGGACTCGGTCAGGCCGTAGCCCTCCAGGACGGTGAAGCCGATGCCGCGGAAGAAGTGCCCGAGCCGCTCGCCCAGCGGGGCGCCGCCGGAGATCGCGTACTCGCCGCGGCCGCCGAGGACCGCGCGCAGCTTGCTGAAGACCAGCTTGTCGAAGACCTTGTGCTTGATCTTCAGGCCGACGGACGGCCCGGACGGCGTGTCCAGCGCCCGGCTGTACGCGATCGCCGTGTCCGCCGCCTTGTCGAAGATCCTGCCCTTGCCGTCGGCCTGCGCCTTGGCCCGGGCCGAGTTGTAGACCTTCTCGAAGACCCTCGGGACGCCCAGGATCAGCGTCGGGCGGAACGCGGCCAGCTCGTCCGTGAGGTTCTTGATGTCCGGGACGTTGCCCAGCTTGATCGGCGCCATCATCGGGGCGATCTGCACCAGACGCCCGAAGACGTGGGCCAGCGGCAGGAAGAGCAGGACCGAACACTCGCCGGTGCGGAACAGGGGCCGCAGGCGCTCCACGATGTTGCCGCACTCGGCGAAGAAGCTGCGGTGGGTCAGCACACAGCCCTTGGGGCGGCCCGTGGTGCCCGAGGTGTACACGATGGTCGCCGGGTCGTCGGCCTTCGCCAGCGAGCTGCGCTCCTCGACGGTGGCGTCGGCGACGTCCTGCCCGAGCCGGCCCAGCTCCTCGACGCCGCCGGCGTCGATCTGCCAGACGTGCTTGAGGGCGGGCAGCCGGTCGCGCACCGACTCGACGGCCGCGGTGTGGGCGTCCAGCTCCGTGACGACCGCGGTGGCGCCCGAGTCGCCGAGGATCCACTGCACCTGCTCCGGCGAGCTGGTCTCGTACACCGGCACGGTGACCGCGCCCGCGGACCAGATCGCGAAGTCCAGCAGCGTCCACTCGTAGCGGGTGCGGGACATCAGGCCGACCCGGTCGCCGGGCTGGACGCCGGCGGCGATCAGGCCCTTGGCGGCCGCGCGCACCTCGGCGAGGAACGCGGTCGCCGAGACGTCCTGCCAGGCACCGCCGACCTTGCGGGCGATGACGGCCACGTCCGGGTGCTGCGCGGCGTTTCTGCGGACGATGTCGGTGAGATTGCCGTCCGCAGGGACCTCGTACAAAGCCGGAAGGCTGAACTCGCGCAAGACTGCTGCTCCTCATAGGGCGCCGGCGCCACGACGTTGTGTGATGCGACCGATCGGTCCAAGGCTCGGGCAAGTGCTCGGGGGTTCACATGTTGAAATCCTGAGCACGACTGGACCGACCGGACGTTACCCGTCGGTATGGCCTCTCCGACAGGGGGGTCCGGCGAGATGTTCGCTGCGTCACACGGATTGGTGTTTCTGCGCGCACAGTAGTCGAGCGTTCGGACGACTGGCCAGTAACCATCGGTTCGCCCGCCACTGTTCACGTCTGCCCCACGACGCCTACCCTTGATCGCCATGGCACCGAAACCGACGGGAAACAACGGCACGCGCGGCACCCGCGGCACCCGCGTCCACGTGGTGAGCGACGTGCACGGCAACGCCCGCGACCTGGCCCGCGCCGGCGACGGCGCCGACGCCCTGATCTGCCTCGGCGACCTGGTGCTGTTCCTGGACTACGCCGACCACTCGCGCGGCATCTTCCCCGACCTGTTCGGAGTGGAGAACGCCGACCGCATCGTGGAGCTGCGCACCGCCCGGCGCTTCGACGAGGCCCGCGAACTCGGGACGCGGCTGTGGGCCGGCATCGGCTCCGACCGGGCCGCCGTGATCGAGGACGCGGTCCGCAAGCAGTACCGCGAGATGTTCTCGGTCCTGCCGACACCGACGTACGCCACCTACGGCAATGTCGACATCCCGCCCCTGTGGCCGGAGTACGCCGGACCCGGCGTCACCGTCCTGGACGGGCAGCGCGCCGAGATCGGCGGCTGGACCTTCGGCTTCGTCGGCGGCGGCCTGCGCACCCCGATGCGCACGCCCTACGAGATCAGCGACGAGGAGTACGCCGCGAAGATCGAGGCCGTCGGCGAGGTGGACGTGCTGTGCACCCACATCCCGCCGGAGGTGCCGGAACTCGTCTACGACACCGTCGCCCGGCGCTTCGAGCGCGGCAGCCGGGCGCTGCTGGACGCGATCCGCCGCACCCGGCCCCGCTACTCGCTGTTCGGGCACGTCCACCAGCCCCTCGTACGGCGCATGCGCGTCGGCCGCACCGAGTGCGTGAACGTCGGCCACTTCGCCCGGTCCGGGAAGCCCTGGGCCCTGCAGTGGTGAGCGGATTCCGGCCCCCCGGGCGCTTTCCGCACGACCGCCCAGGTGGGGGTGGCTCCGCCCGGCCCGGCGCACGGTAGCCTTCACGCTGCGCCCGCGGGCGCACCACGACTTCTTGACGGCCGCTTCTGGAGGAGCCACGGCGATGGCGGAACACACCAGCTCGAGCATCACGATCGAGGCGGCACCGGCCGATGTCATGGGGGTCATCTCCGACTTCGCCCGCTATCCGGACTGGACCGGTGAGGTGAAGGAGGCGGAGGTCCTCGCGACCGACGGCCAGGGCCGCGCCGAGCAGGTCCGCCTCGTCATGGACGCCGGCGCGATCAAGGACGACCAGGTGCTCGCGTACACCTGGACCGGCGAGCACGAGGTGTCCTGGACGCTCGTGAAGTCCCAGATGCTCCGCTCCCTGGACGGCTCCTACCTCCTCAAGCCGGCCGGCGCCGGCGCCACCGAGGTCACCTACGTCCTCACCGTGGACGTCAAGATCCCGATGCTCGGGATGATCAAGCGCAAGGCCGAGAAGGTCATCATCGACCGGGCCCTCGCCGGTCTGAAGAAGCGCGTGGAGTCCGCCAAGTAGCTCCACCCCTGCCCCGGGCACCACGCCCGGCCGGGACCGCGCCGTCCGTTACGGTTCACCCCTATGCGCACCATCCTGATCACCGGCCCGGGCGGCAGCGGCCGTACGACCGTCGCGGCGGCCACCGCGCTCGCCGCGGCCGCCGACGGCGCCCGCACGCTCGTGCTGAGTGCCGACCGCACCGACACCCTCGGCGCGGCACTCGGCGTGCGCACCGGGGCGGCCCCCGTCGAGGCCGCGCCCCGGCTCACCGCCTGGCGCCCCGACGCCGCCACCGGCTTCCGCGACGACCTCGCCGCCTTCCAGGAGCGGGCGGCCGGCGCCCTCGACCTGCTCGGCGCCTCCCGGCTCGACCCGGAGGAGGTCACCCCGCTGCCCGGCGCGGAGGAGCTCGCGCTGCTGCGGGCCCTGCGTGACGCGGCCCTCGCCGAGGCCCACGACCTCCTCGTCGTCGACCTGCCCGCCACCCCGCACGCCCTCGCCCTGCTCTCCCTGCCCGAGGAGCTGCGCCGCTATCTGCGCCGGCTGCTCCCGCCGGAACGCCAGGCCGCCCGCGCCCTGCGCCCCGTCCTCGGCCGGCTGGCCGGCGTGCCGATGCCCGCGGACCGGCTGTACGAGACCGCCGCCCGCTGGGACGTCGAGCTGGCCGCCGTGGAGGCCGTCGTCGCCGACCGCGACACCGTCGTACGGCTCGTCGCCGAACCCGGCCAGGGCGGCGCCGACGCCGTGCGCGCCGCGGAGCTCGGCCTCGCCCTGCGCGGGCTGCGCCCCGACGCGGTGGTCGCCAACCGGGTGCTGCCCGAGGCGGAGGCCGGGCCCGGCAGCTGGCTCGCCGGGCCCGTCGCCCAGCAGCGCAAGGTGACCGACGAGTGGCGGGCCACCCACGACGTCCACGACGTCCCCCACCTCGGGCACGACCCGCGCGGCGCCGACGACCTCACCGCGCTCGCGGTGCCCGTCGTCAACGGGACGTCCTCCACGGTCGAGTGGCCCGTCACCGACCGGCTCGCCGACGACGGGGTGCTCGTCTGGCACATCCCGCTGCCCGGCGCCCACCGCGACGAGCTCGACCTGATCCGGCGCGGCGACGAACTGGTCCTCGCGGCGGGGCAGTTCCGGCGCATCGTGCCGCTGCCCTCCGTGCTGCGGCGGTGTGCCGTGGACGGGGCCGGGCTGCGCGACGCAGAGCTGCGGATCCGGTTCGCCCCGGACCCCGACCTGTGGCCCCGCGCCAAGTGAAGCGGGTACCGCCGTTCGGGTAACGTCGTAGGGACGAGCCGTAGTCAGGAGTCCGTCATGAGCGAAGAGCTCCCCCCGTCCGACGCCGACGGGCACGAGCCCGTGGACGAGGTACGGACGGCCGACGCCGACGCCTGGGCGACGGCCTGCGCCGAGGACCTCGCCGAGGAGAAGGCCCGCCGCCGGGCAGAGAGCGGACAGCCGCCCGGCTCGGCCGCCGAGGAGCTGCGCAAGTTCGTCGACGCCGTGGCCGACCGGCTCTCCACCCTGCAGTCCCCGCTGCTCGGCGCGGTCGCCGGACCCGCCGCGCAGCAGGTGGTCAAGCAGGTCGTGGAGCAGGCCAAGGCCGCGGTCGAACCGGTCATCGAGCGCAATCCGGACGTCTTCGACCACCTCGCCGCCGCCGGCGGCGAACTGCTCGCCGCCTACCGTTCGGCCGTCCAGAACCAGGAACGCCGCTGGACCGCCGGGGACGGCGGCGGCGCGGCCCCGCGGGACGGCCGCGACCGGGGCGACGACGCCGGCCCCGGCGAGCGGATCGACCTCGACTGACCCCGGCCGCCCGGGGCCTCCGTCCGCCGAACGGACGACGCGGACTGGAGGGCAAGGGCCTCGGGTACGGTTGGCCGTAGCGGGGCTCGACCGAAACTGAGGGATTCATGGGACTCACCATCGGCGTCGACATCGGCGGCACGAAGATCGCGGCCGGCGTGGTCGACGAGGAAGGCAACATCCTCTCGACCCACAAGGTGCCGACCCCGGGTACGCCCGAGGGCATCGTGGACGCCATCGCCTCCGCGGTGGAGGGCGCGCGCGCCGGGCACGAGATCGTCGGCGTGGGCATCGGTGCGGCCGGATACGTCAACCGCCAGCGTTCGGAGGTGTACTTCGCGCCGAACATCGACTGGCGCAACGAGCCGCTGAAGGAGAAGGTCGAGGCCCGCGTCGGCCTCCCCGTCGTCGTGGAGAACGACGCCAACGCGGCCGCCTGGGGCGAGTACAAGTTCGGCGCGGGCAAGGGCCACCGCAACGTCATCTGCATCACGCTGGGCACCGGCCTCGGCGGCGGCATCATCATCGGCAACAAGCTGCGCCGCGGGCACTTCGGCGTGGCCGCCGAGTTCGGCCACATCCGCATGGTGCCGGACGGCCTGCTGTGCGGCTGCGGCAGCCAGGGCTGCTGGGAGCAGTACGCCTCCGGCCGCGCCCTCGTGCGCTACGCCAAGCAGCGCGCCAACGCCACCCCGGAGAACGCGGAGCTCCTGCTCGGCCTGGGCGACGGCAGCCCCGACGGCATCGAGGGCAAGCACATCTCCATGGCCGCCCGGCAGGGCGACCCGGTCGCCGTCGACTCCTACCGCGAGCTGGCCCGCTGGGCCGGCGCCGGCCTCGCCGACCTGGCCTCCCTGTTCGACCCGTCCGCGTTCATCGTCGGCGGCGGCCTCTCCGACGAGGGCGAACTGGTCCTCGACCCCATCCGCAAGTCGTACAAGCGCTGGCTGGTGGGCGGCAACTGGCGCCCGGTCGCCGACGTCATCGCCGCGCAGCTCGGCAACAAGGCCGGACTGGTGGGCGCCGCCGACCTGGCCCGCGAGCCCGACCCGATCATGTGACGCGGTACGCCCCGTAGGGCACCGCACGCGCCACCGCTCCGGGGCGCGGGGACCTGCGCGACCGGCCACGGACAGGCCGTCGCCATGACCCCGCGCCCCGAGCCGTCGGGCGTACATTGATCGGCATGGCGCTGCTCCCCGAGTCCCGCACCGACCCCGATGGTTCGGCCACCCTCCGCGTCCTGAGCTACAACGTCCGCTCCCTGCGCGACGACACCGCGGCCCTCGCCCGCGTGATCCGCGCCTGCGCCCCCGACCTGGTCCTCGTCCAGGAGGCGCCGCGGTTCTTCCGCTGGCGCAAGAAGCTCGCCCGGCTGGCCCGCGCCGCCGACCTCGTCATCCTCACCGGCGGGGCGACCGCCGCCGGACCGGCGATCCTGTGCGGACTGCGGGCCACCGTGGAACGCACCGAGGACGTGCTGCTGCCGCTGGTCCCCGGACATCACCGGCGCGGCTTCGCCACCGCCGTGGTCCGCTTCGGCGGCGCCCGCCTCGGCGTCCTCAGCTGCCATCTCTCCCTGCACTCCGACGAGCGCCTCGAACAGGCCGGCATGCTGCTGGACCGGCTGTCCGCGCTCGGTGTGGAGCACGCCGTCGCCGGGGGCGATCTGAACGACCGGCCCACCGGGCGCACCTTCCGACGGCTCGCCGGCGGCCTCCAGGACTGCTGGGCCACCGCGCCCTGGGGCGGCGAACACACCTCGACACCCCTCGACCCGCACCAGCGCATCGACGCGATCTTCGCCACCGAGGGCGTGGAGGTGCTCGGCTGCGGGGTGCCGCTGGACCAGCCCGGGGTGACGGCGGAGGACCTGCGGGCGGCCACGGACCATCTGCCGGTCCTCGCCGCCCTCAGGGTGCCCGCCGGGCGACAGGGCTGAACCGGGGCGGCGGGCGGGGGTCAGACGACGGCGCCCCGCCCGGGGTCGTCGTCGTCCTCGTCGTCCGTCTTCATCCGCATCACCAGCGTGGCGAAGCCGCCGAGGAAGCCGCCGATGCTGAGCGTGGCCAGCCACCACGTCATGTCCCAGCCGAACAGGACGATGAGGAGCAGCAGGACCGGCCCGCCGACCACGGCCAGCCAGGCGAACTTCGCGGTCGCGTCCGCCTCGGGCAGCGGCGGCGGTTCCGGCGGGACGAAGTGGCCCTCGTCGTCCGCGTCGAAGTCGTCCTCCGACGGCTCGGGCACGCTGTAGTCGCGGGGGCCGACGCCGGGCGCGAAGGAGACGGAGGCGCCCAGCGGGCGCACCGGGGTCTCGCCCGCCCCCTTGTCGTCCTTCACGGCGGTGTCGCCGGGCTCGGCGCGCTCGGCCTTCGGCTCGGCGTCCGCGGCGCCGGCCGGGGAGTCGTTGGTGCCCGATTCGAGCAGCGCGAGGTCCTCGACCGACTTGAACGGCTTGGTCCCGGGCGGGTCCGTCGGCTCCTCGCCGTACCCGGCGACGATCGCGGCCCAGGCGGCGTCCTCGTCGAACGGGACATGCTGCTCGTCGGGCTCGCGCTCCTCGTGTCTGTCGCGGTCGGAGCCGGAGTCGTGCTCAGCCACGTGCGGTCGTCCCTTCCTTGCCGGCACCGGTCGCGAGCCGGCCGATGAATGCGAGGCTCTCCTCGTGGATCCGGTCCGCGTCATGGTCCAACGTCGCGACGTGACGGCTCTGTTCCAGCACGATCTCCGTCACGTCGGTGGACGACACGCGGCTCAGGACGCGGGCCGCGTCCGCGGCGGGCACGACACGGTCCTGCCCGCTGCGCAGAAGCAGCAGAGGCTGCGTGACCTGCGGCAGCTCGCCGTCGACCAGGCGCAGGAAGGCCCGCAGCGAGTGCGCCGCGTGCAGCGGCACCCGGTCGTAGCCGACCTCGACGGCGCCCTCCCTCGCGATGTCGCCGGCGATCCCGGGCGCCGTGCGCACCAGATGGCGGGTGACCGGCAGGGTGCGCGCGGCCAGGCCGTGCACCCGGTTCGCCGGGTTCACCGCCACCACTGCGGCCACGTGCCGGCCGTGCCGGGCGGCCAGCCGCAGCGCCAGGGCTCCGCCCAGGGAGAGACCGCCGGTGAAGACCTGGGAGCAGCGGTCGCGCAGGGCGCGCAGCTCGCGGTCCACCTCGGCGTACCAGTCCTGCCAGCCGGTGATCCGCAGGTCCTCCCAGCGCGTGCCGTGCCCCGGCAGCAGCGGCACCGAGACGGTGTACCCGCGCGCGGCGAGATGCTCCGCCCAGGGGCGCAGCGACTGCGGGGAGCCGGTGAATCCGTGGCACAGGAGGACCCCGACCTCTGTGCCCTCGTGGCGGTACGGCTCGGCTCCAGGAAGGACCGGCACCTTACGGTCTCCCGTTCGTGAGAGGGACGGCATGGACGTGCACGACGACATCGGCTCATGCGGCAGCCGCGTGTCGGTACAGCCCGGTGAGGTTCACCGTACGCGACCGCACTGACACCGACCAGGGCCGTCGGGTCGTTCGGACGCGCTCCGGGTTAAGGTCTCCTCCACACACACAGGAGGCACAGGGTTGTTGTACGGCGCGATGAAGGTGGCCATCGGGGGACCGTTGAAGGTCGCCTTCCGGCCCTGGGTGGAGGGCCTGGAGAACGTTCCCGCCGAGGGGCCCGCGATCCTGGCGAGCAACCACCTGTCGTTCTCCGACTCGTTCTTCCTGCCCGTGGTCCTCGACCGCAAGGTGACCTTCATCGCGAAGGCCGAGTACTTCACCACCCCGGGGGTCAAGGGCCGGCTGACGGCGGCGTTCTTCAAGGGCGTCGGCCAGCTGCCGGTGGACCGTTCGGGCGCGCGCGGCGCGGGTGAGGCGGCCATCAGGAGCGGCATAGAAGTGCTGGAGCGGGGCGAGCTGTTCGGGATCTACCCGGAGGGCACCCGCTCGCCCGACGGACGGCTCTACCGGGGCAAGCCGGGCGGCCTCGCGCGCGTGGCGCTCGCCACCGGGGCGCCGGTCATCCCCGTCGCCATGATCGACACCGAGAAGATCCAGCCGCCCGGGCAGGTCATGCCCAAGCTCATGCGGCCGGGCATCCGGATCGGCAGGCCGATGGACTTCAGCCGGTACCAGGGCATGGAGCACGACCGGTTCGTCCTGCGGGCGCTGACCGACGAGGTCATGTACGAGATCATGAAGCTCTCCGGCCAGGAGTACGTCGACATGTACGCGACCGCCGCCAAGCGGCAGATCGCGGAGGCCGCCAAGGCCGAGAAGGAACAGGCGAAGAAGACGAAGTAACCGGACGAGGAGCGTCCCGGGTTCCGGTGGGGGCGGCCGGTCCGGCACACAGGGGGTGGGGGCGTGGCCAGGCGTGAGCGGGTCATGAGGATGTCGGTCGAGCAGCCGCTGTGGCGTGCGCTCGCCGGGTACCGCGTACTGACCATGGTCTACGCGATCGGGCTGTTCGTCAGCGCGCACGACCAGGTGGCCCGGCCCTGGGTGGCCCTCGGCTACTTCGCCGTCCTGGTCGTCTGGACCCTGGCCACCCTGCCGAGGGTCGCCAACGCGGCGAGCTGCACGCGGCCCTTCCTGGCGGTGGACCTGTCCGTCGCCGTCGCCGGCATCCTGCTGACCCGGGTCGCGGAGTCGCCCGAGCGGATCGACGCCAGTGCGCCCACCCTGCCGTCGATCTGGACGGCGGGCGCCGTGCTGGCCTTCGCCATCAAGGGCGGCTGGCGCTGGGCCGCGTTCGCCTCCACGCTGGTCGCCGTCGCCAACCTGGCCGAGCGCGCCGGGGTGCCCACCCGCGACACCATCCACATGGTGCTGCTCGTCTGGATCGCGTCCATCGCCATCGGCTACGTCGTCGAGGTCGCCCGCGCCTCGGAGCGCACCCTCGCCCGTGCTTTGGAGATCGAGGCGGCCACCCGTGAACGGGAGCGGCTGGCCCGGGACATCCACGACAGCGTGCTGCAGGTGCTGGCGATGGTGCAGCGGCGCGGCGCCGTCATCGGCGGCGAGGCGGCCGAGCTCGGCCGGATGGCGGGCGAGCAGGAGGTGGCCCTGCGCACCCTGGTCTCCGGTGGCCTGGTGCCGGTGTCCCGGGTGTCGGAGGACGCCGCCGAGGGCGCCGTCGTCCGGGCCGTGGAGGAGCCGGACGACGCGGGCGACGGCGGCCCGGTGGACCTGCGGTCGCTGCTCGCCCCGTACGCCGGCGCGCGGGTCGTCCTCGCGGAACCCGGGGCGCCCGTACCGCTGCCCCCGGCCGCCGCGCGGGAGCTGACGGCGGCCGTCGGGGCCGCCCTGGACAACGTGCGCGCGCACGCCGGGGCGCAGGCCCGCGCGTGGATCCTCGTCGAGGACGAGCCCGGCGAGGTGGTCGTCACCGTCCGGGACGACGGCCCCGGCATCCCCGAGGGCCGGCTCGCCGAGGCCGAGGGCGAGGGCCGGCTCGGCGTCGCCCAGTCGATCCGGGGACGGCTGCGCGACCTCGGCGGCACCGCCGAGGTCATCTCGGTGCCGGGGCAGGGCACCGAAGTGGAACTGAAGGTACCGAAGGCCGGCAGTGCCTCACGGGGGAAGGCGGAACAGCGATGACGGACGGCATGAGCGGCCGGCGGGAGCCCATCCGGGTGATGGTGGTCGACGACCACCCGATGTGGCGTGACGCGGTCGCCCGCGATCTGGACGCGTCCGGCTTCGAGGTCGTCGCCACCGCGGGCGACGGCGAGCAGGCGGTGCGCCGCGCCAAGGCCGCCGGCCCCGACGTGCTGGTGCTCGACCTCAACCTGCCCGCCAAGCCCGGTGTCCAGGTCTGCAAGGAACTCGTCGCGCACAACCCCGCGCTGCGCGTCCTCGTGCTGTCCGCGAGCGGCGAGCACGCCGACGTGCTGGAGGCCGTGAAGTCGGGTGCGACCGGCTACCTGCTGAAGTCGGCGTCGACCGAGGAACTGCTGGACGCGGTCCGCCGCACGGCCGTCGGCGACCCGGTGTTCACGCCGGGCCTGGCCGGGCTGGTCCTCGGCGAGTACCGCAGGCTGGCCGCCGAGCCGGCGCCGCCCGCGCAGGAGGCCGGCCGGCCGGGCGCCCCGCAGCTCACCGAGCGGGAGACCGAGGTGCTGCGGCTGGTCGCGAAGGGCCTGAGCTACAAGCAGATCGCCGAACGCCTCGTCATCTCCCACCGCACGGTCCAGAACCACGTGCAGAACACCCTGGGCAAGCTCCAGCTGCACAACCGGGTGGAGCTGGTGCGGTACGCGATAGAGCGGGGCCTCGACGACGAGTGAACCGCGCGTCGCCTGCTTGACGAGCCGTCAACTCAAAACCCCTTCCGTTCACCGGAATTGCCGGTCCGACCCATCGCTGTGTGACGTGGCTCACCATTAGCGTGGCCTCACCAGGCAACCGCGGCGAAGGGACATTTCCATGCGGGTCGGAGTACTGACCGGAGGCGGCGACTGCCCCGGTCTCAACGCCGTCATCCGGGCCGTCGTCCGCAAGGGCGTACAGGAGTACGGCTACGACTTCGTGGGCTTCCGGGACGGCTGGCGAGGTCCGCTCGAGAACGACACCGTCCGTCTCGACATCCCCGCCGTGCGCGGCATCCTGCCCCGCGGCGGCACCATCCTCGGCTCCTCGCGCACCAACCCCCTCAAGGAACAGGACGGCATCCGGCGCATCAAGGACAACCTCGCCAAGCAGGAGGTCCAGGCGCTCATCGCCATCGGCGGCGAGGACACCCTCGGGGTCGCCGCCCGGCTGTCCGACGAGTACGGCGTGCCCTGCGTCGGCGTGCCGAAGACCATCGACAACGACCTGTCCGCCACCGACTACACCTTCGGCTTCGACACCGCCGTCGGCATCGCGACGGAGGCCATCGACCGGCTGCACACCACCGCCGAGTCCCATATGCGCGTGCTGGTCTGCGAGGTGATGGGCCGTCACGCCGGCTGGATCGCCCTGCACTCCGGGCTGGCCGGCGGCGCCAACGTCATCCTCATCCCCGAGCAGCGCTTCGACGTCGACAAGGTCTGCGCCTGGATCACCTCCCGGTTCAAGGCCTCGTACGCCCCGATCGTGGTGGTCGCCGAGGGCGCCATGCCCAAGGACGGCGACATGGTGCTCAAGGACGAGTCCCTCGACTCCTTCGGGCACGTGCGGCTCTCCGGGGTCGGCGAGTGGCTGGCCAAGGAGATCGAGAGGCGGACCGGCAAGGAGGCCCGCACCACCGTCCTCGGGCACATCCAGCGCGGCGGCACCCCGAGCGCCTTCGACCGCTGGCTCGCCACCCGCTTCGGACTGCACGCGATCGAGGCGGTCCGCGACGGCGACTTCGGCAAGATGGTCGCGCTGCGCGGCACGGACATCGTGCGCGTCCCGATCTCCGAGGCGACGGCGAAGCTGAAGACGGTCGACGCCCGGCTGTACGACGAGGCCGGCGTCTTCTTCGGCTGACCGCCACCGCGCCCGCCCGCCCGGCGGCGAGGGGTTGTGGGCCGTATATTGCGGCCCACAGCCCTACGGAGCGGGAGCAGCCTTGGAGATCGTCGCCTTCGGCGTGCAGGCCGACGAGAAGCCCTTGATCGAGCAGGCGTTCAGGGACCACCACGCGGTCCGCTGCCTGGACGTCTTCCTCAACGAGGACACCGCCCCCATCGCGGCGGGCCACGAGATCGTCTGCACGAGCGTCAACTGCGACCTGGGCGCCTCCGTGCTGCGGGCCCTCGCGGCCGGCGGCACCCGGATGGTCGCCCAGCGCTCCACCGGCTTCAACAACATCCACCTCGACGTCGCCGGTGACCTCGGCATGACCGTCGCCCGGGTCTCGTACTACTCGCCCTACTCGGTGGCCGAGTTCGCGTGGACCCTCGCCATGGCGGTCAACCGCCGTATCGTGCGCGCCTCCACGCGCACGCGTGACTTCGACTTCCGCCTCGACGGACTGATGGGCCGCGATCTGCACGGCCGCACCGCCGGCGTCCTCGGCACCGGGAAGATCGGCGAGGCCTTCGCCCGCATCGCCCACGGCTTCGGCATGAAGCTGCTCGGCTGGGACGTCGCCGAGAACCCCGCCTGTATGCAGCTCGGCATGCGCTACGTCCCCAAGGAGCGGCTCCTCGCCGAGTCCGACCTGGTCAGCCTGCACGTCCCCCTGATGCCCGAGACCAGCCGGCTGATCGACGCGGACGCGCTGAAGACGATGAAGGACGACGCCATCCTCGTGAACTCCAGCCGGGGCGGGCTCATCGACACCGCGGCCCTCGTCGCCGAGCTGCGCGAGGGCCGCTTCACCGGGGTCGGCCTCGACGTCTACGAGGCCGAGGCCGGTCTGTTCTTCCTGGACAAGTCGCTCCAGGCCATCGAGGACGACACCCTGGCCCGCCTGGTCACCTTCCCGAACGTCCTCGTCACCTCCCACCAGGCGTACTACACCCGGGACGCCGTCGGCCAGATCGTCGACACCACCGTGCGCAACGTCCTCGACTACACGGCGGGCCGCCGCTCGGAGAACGTGCTGGTCCCGCGCAGCTGACCCACCAGCTCCCGGACGACCGCGGCGCCGTTCAGCGTCAGCACCGACTCGGGGTGGAACTGCACTCCCGCGAAGCCGGGACCGCGCAGGGCGTGCACCTCCCCGTTCTCCGCCCGGCTGACCTCGACGCCGTGCGCGGCCAGCTCCTGGAGCGCCTCGTCGTCGCAGCGCGCCACGAAGCTGTTGTAGAAGCCGACCGTCTCCGGCCGCCCGAACAGGTCGATCGTGGTCTGCGCGCCCTGGTACGGCACGTCCTTGCGCACGATGTCCAGGCCCAGCTCGGCGGCGATCAGCTCATGGCCGAGGCAGACGCCGAGCACACCGTGCCGGTGGTGCCGTACGACCTCGGCGGTCAGGTCCCGCAGGAAGCGCATCTTCGGGTCGGACAGGTCGCGGGGGTCACCGGGGCCGGGGCCGAGCACCACCGGCCCCTCGTGCGCGAGCACCGCCTCCCGCAGTCCCGGCTCGTCGTAGCGCCGGACGCTCACCCCGAGGCCACCGGCGCGCAGCACGTGCGCCAGCATCGCGGTGAAGGTGTCCTCGCCGTCGACCACCAGGGCGTCACCGGTGAGCGCGTCGCCCCGCTCCTGCATCCGCAGCCAGAACGGCGCCAGCGACGCCCGGCGCCCGTCCAGCGCGGCCCGCACGCGCGGGTCGTCGGCGAGCCGCACGCCCGTGTGTCCGGCACGCGGACGGGACGGCCGCACCCCCAGGGCCGCCAGCACCCCGGCCGCCTTCGCGTGGGTCTCGGCGACCTCGCCCGCCGGGTCCGAGCCGCGCACCAGCGTGGCGCCGACCGGCACCCGCAGCCGCCCGCCCGCGTCGATGTCGGCGGTGCGGATCAGGATGGGGGAGTCGAGAGTCTGCGCCCCGCCGGAGTCCCGGCCGAGCAGGGCCAGCGCGCCCGCGTAGTAGCCGCGCCCCCCGGTCTCGTACCGCTCGATGACCCGGCAGGCGTTCTGCACCGGGGAGCCGGTCACGGTCGCCGCGAACATGGTCTCCCGCAGCACCTCCCGCGCGTCCAGCGAGGACTTGCCGCGCAGCTCGTACTCGGTGTGCGCGAGGTGCGCCATCTCCTTCAGCCGCGGCCCGACGACGACCCCGCCCATGTCGCCGACGGTGCACATCATCTTCAGCTCCTCGTCGACCACCATCGACAGCTCCTCGATCTCCTTGCCGTCGGCGAGGAAGTCCAGCAGGTGCTCGGCGGTCGGGCCCTGTGCGGGGTAGCGGTACGTCCCGCTGATCGGGTTCATCACGACCGTGCCGCCCGACATCCGCACATGCACCTCGGGGCTGGCCCCGACCAGCGTGCGGTCGCCGGTGTGGACGACGAACGTCCAGTACGCGCCCCGCTCGCCCTCCAGCAGCCGCCGGAACAGCGCGAGCGCGTCGGCGCGGGAGAACCCGTCGACACGGCCCTCGTACGTCCGGCGGATCACGAAGTTGGCGCCCTCGCCCCGCCCGATCTCCTCGTCCAGGACCCGTCCGACGATCTCCGCGTACTCCTCGTCATCGACGTCGAAGCCGCCGCCGTCCACCCGCACCTCGTGCGCCGGGAGCTGCGCAAGGGCGTCGGCCAGGGGCACGGTGTGCGACTCCTCGGGCGTCAGCACCAGGAGGGGGGTGCCGTCGTCGCGGACGTCGAAGCCGCGCTCGCGGATCTGCCGGAAGGGCACGAGCGCCAGGCCCTCGTCGGGGAGGTCGGCCAGCCGGTCGCGCGCCGCGACGGGGCCGAGAAGGACCTCCACGGTGTTCTCGTCGTGGCCCGGCGCGCGACGGCGCAGCAGGGCGAACGGGCGGGGATCGTCGAGCAGGTCGAGCAGGTGCATGGGTCCGTGTCCTTCTCACTGGGAGGAACGGACCCCGGGAAACACCGAAGGCCGCCCCTCGGGCGGCCTTCGCGACGTCTGGATACGCGCAGTCAGCGGGCCGCCGGATGAGCGGTCCACCACCAGTTCTGGATCGAGTGCGCGAACATGCCTGGCACCCTACCGCATGTCCGACTGGTGTACCCCGTGTCTCAATTGCTGGGCATGGGGCGGGACGCCCGACACGACCCCGTAATGTTGAGTGCGTGACCGTGAACGCTAAGACCAGCGCGAGCGCTGGCAACACCTGGCGAAACCTGCCCGCGGCGCAGCAGCCCGAGTACCCCGACCCCGAGGCTCTGCGCGCAGTGATCGCGGACCTCGAGTCGTATCCGCCGCTCGTCTTCGCGGGCGAGTGCGACCAGCTGCGCGCCCGTCTGGCGGCCGTCGCCAAGGGAGAGGCGTTCCTCCTCCAGGGTGGCGACTGCGCCGAGGCGTTCGACGCGGTGTCCGCCGATCACATCCGCAACAAGCTCAAGACCCTCCTCCAGATGGGCGCCGTGCTGACGTACGCCGCCTCGGTGCCGGTCGTGAAGGTCGGCCGTATCGCCGGCCAGTACTCCAAGCCGCGCTCCAAGCCGACCGAGACCCGCGACGGCGTCACCCTGCCGACCTACCGCGGCGACTCCGTCAACGGCTTCGACTTCACCGAGGAGGCCCGCGTCCCGGACCCCGAGCGCCTGAAGCGGATGTACAACGCGTCCGCCTCCACGCTCAACCTGGTGCGCGCCTTCACCACCGGCGGCTACGCCGACCTGCGCCAGGTGCACGCCTGGAACCAGGACTTCGTGAAGTCGTCCCCGTCCGGTCAGCGCTACGAGCAGCTGGCCCGCGAGATCGACCAGGCGCTCAACTTCATGCACGCCTGCGGGGCCGACCCGGAGGAGTTCAAGACCGTCGAGTTCTACGCCTCGCACGAGGCGCTGCTGCTCGACTACGAGTCCGCGCTGACCCGGGTCGACTCGCGCACCGGCCGGCTGTACGACGTCTCCGGGCACATGGTGTGGATCGGTGAGCGCACCCGGCAGCTGGACGGCGCGCACATCGAGTTCGCCTCGAAGATCCGCAACCCCGTCGGCATCAAGCTCGGCCCGTCGACGACGGCCGAGGAGGCCCTGCAGTACATCGACCGCCTCGACCCGGAGCGCGAGCCGGGCCGGCTGACCTTCATCGTCCGCATGGGCGCCGACAAGATCCGGGACAAGCTCCCCGAGCTGGTCGAGAAGGTCACCGCCTCCGGTGCCACCGTCGCCTGGATCACCGACCCGATGCACGGCAACACCTACGAGGCGGCCTCCGGGCACAAGACCCGCCGCTTCGACGACGTGCTGGACGAGGTCAAGGGCTTCTTCGAGGTCCACAAGTCGCTGGGCACCCACCCGGGCGGCATCCACGTGGAGCTCACCGGTGACGACGTCACCGAGTGCGTGGGCGGCGGCGACGAGATCTTCGTCGACGATCTGCACCAGCGCTACGAGACGGCCTGCGACCCGCGGCTCAACCGCAGTCAGTCGCTCGACCTCGCGTTCCTCGTCGCGGAGATGTACCGCGACCAGTGATCTTCCCGATCATGGGACTGTGGGGCGCGGATCACACGATCCGCGCCCCACACCACTTTTGCGCTCCTGCCACGAAAGGTAAGGTTAGGTTTGCCTCACCGATCAGGGGATGGCACTTCGACCCCGTCGGGAGGTGAACCGCGTGTACGTCTGCAGTTGCTTCGGCATCACCGAGCAGCAGGTCAAGAAGCACGCGGAGAACGGCGCCTGCACCCCCCGCCAGGTCGCCTCCGCCTGCAAGGCCGGTACCGACTGCGGATCGTGCGTGCGCCGTATCCAGGCGCTGCTGGGCCGGGGTGCCTGCCCCCGCCGTGAGCTCGCCGACCGCGGTGAGCCGGTCGTCTCCGACCTCGAGGACGCCGCCTAGTCCGGCAGGCCGGCGGGTCGGCGGGTCCTAGCTCGGCTGCTCGATCTGCTGGGCGATGTAGAGCGCCTCCCCGAGCTTGTCGATGAGCTCCAGCTGGGTGTCCAGGTAGTCGATGTGGTGCTCCTCGTCCGCCAGGATCTCCTCGAAGATGTTCGCGGACGTGACGTCGCCCTTGGAGCGCATCACGTCGATACCGCGCTTGAGGCGGTCGATCGCCTCCACCTCCACCTGACGGTCGGCCTGGAACATCTCGGTGACCGTCTGGCCCACCCGCACATGGAAGAGCCGCTGATAGTTGGGCAGGCCGTCCAGCATGAGGATGCGCTCGGTGAGCTTGTCCGCGTGCTTCATCTCGTCGATGGACTCTTCCCGCGTGTACTTCGCGAGCTTCGTCCAGCCGTTGTTGTCCTGGATGCGGTAGTGCAGCCAGTACTGGTTGATCGCGGTGAGCTCACCGGTGAGCTGCTCGTTGAGGAATTCGAGGACCTCGGGGTCGCCCTGCATCGCTACGGCTCCTTCCACGCGGGGGACTGGCAGGATGCGGCGCATGATTCCACCGGACGCGAAGATCGTCCAGTAAGTCTGCACTTAGTGAGTAAGTGCAGACTTAGTCTGTTTTGTGCGGTTCGGTGGGGGGTGTGGTCAGGTGCACCGTCCCGGGTCTGTCAGGATGGAGGCATGGGTCAGCCGGTGGAGCGCGAAGGTGAGGCAGCAGCACACTCCGAACTCCCGCCGGGCCAGCGCGTCCAGCGCGGGTGGCCCGTCACGCACTACGGCCCGGTGCCCAGGTTCCGCCCCGAGCGCTGGGACTTCCGGGTCTTCGGCGCCACCGCCGACGGCGAGAAGCACAGCTGGACCCATGAGGAGTTCACGGCCCTGCCGTACACCAGCCTCGTCGCCGACCTGCACTGCGTGACGAAGTTCAGCATGCTGGGCGCCGAGTGGGGCGGCATCCCGGCGCGCACGATCCTTGAGATCGCGCCGCCCGCGCCCGCCGTCACCCATGTCATGGTGTGGGCCGAGTACGGCTTCAGCTCCAACCTGCGGCTGGCCGACTTCGCCTCCGAGCGCGCCATCTTCGCCACCCACCGGGACGGCGAGCTGCTGACCGCCGAGCACGGCTTCCCGCTGCGTCTGGTCGTCCCCCATCTGTACGCCTGGAAAGGACCCAAGTGGGTCCGCGGCGTGGAGTACATGACCGCCGACCGGCGCGGCTTCTGGGAGGAGCGCGGGTACCACAACATCGGCGACCCGTGGCGCGAGCAGCGCTACTCCTACCAGGAGGAGCCCGGGGACGGGCCCGGGCTCTGACTCCTGGCGCGGACGGGCTTGGGTGCCGGGGCGTCAGTGGTACCGGTGCACCACCGCGTGGCCGCGGCCACGGCCGATCATCCACTTGTTCACCGGAGTGGTGAGGACGAAGGCGACGGCGAGCGCGATCGCCAGCACCCACCAGAACAGCGGGTCGCCGAGCCCGGCGTCCATCGCGCCCGGCCACAGCACGACCACACCGTTGTCGACCAGCTCCATCACCGCGATGGACAGGGTGTCCGCGGCCAGCGCCACCTTCACGGCGGCGCCCAGCCCGAGCCCGGCCTTCACGACGCCGCGCAGGGTGAGCGTGTAGCCGAAGAGGAAGGCGAGCGCGATCGCCAGGATCAGGGTCGCCGCGGTGCCCCAGCCGAGCGCGGTGCCGATCACCATGCCGAGCACCTCGCCGATGGCGCAGCCGGTGAGGCAGTGCAGGGTGGCGCGGACGGCGGTCTCCCAGCCGCCGCCGGCGGCCATGCCCGCATGGTGGTGGTGAACGTGTGACGCGTGCGCTTCGTGTTCCATGACGCCCCCTGGCGCGCGGTTCCGTCTGTCACTCCACCGGAACCATATACCCCCTGGGGGTATTCCCGCTCCGGGTCAGCCGTCGCGGAGTTTCTTCAGCCGCTCCACGTCCGCCGCGTGCCCCTCCTTGCCGCCGGGCGTCTCGATGACGAGTGGAACGCCCGCGGTCGCCGGGTGGGTCATCAGCGCGCGGAACGGGTCCTCGCCGATGTGCCCCGCGCCGATGTTCTCGTGCCGGTCCTTGTGCGCGCCGACGACGTCCTTGGAGTCGTTGGCGTGGATCAGCTTCAGCCGGCCCTCACCGACCGTGTCCACCAGCAGGTCCAGGGTCTGGTGCATCCCGGCCGGGCCGGTGAGGTCGTGGCCGGCCGCGTAGATGTGGCAGGTGTCCAGGCAGACGCCCAGCATCGGATGGGCGTCCAGGGCCTCGAAGTACGGCCCGAAGTCCCAGGTCCGCGAGCACAGCGAGGAGCCCTGCCCGGCGGTGGACTCCAGCAGCAGGAACGGGTCGTCGTCATGGGTCAGCTCGTCCAGCAGCGGCAGCAGGTGCTCGCGGACCTGCTTCAGGGCCACGGAGCGGTCCCGGCCGCCGGTCGCGCTGCCCGTGTGCACCACCACGCCGAGCGCCCCGATCTCCCGGCCCCGCCGCAGCGAGTGCCGCAGCGACTCCACGGACCGCTCGACGGTCGCCTCCGTGTGCGAGCCGAAGTTGATCAGGTAGGGGGCGTGTACGTACGCCGGTATCGCCTCGGCGGCGCAGGCCGCGCGGAACTCCTCGTCCTGGCGCGGGTTGCCGGGCGGGGTCGCCCAGCCGCGGGGGTTGGCGACGAAGACCTGGACCGTCTCGGCCCTCAGGTCACGGGCGTAGGAGAGACCGACGGAGGCGAGGCCGCCGGCCACCGGGACATGGCCGCCGACGGGGTTGCGGGAGGGGCCGGGGAGGGGGGTGCCGGACTGCTGACTTCTCACCCGTCCAGGGTGTCATGCGGCGGGAACGGCCCGGTCACCCGGCCGTCCCGCCGCCCGGTCGTCGGCCTCAGCGGATCGTGATGGTGATCGTCGACCCCTTCGGAGCCCTGTCGCCGCCCTTCACGGACTGCTTCTTGACCGTGTCCCCGAACAGGCCGAGCAGCCCGCGGTCCTCGTCGACCTCGAAGCCGGCGGACTGCAGCTGGTCCTTGGCGTCGTCGACGCTGTCACCGACCACGTCCGGGACCTCGATCATCTCCGGGCCCTTGGAGAGGGTCAGCGTGACGGTGTCGCCCTCGGCCGCCTGCAGGCCCTCGCGCGGCGACTGCCGGGCGACCTGGCCGGCGTCGAACTCGGAGTTGACCCGGGCGGGGGCGATCTTCACCTTCAGACCGGCCTCCTGCAGCTCGGCCCGCGCGTCCTCCACGCTCTCCCCGGTGACGTCCGGGATGTCGACCGGGCTGCCCTTGCTGACGGTGAGCGCGACCGCGGAACCCGAGCGGACGGTGGAACCGTCGCCGGGGGACGAGGAGATCACGGAGCCGCGCGCGACCTCGTCGTCGAACTCGCGCGTCACCATGCCCGGCTCCAGACCGCGCTCCTTCAGCGCGGCCCGCGCCTCGGCGAGCGGGCGGTCCCGCAGGTCCGGCACCTTCACCGTCTTCGGGCCGAGGGAGACGACCAGGTCCACGGAGTCGTTCTGCCGGATGCGGGCGCCCGGCTTCGGGTCCGTGCCGACGACCGTGCCGCGGTCGAAGGTGTCGCTGTACGCGCGCCGCACCGAGCCGACGTCGAGCCCGTCCTGCTCCAGACGCTCCCGGGCCTGCGCCTCGGTCTTCGACAGCAGCGGCGGCACCTCGGTGAACTGGCCGGAGTTGATGTACCAGATGCCCGCACCCAGGCCGAGGGCCAGCAGCACGGCGGCCACCACGACGAGCGGGCCGCGCGGCCGGCGCGAGCCCCGCGCGCGGGGCGGCCCGGTGGGCGGGGGCGGCGGCATCTCCAGACGGCTGGTGCGGTGCACGGGCTCGTCCCCGTCGACCGGCGGCGGCGCGGCCACGGTCAGCCCGCGCGGGATCACGCTCGTGCGGTCGTCGGCGTTGTCGTGCCCGTCGGACAGGGCCTGCGGGGGCATCGCGTCCAACTGCCCGTCGGTGAGCGCCGCGCGCGCCACGCGGGCCTGCGCGAGCAGGGCCACGGCGTCGTGGGGACGGACGTCCGGAGTGCGGGCCGTGGCGGAGGCGACCAGCTCGTCGAGCTCGTAGGCCAGACCGGGCACCACCGCGGAGGGCGGCGGGACGTCGTCGTGCAGATGCTTGTAGAGCACCACGGCGGGGGAGTCCCCGTCATGCGGCTTCTCGCCGGTCAGCATCTCGTACAGGACGACACCGCACGCGTACACGTCGACACGGGCGTCGGCGGCGCCCGGCTGCTCCATCTGCTCGGGCGCGAGATACGAGACGGTGCCGAGGACGGCCCCGGTGGTGCTGGTCACGGTGTCCACCGAGCGCACCAGGCCGAAGTCGGCGACCTTGACCCGGCCGTCGTCCCCTATCAGGACGTTCTCCGGCTTCATGTCCCGGTGCACGAACCCCGCGCGGTGGGCGGCGCCGAGCGCGGCGAGCACCGGCTCCAGGATGTCGAGCGCGGCCCGCGGCTGGAGCGCCCCGCGCTCGCGCAGCACGTCCCGCAGGGTGCAGCCCGCGATGTACTCCATCGCGAGATAGACGTACGACCCGTCGGTGCCCTGGTCGAAGACCTGCACCACGTTCGGATGGGCCAGCCGGGCGACGGACTTCGCCTCCCGGATGAACCGCTCGACGAACGCCCCGTCCACCGCCAGCGCCGGATGCATCACCTTGAGCGCGAGCACGCGGTCGAGGCGGGTGTCCAGGGCCCGGTAGACCGTGGCCATCCCGCCGACCGCGATCCGCGCGTCCACGCGATAGCGGCCGTCGAGCACCTGCCCGACCAGAGGGTCCTGAAGGGTCGTATCCACGCAGGTGAGTGTACGAGCCGACACCGACACCCCGTCCGGTCCGGCCGGGATCGGGGCGGGACTGCGACCGTCCTGTGACGGACGGCTCAGCCTCCGGATGCCTTGATCGAACATACGTTCAGAAGGCCGGCCGTTCCGGATCCAGCCGTGCCAGGCCGTCCACCGGGGAGGACGCCTCGGCGAAGTGTCTCCGGGGGATCCGGCCCGCCCGGCGGGCCAGCCGGCCCGCCTCCACCGCGTGCCGCATCGCGTCGGCCATCAGCACCGGCTCCTGGGCCCGCGTCACGGCCGAGGCGAGCATCACACCGGCGCAGCCCAGCTCCATCGCGAACGCCGCGTCCGAGGCCGTCCCGGCCCCCGCGTCCAGGATCACCGGCACGCGCGCGTGCTCCACGATCAGCTGGAAGTTGTGCGGATTGCGGATGCCCAGTCCGGAGCCGATGGGCGAGCCCAGCGGCATGATCGCCGCGCACCCGGCGTCCTCCAGCCTCCGCGCCAGCACCGGATCGTCGTTGGTGTACGGCAGCACCGTGAACCCGTCGTCCACCAGCGTCTCCGCCGCGTCCAGCAGCTCGACCGGGTCCGGCAGCAGCGTCCGCTCGTCGGCGATGACCTCCAGCTTGACCAGGTCCGTGCCGAGCGCCTCGCGCGCGAGGCGGGCCGTCAGCACCGCCTCGCCCGCGGTGAAGCACCCCGCGGTGTTCGGCAGCACCCGGATGCCGAGCCGGTCCAGGACGGAGAGGACCGAGCCGTGCACCGAGGGGTCCACCCGCCGCATCGCGACGGTCGTCAGCTCCGTCCCGGACGCCACCAGGGCCCGCTCCAGCACGTCCAGGCTGGGCGCCCCGCCCGTGCCCATGATCAGCCGGGAGGTGAGGGACAGGTCCCCGAGGACGAGGGGGTCGTCGGCCATGGGTCAGCCTCCTTGCACGGCGGTCAGGACCTCGACGCGGTCGCCCTCGCGCAGCGGCGTCGACGGCCACTGCGCGCGCGGGACGACGGTCTCGTTGAGGGCGGCGGCCACCCCTGAGGGCGCCGCAGTGAGCAGCCGGACGGCGGCGTCGAGCGCCGTGCCGGGGGCGACGCGGCGCCGCTCCCCGTTGAGCGAGATGTTCATGCCGGTTGCTCCTGGGGGACGGTGGCGAACCGCAGCGGTGTGAAGTCACGGGCCACGTCCGGCAGTTCACCGGTGGTCAGGACGTGCGCGAGGACGTCCCCGGTGACCGGCGCGAGCAGCACACCGTTGCGGTGGTGACCGGTGGCGAGCAGCAGCCCGTCGAGGGCGGTCGGGCCGAGCAGCGGCGCGTTGTCGGGGGAGGCGGGGCGCAGACCCGCCCGGGTCTCCGTCAGCGGCAGCTCGGTGATGCCGGGCACCAGCTCGTGGGCGTCCCGCAGCAGCTCGTACACGCCGCCCGCGGTCACCGTGGTGTCCCAGCCCAGTTCCTCGCTCGTCGCCCCGACGACCAGCTCCCCGCTCTCGCGTGGCACCAGGTACACCTGGCTGCCCCGCACCATCGCGCGCACGGTACGGCTCAGGAACGGCGCGAGGCCCCGCGGCACGGTCAGCCGCAGCACCTGCCCCTTCACGGGCCGCACGGGCGGCCGTACGTCGTCGGGGACGCCCGCGAGCCGGCCGCTCAGGCTGCCCGCGGCGAGGACCACCCGGTCCGCGCGCAGCGCCGTGCCGTCCGTGGTGGTGACCCCCGTCGCCCGGTCCGCCGTGACGTCCAGACGCTCGGCCCAGGCCCGGTGGAAGGTCACACCGGCGCGCTCGCACGCCTCCAGCAGCGCCCCGGCCAGCCGCCGGGGGTCGATCTGGTGGTCGCCGTCCACCCGCAGCCCGCCGCGCACGCCGGGCGCGAGCATCGGCTCCAGGCGCCGGCACTCCCGGCCGGTCAGCCATGTGGAGTCCAGCCCCGAACGGGTCTGCAGGGCGTGCAGTTCGCGCAGGTGGGCACGGTCGTCCGCGTCGAGGGCGACGGCGAGCGTGCCGCAGCGGCGGTAGCCGAGGGTGTGCCCGGTGGAGTCGCCGAGCTCGGCCGCGAAGTCCGGGTAGCGGTGGGCCGATTCGAGGGTGAGCCCCAGCAGGGTCTGTTCCCCGTAGTGGAGTTCGGTGACGGCGGCCAGCATCCCGGCCGCCACCTGGGCGGCCCCGCCGCCCGGCTCCGGGTCCACCACGGCCGTGGCGAACCCGCGTTGCGCGGCCCGCCACGCCGTGACCAGGCCGATGATCCCGCCCCCGACGACGAGGACGTCTGACGTACGTGAGGACATGGGCGTCCAGCCCCTCCCTTCGCCGGCATGACCCGGATCAGGTTCGTACGGTCGGAGGCCGCCAGCCTCCCTCTCAGCCCGGTGCGTCCGGGCTCCCGCGAGTGCTCTACGGTGGCCACCCTAGCCCGCAGCCCCAGGTATCGGTAAGGGAGCCTCCCGCATGGCCCGCTCGCTCGACGGTCTCGTCCTCGCCCCCGTCGCCGACCAGGCGCCGGGGCAGGTCGGCACGCGCACCCGCTTCACGTACCACGAGCGGGACGGCGTGGTCTGGGCCGAGTACGACGGCGGCGACGTGGTGCGCGGGCACCTCGTCGGCACCCGCGACGGCGACCGGCTGGACTTCCGGTACGTGCAGCTCAAGCGGGACGGCACGACCTCCTCGGGCCACTGCGTGTCCACGGTGGGCGAACTCCCCGACGGGCGCGTGCGCCTGACCGAGACGTGGGAGTGGGAGTCGCAGGCGGGCAGCGGCACCAGTGTGGTCGAGCAGGTGCCCGCGTCCTGACGACGGTACGGCGGAGAAGGATCCGGACGTACAACCGTTGGAGATCGGTGAGGGTCTAGCGGGAGAAGGGCCGTTCCCCCGGAAGGCGCCGTCCGTCTCCCGCGTCCCAGCAGAGGATGTCTCCATGCCGATACCCCCGCACAACCGCCGCGCCTCCCGTGCCGCCGCCGCCCTCGGCGCCGCCGGCCTGATCGTGCTGGCCGCGGCTCCCGCCGCCTTCGCTGAGGAGGCCGGACCCGACCTGGTCCTCGGAGGCGTCGAGCCGGTCCACGGGCTGCGACCGGGGAGCACGTTCGACGTCCCGGTCACCGTGACGAACAAGGGCACCGTGACCGCCGAGAAGGCGTGGGTCTCCTACTCCGTCACCCGGGGGCTCGACCTCGTGGACGTCCCTTCCAACTGCCGTGTGCAGCACGTCAGGTCCTACGACGAGATGCCCGAGTACTGGACCGCGACGTGCGCGTACGACCAGCCGGTGGAGCCGGGCGTCGTCCTCACGCCCGAGAAGCCTCTCCGGGTCGAGGCACTGGACCGCGCGTACAACGACAGGCTGCGGCTGCGCGTCGGGTACGGGACCGCCCCGTCGGACGACGAGAACGGAGAGCCGTCGGTGCAGGGGACCGCCCCGGCGGTGGGACTGGTCGAGGGACCGGCCGGGGGCGAGGGTTCCGCGAAGTACGTCTACGTGCCGGTCAGCACCGTCAACACGGCCGACTACCAGGTGACGGGTGCCGCGTTGAGCGGGAGGGTCGGCGACACGGTGACGATGAAGGTGGGGTTCGCCAACGCCGGGCCCGCCTGGCTCCTGGAGGAGGGCGGGGTGCCGGGCGTCCACATCCTGATCAAGCTTCCCGCCGGAACGTCGGTCGTCAAGCGCGACTACTACTGCCACGACAAGGGCGGGACGTACAACTGCCCGGCGCACCTCGGTCTGAACATGGCTGAGGACGCCCGGATGGAGTACACCTTCAAGCTGAAGATCGACAAGCGGATCGCCGGCGCCAAGGGCTCGATCGCGCTGAGCCCCGAACCCCGCTCGTTCGACCCCGACCAGGCCAACGACAAGGCCGACATCACGCTGGACGTGACGGGCGGGGGGTCGACGGGCTCGACGGGCGGCTCGACAGGCGGGTCGGCAGGCGGCTCTACGGGCGGCTCGGCCGGCGGATCGTCGTCGACCGGTGGCGCCGGGGCGACGGACGGCGGCGAACTGGCGGACACCGGCTCCTCGACGCTGCCGATCACGGGCGTGGCGGCCGCGGCGGTGGTCGCGGGGGCGGGCACGCTCCTCGTCGCGCGACGCGGCCGGGGCCGGAACTCGAGCTGACGACGAGTGTCTATGGTGATCGGGTGAGCGAGCCAACCACCCAGTCGCAGCGGTCCGTGGTCGTCGCCGGCGCCGGCATGGCCGGTGTGCAGACGGCGGTCGCCCTGCGGGAGAAGGGCTTCGCCGGGACGATCACCCTGATCGGCGCCGAGCCCCACCAGCCGTACGACCGCCCGCCCCTGTCCAAGGCCGTGCTGCTCGGCACGGCCGAGGGCTCCGCCTTCGACGTCGACTTCGAGGCGCTCGGCGTCGAACTCCGCCTCGGCCGCGAGGTGCTGGGCGTGCGCACCGCCGACCGCGTCCTGGACACCGAGACCGGGCCCGTGCCGTACGACGTGCTGGTCCTCGCCACGGGTGCCGAACCACTGCGGCTGCCCGGCACCGAGGGCGTCCCCGGCGTGCACCTGCTGCGCACCCTGGACGACGCCGCACGGCTGCGCCCGGTGCTCGCCCGGCAGCACGACGTCGTGGTCGTCGGCGCGGGCTGGATCGGCGCCGAGTTCACCACCGCCGCCCGGGAGGCCGGCTGCGCGGTGACCGTCGTGGAAGCCGCCGAACGGCCGCTCGCGGGCGCCCTGCCCGCCGAGGTCGCGGCGCCGATGGCCGCCTGGTACGCGGACAGCGGGGCCGTGCTGCGCACCGGCACGCGCGTGGAGCGCGTCGAGTCCGGTGCCGTCGTCCTGGACGACGGCACGCGCGTGCCCGCCGGCGCCGTCGTCGTCGGCATCGGGGCCCGGCCCGCCACCACCTGGCTCACCGGCTCGGACATCGCGCTCGGCGCGCACGGCGAGGTGCTGGCCGACGACCGGCTGCGCACCTCGGTGCCGGACGTGTACGCGGTCGGCGACTGCGCCTCCTTCCCCTCCGGGCGCTACGGCGAGCGGCTACTGGTCCACCACTGGGACAACGCCCTCCAGGGGCCGCGCACGGTCGCCGCCGACATCCTCGGCGAGACCACCGCGCGCTACGACCCCGTGCCCTACTTCTGGTCCGAGCAGTTCGGCCGGTTCGTGCAGTACGCCGGGCACCACCCGGGCGCCGACACGCTGCTGTGGCGCGGCGACCCGGCGGGCCCGGCCTGGTCGGTGTGCTGGCTGCGGGAGGGACGGCTGGCCGCCCTGCTGGCGGTGGGCCGGCCCCGGGACCTCGCCCAGGGACGGCGGCTGATCGAGGCGGGCACGCCGATGGACGCCTCGCTGCTGGCGGACCCCGCGCGGCCCCTGAAGGCGGCGACGGCGTGACGCTCCGGGAGGCGGCCGCGCCCGGCCGGACCGGCCTGACTTCCGACTGTCGGTGCCAGATGGCAGGCTTGTTCCCGTGACCGAGATTGACGCAAAGATCGATGCTCTCGTCCCCGCCTGGCTCACCCTTCCCGACATCGCCGAGATGCTCGGCGTCGAGGTGACCCGCGTCCGGCAGCTGGTCAAGGAGGGCCAGCTCATCGCCGTACGCCGGGGTGAGAACCGCGCGCTGCACGTCCCCGCCGCCTTCATCGACGGGGACAAGGTCGTCAAGGGCCTGACCGGGACCCTGACGCTCCTGCGGGACGACGGCTTCACCGACGAAGAGATGCTGGAGTGGCTCTTCACTCCGGACCCCTCCCTGCCCGGCACGCCCGCGCAGGCCCTCAGCGAGAACCGCGGCACGGAG
This sequence comes from Streptomyces sp. NPDC059852, assembly GCF_042731455.1. NCBI lineage: Bacteria > Bacillati > Actinomycetota > Actinomycetes > Kitasatosporales > Streptomycetaceae > Streptomyces > Streptomyces sp. NPDC059852. The sequence continues at coordinate 5,641 of NZ_JBHWJK010000037.1, read as the reverse complement.
GTGAAGCGCCGCGCCCAGGCGCTCGCCGTCTGACCCGTCCGCACCCGGCCTGTCCGGCCGGTCCCGGGCCGCGGACGACACGCGGCCCGGGACAGCGGCGGCAGGACTACGCCCGGGGCGCGGCATCCGCATCGCGCGCCCCGCGGTGCACCCGTGCCCTCCGCCGGACCCGGGCGGCTGCTCCCAGGTACCGTGCCAGGCGTCCGGCACCCGCCCGGCACCCGGCACCACCGACCCCAGGGGGCTTTGCATGTCCGACACCGCCCGCGCGCGACTCGCCGACGCCCGGCTGTATCTGTGCATCGACGCCCGCAGGCGCCAGGGCGACCTCGCGGAGTTCCTGGACGCCGTGCTCGCCGGTGGTGTCGACATCGTGCAGCTGCGCGACAAGGGCATGGAGGCCGCCGAGGAGCTGGAGCACCTGCGCGTCCTCGCCGACGCGTGCGCCCGGCACGGCAAGCTCCTCGCGGTCAACGACCGGGCGGACGTGGCCCATGCCGCCGGCGCCGACGTCCTGCACCTCGGGCAGGGTGACCTGCCCGTCCCGGCCGCCCGGGCGATCCTCGGCCCCGACGTCCTGATCGGCCGCTCCACGCACAGCGAGGAGGAGGCCGGCGCGGCGGCCGTCCAGGAGGGCGTCGACTACTTCTGCACCGGCCCCTGCTGGCCCACCCCGACCAAGCCCGGCCGGCCCGCCCCGGGTCTCGGCCTGGTCCGCCACACCGCCGCCCTCGGCACCGAGCGCCCCTGGTTCGCCATCGGCGGCATCGACCTCGGCAATCTCGACCAGGTGCTGGAGGCCGGAGCCCGCCGGGTCGTCGTCGTCCGGGCCCTCACGGAGGCGGACGACCCCGGTGCCGCCGCCGCCGAGTTCGCGAAGCGGCTGCGGCAGGACTGAACCGGCCGTCTCATCCTCCGTGCCGAGCCGTCTCGGATGGTGGGCGTTCGGTGATCTTGAAGGAGGGTGCGGGGCGCTTTTCGGCCCCGATCTGTCCAAGGGGTGGACACGGGGCCGACAAATCGGGCAAATGTCCGGCGTCCGGTTGGGGGACCGGGTACCCCTGGTTAACCTGCGAGTATGGCCCTCGGCACCGCATCCATCAGGTCGGACCACGCTCGTACCGTGCGCGAGATGCTCGCGACCGGCAAGACGACGTATTCCTTCGAGTTCTACGCCCCCAAGACCCCGAAGGGCGAGCGGAACCTGTGGAACGCGCTGCGCAGGGTCGAGGCCGTCCGGCCCGACTTCGTCTCGGTGACGTACGGCGCCGGGGGCTCCACGCGCGCCGGCACCGTCAAGGCGACCGAGGCCATCGCCTCCGACACCACGCTCACCCCGATCGCCCACCTCACCGCCGTCGACCACTCGGTGGCCGACCTGCGGAACATCATCGGGCAGTACGCCGACGCCGGGATCCGCAACATGCTGGCCCTGCGCGGCGACCCGCCCGGTGACCCGCTGGGCGACTGGGTGCCGCACCCGCGCGGCCTCACCTACGCCGCCGAACTCGTCGAACTGATCAAGGCGTCGGGGGACTTCTGCGTCGGTGTCGCCGCCTTCCCGGCGATGCACCCGCGCTCCGCCGACCCGGAGACCGACGTCCGGCACTTTGTGGACAAGTGCCGTGCGGGCGCGGACTACGCGATCACGCAGATGTTCTTCGATCCGGAGGACTATCTGCGGCTGCGCGACCGGGTCGCCGCCGCCGGCTGCGACACCCCGATCATCCCGGAGATCATGCCCATCGCCTCCGTCCGGACGCTCGAACGGATCCCCTCCCTCACCAACGCGGCGTTCCCGGACGCCCTGAGAGAGCGGATCCTCACAGCGAAGGACGATCCCGCGGCGGTACGCTCCCTCGGTATCGAGTTCGCCACCGAGTTCTGCGCACGGCTTCTGGCCGAGGGAGTGCCCGGACTGCACTTCATCACGCTCAACAACTCCACGGCGACACTGGAAATCCACGAGAACCTGGGCCTGCACCACCCACCGCAGGCCTAGACCGGTCGTCCTGATATACGTCACACTGCGTAGGCGGCCACTGGGAGAGGGGCGTACATGGGCTTGACGGTCCTCTACATCGCGTTCGGCGTCGTCGCGCTGTGGCTGCTGGGCGAGGTGCTGCTGCAGTACAAGGCGCGGCTGCGCTGGCGGCTGGTCGCCTTCGTCGGCTTCCTCGGCGTCGTCCTCGGCGTGCTCACACGATCCGTGGTCATCATCGGAGTGGGCGCCTCGGCCTTCGCCATCGGGCAGACCTACGTCACGCTGTCGTTCCGCCGCGGCTTCTCCGCCGGCTGGGCGGTCTCCGCGCCGGCTCTCGGCCCGCTGGGCTCCAAGCGCCGCCGCGACGAGCCCGACGAGCGGCAGGAGCCGACCCTCGAGGTCTCCGACCTGGAGGCCGGCGACGGCTACGCGGACGACGGCGCCGACTACGGCCGCGACCGCGCCGGTTACGGCACCGACGACTACGACCGCGACGACGTCTTCACGCCCGCGCGCGGCCGGGACACGGCCGCCGAGTCGACCGCCGTCTACGAGCCGCAGCCCCTGCCCGAGGACACCGGCTCCTACGGCGTCTACAGCGACGCCGCCTACGCGGCCGCCCAGCAGCAGGGCTACGCCGACGCGGGCCAGTCCCAGGAGCAGTACGCCACCGCCGACCAGAGCTACGGGTACGACGGCTACAGCGGGTACGACCAGCAGCAGTACGGCTACGACGCGAACGGCCAGCAGCAGTACGCCGCCTACTCCGACCCGTACATCGGCACGCAGACCTACGGCGGCGCCTCCTACGACGCCTACGGGCAGCAGCAGTACGGCCAGCAGTCCTACGGACAGGACCCGTACGCCACCGGCACCTACCCCGAGGGCACCCCGCCCGGCGGAGTCTGGGTCCCGCAGCAGCGCACCGACGAGTACGGCGCCGAGCTCCCGCCCGAGCATCAGCAGTACCCCTACCAGGGCAACGGGCAGCAGCAGGGCCCCGGTTACGACGAGCAGTACCGTTTCTGACGGGTCCGCCCGCCGGGGCTCACTGCGAGCCCCGGAACTCCGGTCCCTCCACGATCAGCCCGGCCACCAGCGCGCCGGACATGCCCGCGTGCGGGAGCCCGCCGCCGGGGTGCGACCAGCCGCCGACCGTGAACAACCCTGCCAGCGCCGTGCTGTTGGACGCGTGCAGCATCCGCCCGTCCGCCGCGGCCAGCGCCGGGGCCGGGACGGCGCCACCCTCCGCGCCCGTCGCCTCCGCGACGTCGGCCGGGGTCAGGACCTCGCGCCACAGCAGGCGCTCCCGCAGATCCGGTACCGCCCGCTCGGCGACCGTCACCAGGTCGTCCGCCCGCCGGGCCGTCTCCTCGGCGGAAGCGCCGCCGGCCGGTACCGTCGCCACGAGCGTGACCGCCTCATGACCGGCGTCCGGGACCAGCGCCGGGTCGTCGGGCCGCAGCACCGTGACCGTCGGGCGCGCCGCCATGCCCGCGGCGGGCCCGAACAGGGCGTCCAGCTCCGCGTCCCGGTCCTCGGCGTGCACCACCGTGCGATGCGCCGTGCCGTCCGGCCGGCCGCCCCGCAGGGCCAGCAGCACCGTCAGCCGGCTCGGGGCGCCGCGCCGCGGCGGGACCTCGCCCTCGCCGCGCACCGCCGTGCCCCGCACGAGCCGGTCCAGCGCGCCGGGCGCGACACCACTCACCACGACGTCGGCCTCCACCGCCGTCCCGTCGGCCAGCTCCAGCCCCGACACCCGGCCGTCCCGCTCCACGACCGCCGCGACCTCCGCACCGAAGTGGAACGCGACCCGGCGGGCCACGCACCGCTCGTACACGGCCCGCGCCAACTCCCGCATGCCACCGCGCACATACCAGGTGCCGAAGGCGTGCTCCATGTACGGCAGCACCGCCGCGTTCGCCGGGGCCTCGCGGGGATCGAGGCCGTACGCGAGCGCGTGGCTCTCCAGGAGGGCGGTCAGCCGGGGGTCGCGCAGCTCCCAGGCGCCGACCTCGGCGAGGGTCCCGGCGCGGCGGGTGCGCAGCAGCCGCTTGTGGGGCACCGACGGGTAGGGCTCACGCCCGGCCAGGACCTGCCAGTCGGGCCACAGGGGCTCCTCCAGCAGCGGTCTGCGCGTGCGGTCCCAGGTCTCGCGGGCACGGACCAGGAAGTCGCCCCAGCGGCGCCCGGCCCCGGCGCCCAGAGCCTCGTCCAACGCCGAGACGACGCCCGCGCGTGAGGCGTTCGGCAGCGCGGCCCCGGAGCCGTCCGCGAAGAGGTGCCGCGCGGAGGGATCGACCTGGACGAGGTCGACGCACTCCTCCAGGGGCTCCTTGCCGGTCTTCACGAACAGGTCGCGGTACACGGCGGGCAGTGGGAGCAGGCCGGGGCCCGTGTCGAAGGCGAAGCCGTCGCGCTCGAGGCGGCGCACCGCTCCGCCGTACGTCTCCGTCCGCTCGTACACCGTCACCCGGTGGCCCGCGACGGCCAGCCGGGCCGCCGCCGCCAGGGCGCCCATCCCGGCGCCGATCACCGCAATCCGTGCCATGGAGGGGACCTTATCGGCCGCCGCCGACAACCGGACCGCCGGGCTCCGTCGCAGCTCAGCCGGGGCGCTGGGGCACCGCGGGGCGGGCGAGCCGCTTCTCGGCACGCCGCTCGGCCCGGCGCCGCAGGAAGCGGCGGATGCGCGAGACCAGGAAGGACAGCAGCAGCACCCCGGCCAGCAGCAGGGCGCCCGCGATGACGGCGGCCGCGACGGGGTGGAAGATCGCGAAGGTGATGAGCGCGGCCACCCCGAGGTCCTCGGCGAGGCTCACCACGATGTTGCTGAAGGGCTCCGGGGAGCTGTTGACCGCCATCCGCGTCCCGGCCTTGACCAGATGGCTGACCAGGGCCGTGGAACCGCCGAGCGCGCCTGCCGCGAGCTCCGGCACCGATCCGCTCTCTCCGGCGAGCAGCGCGGCGACGACCGCGCCGGACACCGGGCGGATCACGGTGTGGGCCGTGTCCCAGGCCGAGTCCACGTACGGGATCTTGTCGGCGACGGCCTCGCACAGGAAGAGCACACCGGCCGCGATCAGGACGTCCGGCCGCTGCAGGGCGTCGGGGACGTCGTCGCTCAGTCCGGTCGCGCCGAATATGCCGAGGAGCAGCACCACCGCGTACGCGTTGACGCCGCTGGCCCAGCCGCTCGTGAACACCAGGGGGAGTATGGACACGCAGGGGATCGTAGCCAGTCGGCGACGGCAGGTCATGGGGCCGGACGCACAGCTCTGAGTACCCGTACCTAGGCGGCGAGATGAGTACGCGCGCGGATGGGGCGCGACCTGCCCGGACGGGAGAGTGGAGGCACGGAGAAGGGGATCGGCTCCGGCACCGGCGACACGGGGCGCCGGAACGGAGCTGCCCCGGATCCGCTCCTTCCGCCGGCCCGGCGTCGGCGGGAGCGAGACCGGGGGACCCGGGGGACGGACCGAACGGGGGTCCAGGGGGGAACGGGGGGAGTACGGGGGTGCACGAGGAGGCGGGGGGGGCGGGGGGGGGGCCCGGGGGGCGCGGCCGGCCCCGCCCGCCCCCGCCGGCGGTGGGGGGTGGGGGCGGGGATTAAAAAAAAAAACCCCACCAACACCCACAAAAACAAAGATAAGGAGA
>NZ_JBHWJK010000036.1:0-66640 GCF_042731455.1 Streptomyces sp. NPDC059852 | reverse complement strand
CCACCCGCGTACAACCAGTACGCGGGAGTCCGCCCGGCACACCGAGAGCACGCACCGGACACCGCTCGGCCCGCCCTACGGGCGAACGACGGGACTTTGCGGACACGACCTACCGCATTGCTTGCCACTTGGATCGCTGACCGCGCGGTGGGCCGTCCCACAGGGCTCGGGCGACCCCCGCCCCGGCAAAGGAAGCCGTCATGATCCGTCAGATGCACGGCAAGCGGACGTATCGACACCGGACGCGATCCACGGCAACCCATCCGTTGCACTGCACCCGACAGAGGCCGGCCCAAGAGGCGGGACACCTGATCGTCAGCGACGCGGCCTGTCTACCGCGCGATGCGACGCCGGGTGATCAGTCCTTGCCGGTCCGGATGCCGTCCAGTGCGAAGCCGAGGACCCGGCCGCGCTGCTCGTCGCTGACGTAGCCGGTGGCGATGATGCCGGTGATCATGCGCAGGACGTCGTCGAACGACGCGTCGCGGCGGGCCTCGCCGGCCTCCTGCGCCCGTGTGAACAAGGGTTCCCCTGCCTCGTACATGGCCTTGCGGGCGTCGCGGAACATCGCAGAGTCGCGGTTGAGCTCTTCGGAGATCGCACGCTTGGTGCCGACATAGGCGACGAACCGCTCGAGCCAGGTGCTGAACGCCTGCCACGGAGGCAGGTCCGCGACATCCCGGGCGGCGTGGCACAGCTCCTCGACCTCGCCCGCGTAGACGGCGTCGAAGAGTGCTTGCCGCGTGGGGAAGTTGCGGTAGAGCGTGCCGATACCGACGCCGGCTGAACGAGCGATGTCCTCGAGCGGGGTGCCGGTTCCCTGCTTGGCGAACGCCGTGCGGGCGGCGGCCAGGAGTCTGTCGAAGTTGCGGCGCGCGTCAGCCCGGTGCGGGCGGCGCACGGCCGCACCGAGAGCCGAGGGCGTCCTGTCGTCCACCATGATCCTTCGACGCGATGGGCTCGGAGGCGTGCCTCCGCGGCAGTGGAGTGTGTCCTCCGGTTTTCCGGAGGGATCCCTCGATTCTACCAAGGCCGAATGCGCTCACCGCGGACCTCACGGCACTCCGTCCCGCCCGCCCGCGAACCGCACGGGACAGAACCGAGGGAACTGTGGCTCCCGGCCATGCGGATCACCCATGTACCTGCCGGGCTGGTGCACGCTCTCGCGTGAGCCGGCCCGGACGAGTCACAGTGAGCGGATGAGGCCACCGTCGACGCGCAGGATGGCGCCGCTGACGTAGTCGGCCAGGGGGCTGGTCAGATACGCGACGGCCCCGGCGACCTCCTCCGGAAGCCCCAGTCGGCCGCGGTCGTTGGGCAGCAGGTGCTTGGTGGCGTCACGTTCGATGTCCTCCCAGGTCTCGCCCCAGCCACGGTCCGGGGCGATGCCGGTCAGCAGGTCCTTGACGGCGTCGACGAGGATCGCCCCCGGGGCGACGGTGTTGGAGGTGACGCCGGTGCCCGCGAGTTCCCGTGCCAGGGAGACGGCCAGGTTGTGCCGGGCGGCGAGGGTGGCGTTGTAGTGAGGGTGCCCCGGCATCGGCGTGATGGCGAGACCGCCGCCGATCTGGATGACGCGGCCCCAGCCGCGCTCGCGCATCTGGGGGACCAGCCGCTTGATCATGCGGACCCCGGACAGCACGTTCGCCTCATAGGTCTCGCGCCAGTCGTCAATGGTCGCGTCGGTCCAGGTGACGTGCCGGTAGTAGCCCGCGTTGTTGACCAGGATGTCGATCGGGCCGTTCGCCAGGGCCCCCGCCGCGACCGCGTCGGCGCCTTCGTCGGTGGCGAGGTCGCCCAGGACGACCTCGGCGCGTCCGCCGTCGTCCCGGATGGTCCGGGCCACGGCCTCGGCGCGCTCCTTGTCGCGGCCGTGCACCACGACCGTCGCCCCCTCGGCCGCGAGGAGAGTGGCGATGGCCGCTCCGAGGCCCGAACTGGAGCCCGTCACCAGGGCGCGCTTGTCGCTGAGCTTGTAGTCCATGTCATTTCGCTTTCGTTCTTCGCGGCCGCAGATGCGGTGCCGTCCGGACGCGTGCCGGACGCGGTGTGGCCGCGGTGCTGACGCATGGGGAGACGCCCTGCCCGACCTGGAAGAGGAGACTCCTCAGTAGCGGAGGGCATCCTCCACTTTAGCGGAGGATGCCCTCCGGTTCAAATAGGGCGAACGAGTCTTGTAGTCGCCGATCTGTAGCGTCAGCTGAGGTATGGCTTCACCGTCCTCCGCGAGTCACGGGGAACGCAGGCGGCGAGCAGAACTGATCACAGTAGGCACACGGCTCCGCCCGTCCGAGTCGGCAGAGGTCTTTACTGACCCCGATCCGACGGTCGCTACAAGCGGGAGCGGTGGATCCACCCGCTTCCGATGTGGACGGAAACGGGGCGTCGCCTCAGTAGCCGTCTTCGGGGCGAACACGCACGACGGCCACGGCCCGCGACCGCTGGTGCGGTGGCACCCCTCCATCCGGCCGCGTGGCCCGGCCCGTCGCGGGAGCGGGCGGACCTCCAGGTGTCCAGGGGTGGCGACTGCGAGCGCCTGCGCCGATGGCTCGCTGGAAAACTGCGTCCGTACAGTCGGCCGGCCCGTCGATTGGTACGGAGGAAGGGGTTACGCCGGCGGCAGTTCGACCGGGTACGACTCGGCGAAGTCGGCCGAGCGGCTCACCGCCTCCCAGGCTCCCGCCTCGGCGAGCTGGCGGCGGGAGTAGTCGAGCGCCAGGTTCACCGCGTCCACCCCGAGAAGCAGATGGCTGGGAACCTCGCCGCGTCGCACGGTGCGGACGATGATCTCGGCGGCTCGGTTCGGGTCACCCGCGCTGCCGGCCGCGCCTTGGCGCACTCGGCGGTTCATGGCGCCCACGGTGCTGTCATAGGCGTCCGGTGCGGCGTGGACGGTCATCGAGGAGCCGGCCCAGTCGGTCGCGAAGCCGGACGGTTCGACGACCATGAACCGCACGCCGAGCGGCGCGGTCTCCGCGGCCAGGGAGCGGGTGAAGCCGTCGACGGCAAATTTGGCCGCCTGGTAGGAGGCGATGCCCGGGGAGCCGCCGACGCGTCCGCCTACCGAGGAGATCTGCACCACGGTGCCCGAGCCCTGCTGCCGCAGAACGGGCAGCGCTGCCTTGGTCACGTGGTAGACACCCCAGAAATTGGTCTCGAACTGGGCGCGGAAGTCGTGGTCGTCCGAGGTCTCGACCGGAGAGACGTTCGCGTAGCCGGCGTTGTTGACCACGACGTCGAGGCGGCCGAAGCGGTCGAGCGCGGCGTCGATCGCCTCGCGGGCCGCGTCCGCGCTGGTGACGTCCAGCGGCAGCGCGAGAACTCGGTCGCCGTAGGTCTTCAGCTCCTCGGCGAGGGTCTTGGGGTTGCGGGCGGTGGCGACGACGAGGTCGCCCGCCTCGAGGATGGCGGTGATCAGGGCGCGTCCGAGACCGCGTGAGGAGCCGGTGACGAACCAGACGCGCTGGTGGGTGGTGCGGGCGTCGGTGTTTTCACTCATGCTGATAGTGAAACACCGTTCTCTTAATAAGGCAACATCGTTGTGTTATGTGTTCCTATGATGGCCCCATGACGCACCCAGCCTCCTTCCAGCGGGCCCGCAGCGCACAAGCCAAACAGGCACGCGAGACAGCGATCCTGGAAGCGGCCCGCAGGCTCGGCCGGGAACGAGGCATCCGGGACGTCACCCTCACCGACATCGCCGCCGAAGTGGGCATGCACAAGTCGGCCCTGCTGCGCTACTTCGAGACCAGGGAGCAGATCTTTCTCGAGCTGACCGCCGAAGGCTGGCGTGAATGGTCCGCGGACCTCCGTGCTCGGCTGCGGGCGTGCGGTCAGGCGGACCCCGCAGGCGTCGCCGAGGCCTTCGCCTCGACGCTCGCGGCACGTCCCGTGTTCTGCGACCTCCTTGCTCAGGCGCCCCTGAACCTGGAACGCAACGTGTCACTGGAGGCGGTACGCGCGTTCAAGCTCGTCACCCTGCACGAAGTGGACCTGATCGGCGCTGAGATGAACCGCCTTCTGGGTCTGGACGAGCACCAGGTGCTCGATCTGGTCTCCACCGCCACCGGGATGGCCGGTGCCCTGTGGCAGATGGCCAGCCCGGGCCCCCGTCTGCGTGATCTCTACACCAGCGACCCCCGTCTCGGACACGCCATCGTCGAGGTCGAACCCCGCCTGCGCCGCATACTCACCGCATTCCTGGCCGGTACGACCACCTGACGGCTCCCTCACCCGGGCGCTGCCCCGGATCGATCCGGTCCTGACGGAACCGGATGCGAGCCGGCGGGTGCCTGCGCGCGCCGCCGCGGTCGGCGGCCGCCGCGAGCGCGGCCGGAGGGGGTGCCCGCCCGGTGCGCGCCCGGCAGCGGCCCCCAGCCGGGCGTCGACTGTGGCGGCGCGCGCGAAAGGCTCACCGGCGCCGGCCGGCTCGAACGTCCGCGGCTCTTCCGTGGCAGTCCGGCGCGGCTGGATCGGGCACCGATAGGGGCGCGGGCCGTCACGCCCGTAGCCCCCGGGGGCCGTACCCGGTCCATGGGATGGCGGGACTGCGGCGCGAGTCACCAGCGGCAGGGCCGCATTGAGCGCGCCACGAAATAAGCGGAGGAACACCTCCGTTATAGTGGAGTAGCGCCTCCGCTTCTCCGTGAGGTGCTTCCTCTGGCTGCCCGCTCGGCGAAACGCACCCTGGTTCGCTCCGCGCCCGGCCACCCGCATACACGCGCACGCTCACCCTGCCAAGGACTTCCATGCCCCGCCCTCTTTCCTCTCCACGGCTGATCCTTGCCGTGCTCGCCGCTGCCGCCGGCGTCTTCGCCATGCTGCAATCCCTGATCAGCCCAGTGCTGCCGACGATCCAGGCGGACCTCGGCACCAGCCGCTCCACCGTCACCTGGGTCCTGACCGCATGGCTGATGTCCGCTTCCGTCGCCACCCCGCTCCTCGGCCGTCTCGGTGACTCCCTCGGTAAACGACGCACCCTGCTCGTCGCCCTGGGCGCCGTCTCGGCGGGGTCCCTTCTCGCCGCACTCGCGCCCAACATCGGTGTCCTGGTCGCCGCCCGGGTGGTGCAAGGACTCGGCGGAGCCGTCTTCCCGCTGGCCTTCGGCATCGTCCGGGACGAATTCCCCGCCGAACGCGTCGCCCCCGCGATCGGTTCCCTGTCCGCGGTCCTGGCCGGTGGAGGTGGCCTCGGGCTCGTACTGTCCGGGCCGATCGAGACGCACCTCGGATGGCGCTGGCTCTTCTGGATCCCGATGGTGGCCGTGGCCCTCACGGCAGTCCTGGTGCGGTTCCTCGTCCCCGAGTCGCCCGTGCGCCACCGCGGCCGTATCGACTGGCGCGCCGCGCTCCTTCTGTCGGGCTGGCTCGTGGCGCTGCTGACCCCCGTGAGCCGTGCCGGCGTATGGGGCTGGGGCTCACCGGGCGTCCTGGGCCTGTTCGCGCTCGCCGCGATCCTGTTCTGCTGCTGGATCGCTGTCGAATCCCGCTCGGCCGATCCACTCGTCGACCTGCGCATGATGCGGCTTCCGGCGGTGTGGACCACGAACGCCGTCGCGGTGCTGTTCGGGGCGAGCATGTTCGCGGTGACGGCTTTCGTGCCGCAATTCCTGCAGACGCCCGCCACGGCGGGTTACGGCTTCGGCCTCAGTGTGAGCGAGGCAGGACTGCTTTCCCTGCCCATGCTCGCCGCGATGTCGGTGGGTGGGATCCTGTCCGGCGCGCTTTCCGCACGGGTGAGTCCCAAGGCGCAACTCGTGGCGAGCGCCCTCCTGAGCTCTGTGGCCTGTGCGGCCTTCGCGCTGCTGTCCGACCAGCCCTGGGAAGTCGCGACCGCCGGCGGCGTGTTCGGACTGGGCCTCGGACTGGCCTACGCGGCCATGTCGACCCTGATCGTGCGGAGCGTACCGGCCCACCGGACGGGCGTGGCCACCGGCATGAACGCCAACATCCGCAACATCGGCGGGGCGATCGGCACCGCCGTTGTCGCCACTCTCATCACGTCGAACCCGCTGCCGGGCGGACTGCCCCGGGAGAGCGGATTCACCCACGGTTTCCTCCTCCTGACCGTCACCTCGGTGGTCACCGTGGCCCTCGCCGCCCTGGTACCAGCCGCACGGCACCCGGGCACCGCCGTCGCCCGGCACGCGCAACCGCGCCGCAAGAGCGCGCACCCGCAGTGACCCATCCCCTCTGGACAGGGGGCCGCCGCCCGCGCGGACGAAGGCGCTTCGACGCCGGCTCGCAACCCGCTCCCGTTGCGGCCCCGTGCCAGCGGTGCTCCCGTGGACAGACAGACCATGCAGAGGTCCCCGCACAGTGCGACGCGGCGTCGCCCGGATCACCCATCGCGGCCGGCCCGCCCGTTCGCCGGCCCGTCCACACGCCTGCCCGGGGAGAAAGAGACATCCACGCATGCCCCTTCACACCGACATCGACGTCCGCCACCACCGCGCCACCGTGGGAGGCCTCGGCCACCACTACGTCACGGCCGGTGCCGGCCCGGCGCTCCTCCTCCTTCACGGTTTCCCGCAGACCAGCAGGGAGTGGCACCCCCTGATACAACGTCTGTCTGGCCGCTTCCGCGTGATCGCCCCCGACCTCCGCGGCATCGGCGGTTTCCCCGGCCCGGCCAGCGGCTACGACAAGTTCACCCTCGCCGACGACATCAAAGGCATCGTCGAACAAGCGGGAGCCGACGGCCCCGTACTGATCTGCGGCCATGACATGGGCGCCTACGTGGGCTTCGCATACGCGCTCCGCCACCGCGACAACGCCGCCGCGCTCGTCACCGTCGACGCCCCACTGCCCGGCACACAGCTCGGCGACAGCCTCGCCACCAACCCTCGTACCTGGCACATCCCCTTCCACAGCAACGTCGACGTCGCCCACCTGCTCATCTCCGGTCGCGAAAGGGAGTACATCGACTACTTCGTCTCCTCACGGATCTACGACCGCGCCGCGGTGACCCCCGACGACATCGACGCCTACGCCGCCGCCTACCGCGCCCCCGGCGCACTTCGGGCCGGCCTGGAGATGTACCGCGCGTTGAGCCAGGACAGCGCGGACAACAAGGCGGCGCTCGCCGAGGCACGGCTCACCATCCCGTTCACCGCCGTAGCCAGCGCAGTCACCGCGGTGCGTCCCGCGCTGGAAGAGATGGCCGGGGAAGTCGCCGAGAAGGGACAGGTGGAGATCGTCGACCGGGCCGGTCACTGGATCCCGGAGGAACGCCCCGACCGACTCGCCGAGATCATCACGGGCATCGCCGCACGAGCGGGACACCACATCGGAACCGGGGAGGCACGATGACCGGCCGGAACGTTCCTGAGCTGACGTTCTGGCCAGGAAGCATGGCGAGCCTAGGCTTCATCGCGGTGCTGGACGCCGCGAGGTCCGGGGGATTTCCCGCCACCGCTCTGAGCCCTCTCACCCTTCACGAACTGCTCGTCTCCGGTCATGACTGGCAGTGGATCCGCGCGGAGGCGGAAGCCAGGGGCGTGCGGCCGGCGCACCTAGACGGTGCCGCGAGCTGGGCACCGATCCCGTACGCGGACGACCTGCCCGCACCGCTCAAGCAGCGCTTCGACTTCACCGACACCGAGGTCCTCGACCTTGCGGAGGCCGCGGGCATGGACTCCGTCCTGGCGTGCGGGGCGTTCGCCGCGGGCACAGTCCCCTTGGACGAACTGGTCACCTCCTATGCCGCGTTCTGCCGGATGGCGGAGGACCGCGGGCTGCGGGTCGAGCTGGAGTTCGTGCCGTTCTGGGGGATCCGCGATCTGGCCACCGCATGGGAGATCGTCCAGCGTGCCGACCGTCCCAACGGCACGCTCATGGTGGACACCTGGCATCTGCTCAGGGCGTCGGACGAGCCGCAGGCCGCCCTGGACCTGCTGTCGGACATCCCGAAGGAGAAGGTGACCGGCCTTCAGCTCGCCGACGCCTCCCTCTCTCCCCAGTCCGACACTCTCTTCGGCGAGGGCCGGTTCCGCCGCTTTCCCGGCGATGGCGAACTCGACCTCGACACCGTCATCCGCCCGCTCCTGGACAAGGGAGGTCTACTGACCGTCGGGGTCGAGGTGTTCGGCGAGGCCATCGACGCCCTGACCACCAAGGACGCCGGAGTCCGCGCCGCCGAGACGGTACAGACAGCACTGGCCCGCGCGACACGATAGAGCCCAACGATTCCGCGCGTCATGCCAGACGGACGCGGGAGCCGACCTGAGCTTGGCCGCCTGTGTCCTCCTAGGCGCCGTCCCGTAAATGATCTCTGAGCGGCTTCGGGCCTGGTGGGATGTTCTGCTGAGGGTGGTCTATCCAGCAATGGCGAGGTTGTACAGCCGCGCGATGCCGAGCATGGCGTAGTGGACGCCGTCGCCTTTGAGACGGCAGTCGCGGAGGATTTTCCAGGTCTTCATGCGGGCGAAAACGTGCTCGACGCGGGCGCGGACCTGTTTGTGGGACTTGTTGTGGGCCTGCTTCCAGCAGGGCAGTTCCTCGCCCTTCCGACGGCGGTGAGTCATCACGAGTCCGGTGCCCGGGTAGCCACCGTCGGCGATGGTCATGGTCGTGCCGACGGCGGCCTTCGCACCGGAAGCTGGCGCATCGTCAGGTTGGTGCGCCAGTATGCGGCGACCAGCAGCGTCCGTTCCTCCAGCGGAAAACTCCGCTGCCGACCGCGTCGGGCCGCGTCAACCCCAGCGCGACGCAGTACCGTCACCAGTTTCCCGAACTGCCGCGGGCTCAGCCCGGAGAACGGGGCTATCCAGGACCGGCTCCGACGCCGTGATCACACCAGCCACACCAAGATCATCCCAGCAGCCCTATCATCCGATCCATAGAGATGACCACCGTTGAGGGGGCCGATAGAGATGACGGCAGCACGTACGGCAGTCGCCGTGCTGACCACATGGGCCACGTTGATCTTGCTTCTACTTGCGCCGTCGTCCCTGCCAGAGCGCTGGCGCTACTACATTTACTCTCCAGCGAGCGTGGGCCTGTGGCTGCTGACCATGCTCGTCGCCCCTGTCGTGGTCTGCATCGTAAAATGGCCATGGATCAAGTCGGGCGGCAGGTGACCTTCTACTTGCATACGAGCCCGCGAACTACCCCGTAACGCCTGGTCATCATCGTTGACGGGACCGCCCTTAGCCCGGTGCCGACCAAGCGAAGGGTCAGTCAGCTCAGAACCCGTGCCAGTACCTCGGCCTCGCTGATCTCCGGATGCTTGGTGGCGGTGATGAGCGTCAGGGTGCGAGTTCTCGCGATTCCGCGCAGGTGCTCCAAGGCTTCTGTCCTTTCCGGATCAGCAAGTTCTTCGCGGTAGCGGCGTTCGAACTCCTGAAACCGGTCCGGATCATGGTGGTACCACTTGCGGAGGTCACTGGAGGGTGCGATCTGCTTGCACCATTCGTTCAACGCGGCCTTCTCCTTGGTCAACCCACGAGGCCATAGACGGTCGACGAGCACCCGCACCCCATCCGATTCCTCGGATTCTTCGTAGGCTCGTCGTACCTGCACTGCGTGAAGCATGCCCATGCCGACCCCCATGCATCTCTCGGTTCTTGCGCCGCGCCGTGCGCCCGGAAAACTCGGAGGCGAGGTGTCCGACATACAACGCTACCTGGGATTGCCTGGACGGTCACGCATGAGCTGAGGACGGTGAAACATGGCCCGTCGTCCTCAGCCTCCGTAGCATCTGAAGAAGTCGGCCATTCGGAGGTTCTCCTACTGACCCGCTTACGAGGGCAGAGATCACACGCAGGGCGCAGTAACCACCATTTGTCGAACAGGTTTCGAGCCCGCATACTCGCCGGTCGACTTCCGGACGGCACTTGCGCCTACGGGGGTCCACACCGTCACCAAGAAGAACCGTAAGCCTTCTCGCGCATACCAACACCGCCCGGTCCGGCACACGGGCCACATCAGGAGAAGATCATGAAAGACAGTTCCCTCGAGGGACGTTGCGCACTGGTCACCGGCGCAGGTGCCGGCATCGGCCGAGCCTGCGCGAAGGCACTCGCGGCACAAGGTGCGACCGTGGTATCCACCGACATCAATCTCGAGACAGCGCAGGAGACCTGCGACCAGATTCGCGCGTCGGGGGGAACCGCAGATGCCTTCGCCCTGGATGTAGCGGACAACGCCGCATGGGAGTCGGTCCTTGCGTCCGTGCGGAGCCTCCATGGGGGTGTGACCGTATTGGTCAACAATGCGGCACTCAAGGCATCAGTAGCCGGGGACGGGGCACTGCTCGATACTCCCGTCGACGTCTGGGACAGGGTGATCGCTGCCAACCTTCGAGGCCCCATGCTCGGCGCACGCCACGTACTTCCTGACATGGTCGCCGCGGGAAACGGCTCCATCGTGATGATGAGCTCCACGGCAGCCCTGCACAGCGTCGCAGGCTTTGCAACGGCCTATTCGTCGGCAAAGGCCGGCATGATCGGACTGATGCGCACCATCGCGGCAACGTACGGCACCCAAGGAGTGCGCTGCAACGCGGTCGCCCCCGGAGTGATCATGGTTGGCGACGACACCGAAAGCCAAGAGGCCTTCCGCAAGTCCAGTGGGGGACTAGTGCAGCGCCCCGGACAGCCGGAGGACATCGCAGAGACGGTCGCCTTCCTGTCCAGTGACGCTGGCTCCTACATCAACGGGCAGGTCCTGGTGGTCGACGGAGGCCTCACGGCCCACATGCCCGGCCTGTCCCATGGCTCGAGTGCCTGACCACACTGAGGAAGATCCACAACATTCCGCGACGCCCGCGACGACCGGACGTACTACTCCTTGCCTGACATACTGAAGGACCCAGCATGGAAATCATCGACGGCCAGCTTCATGCCAACCAGATCGGCCCCAACTGGCAGGAAGTGGACCTTGAAACCACCCTGAACGCGGCGATCGTCGCCATGGATGCAGTGGGCGTGCGCGGTGCCGTGATCGACGAATTCACTGGCCTGGATGCCCAGTTCCATATGCTTCCTGGACGTCACCATCCCAACGGCGCGTGGCGACCTGAACGTCCTTTCTCACAATTGGCAGCCAGCAGGTATCCAGATCGGTTCGTCTGGCTGAGCCGCGTGGACTACAAGGACCCCGATCTCGAGCAGGTTGTCGCTGCGCTACGCCGGCAGCCCGGATGTGTGGGCATCCGTGTCCACGCCGGTCATGACGGCAATACTTGGCGTGACCCGGAATTCGAGCGGGGCGGATACAGCAGGTTGTTCGCAGCGTGTGAGTCCGAGCAGGTGCCGGTTTTCATCATGGTCACCCCCCGCGTGGAGACCCTTGAGCCGTACTTGCATAAGTTCCCGGACTTGAAGTTCGTCATCGACCATATCGGCATCGCCTGGCCGGCCGAGGACGCAGCACCGACGGAGCGTTACAGTCGCCTGGACAAGATTCGATCCATGTCCAAGTACGCCAACTTGCACTTGAAGTGGTCGCACATCGAGCGCTTGGCCGGCGAACCGTATCCGTATCCTGACCTAATTCCACACTTCCGCAAAGTAGTCGATGCTTATGGCGCTGAGCGGATTCTGTGGGCGAGCGACCATACACAGGCCATAAAGCCTGGCCTGTCGCCTCACCCGGCTCCCTACTCTCACAGTTTGCACTATCTGCTCGACTCGGACGCCTTCTCTACGGCCGAGAAGGAATGGATGCTGGGTCGCACTATTCGAAACGTCTTGCAGTGGAAGCCCTAAGACGTCATCTCATGTGGCGAGTCTGACGAGCTTCCTGTAGCAGATCAGGGTGGCTGCGAGGCTGAGGAAGGCCGCGAAGTGTCGGCTCTTGCATTCGTAGCGCACGGTCAGGCGCCGGTAGTTGAACAGCCAGGAGATGCTGCGTTCAACCTTCCACCGGTAGCGGCCCAGGCGTTCGCCGGACTCGATGCCGCGTCGCGCGATCTTGGGTGTGATGTTCCGGTCCCGTAGCCAGCGGCGGAGCTCGGGGTAGTCATAGCCCTTGTCCGCACGGAGCTTCGCGGGTCTGCGGCGTCGGGGGCCGCGACGGGAGCGGACAGCGGGGATGGCCTTGACCGGCGGCTTGAGAGCGAGACTGTCGTGGGTGTTGGCGGCGGAGACCGCAGTGACCAGCGGCAGCCCTTCGGCGTCGGTCAGGACGTGGAATTTGGAGCCGGGTTTGCCCCGGTCGACCGGATTCGGTCCCACGAGCTCACCCCCCTTTTCGCCCGCACCGAGGCGGAGTCGACCAGCGCAGCGGACCAGCCGACGGCCCCGGCGGCGCCCAGCCGGTTGAGGACCGCGGCGTGCAGGCGCGGCCACAGGCCCGCCCTCGTCCAGGCGGTGAACCGGCGGTGAGCGGTGGCCGGACTCACGCCGAAGCAGGGTGGCAGCCGCCGCCAGGCGCACGAGGTGGTCAGTGCGTACACAATCGCGGTGAACACCTTCCGATCCGCCAGCGGCGCCGTCCCACCACCCTGCCTTCGGAGCCGGAACGGCGGTATGAGCGGCTCCGCTATCTCCCACAGCCCATCCGGGACTAGGTCCCGCTCAAGCTCCACAGCCATAGCAGACGATCATGCCCGAAAGGTTCCTGAGCCGGCCAGCGGCTGCAGTCGCGCCCGCACCACGGCCTCGTCATGACAGCGCGATGATGGCCGCATGTTCTATGAGGACCTCAGCCCCTACACCTATTGGGAAGACGGCGATGAGTTCAGCGACCTCACCGACGGTATGCGTTTTGTCAGATTCCCGCCGACCTATGTACGCCGCAATATCGGCTGGTTGGCAGCTGGCCACCGCTGGATGAACGGTCCGGCTTCCGAGGATTTCACCGACAAGCTCCTGGCCATCCTCGACGCCCAGCAGGTCAACGCCATGCTGGGCCTGCACGAGTGCGACCTCTGCCCTGCATCACTGCCAGACTCACATCCCTGGTACACACCCCGGTCGGGACACCTGCGCGCGAGCGCCGGAACCGGTGAGATCCGCGTTCCGGGCACCCTCGGCACCGCCTTCGCAGCCCCGCATCTCATCGGCCACTACGTCGCCGACCACGGCTACTTGCCGCCTCAGCCATTCATCGACGCCGTCCTCGCCTTCGACCCGTACGGCCCCTGGGCCGCACGCTTTCCAGGGATCAGATTCCCCTGGATCCCCGACGACGCGGTACTCCGCCATGTCGACGACGAGTGACTCCCTCATCTCGACATCCATCGAAGCGGAGCATCACCACGTGAGACCACCTCTAAGTACGACCCCTTGACCGGCTGAAGCAAGTGTTTCCAGCAGCCGCACCAACCGGTCAAGTTGAGCTTGCGGGAAAGCGGGGAAGCGCTCGGCCGGAGCAGCGGCCCGCGGTTCAGGCAGGATGTGCGGCCGCGGGCCACTCCCTCGCGTCAGTCAGGTGATGTCCGTCCTCGCGGCTGGTCGAACGCCACCAAGAAGCCGACGAGCTGGATCACCACCTGGAAGTCCACACCTGGCGCCGCACGCTAGCCCGGTGAAATGTCGCCCAACCCTCAGAGACCAGAGCAGCAATGACACCCCGTGCATGCGAGGTGGTCGTGATCATCCGGACAGCGCCTGAAGCGGCAGCACCACTACCCCGTACGCAAGGAACGAGAAAGCTGCCGCTACGGCCAACACGAGTGCGCGTTCCCTATTGCTGCGAGCCAGCAGTGGTGCGAGAACCGAGATGCCGAAGCAAGCCCACGCCTGCGTTGTGTAGTGCAGGTACCAGCCGAAGAGCAACGCCTCCATTCCGAAGACTCCCGCGACACTGGCAAGCCCGACGACCCGAAGTCGCGTCGTCCGACCACGCAGCCACCAGTGGCCCGCCGCGCCGAAGAACGGCCCGGCGATGCAGGCCATGAACAACCACACGAGGGGGAAGAACAGGCGGCCCATGCCGTCTCGTCCCAGCTCCGCATACCCGTAGTAGCCCACGACCAGGCCGACTTCGGCTCCGATGCCACAAAAGACCGCCAGCCAGATGGAACCGCGTCGCGCGACGAGGGCCCCAGTCACGAACGCGACGACGCACCACACGGCACCAGAGTTCGCGATCTGGTTCCACGCACCGGGCAGCCATCCCTGGGCGAGGTTGGTGAGCACTCCGAGGAGGAGGCCGCCGAGCGCCGAAAGGATCACTAGGCTGCCACGCGTTCTCCTGGAGGCCATGGTTGGACGGTCAGTAGTCAGGAGCATGTCGCCTCCGGGGTCGTAGTCGAGCGAGACGCGACTATACGCTCTTTGTATACACGCAGTGCATACAGGGGGAGATGAAGGTGCTTCGCTCGCCTGCGAGAGATGTCGGGCAGTCGGGCGCAGCGAGACCGCAGGGGGTCCGCGGTGGCTCCCGCCTGGGGTGGCTGACCAGTCCACTATTATTGTCCGACCGTTCGTTCAAGAACATGCTAGTCTACTCAGCGACCCGATGCCTGGTTTGCCAAGCCAAGGACATGTGGGTCATCGGACCCGGCAACCCTCGCGGACATCCAGAAGCTTGGTCCACCCACGGCCACCTCATCAACGGCGGAACTGCTGATGTTCGACTGTGCAGGCTCCCAGCCGTGTGAGCCGCCACAAGAAGGCGATCACAGTAGTGACCAGGTACCGCAACTGTGCTCCTGGCCCGCCTCCGGCGGCCGCTGTGCAAGCGACCGCCGGCGCCGAGTCACCGAAGCCCCATGTATGGACCTGCGGCCGCCGTGGCGGAGCGAATCGGAGACGGATGGCGCGTGCGCGGCAGGTGGCCCTACAAGACGAGCACGCGACGGCCTATCAGGAACCCCCAGGAGCTTGCACATGAACGAACGTAAGGGCCTCATCCTTGACTTCGGTGGTGTCCTCACCACGCCGCTGCTGACCTCAGTCACCGAGTTCGAGCGTGACGAGGGACTTCCCCAGGGCAGCATCGTGCGCCAGCTTTCCACCGACCATGAAATCCTTCGCCTCACCGAGGACTTGGAACGCGGCTCCGTCACACAGGCAGAGTGGAACAAGGTCGCAGCCCTGCGGATCGGGGTCAGTCCCGGCAACCTGTTGGGGCGGATATTTTCCGGACTGCGACCAGAGCCGTTGATGTACGAAGCGGCGATGGCCGCCCGCCGGCAAGGAATCCGGGTCGGTTTGCTGTCGAACAGCGTAGGCAGGGATCCCTGGGACCTCTACGCCGACTGCGATCTCGACACCACATTTGACGCGGTGCTGATCTCGGAGGATCACGGGCTGAGAAAGCCCGAGGCGGCGATATATGAGCAGATGCTCAAGATGCTCGAACTTCCCGCCAGTGCCTGTGTCTTCGTGGATGACTCCCCGCACAACCTCCCCCGGCTGCCGCAATGGGCATGGCCACGGTTCAAGCCCAGGAGCCACGGGCGACGATCACCGCCATCCAGAACCTGCTCGGAATCAACCTGCTCTCCTGACACGGTGCCGGCCATCATTCCCAGCGAAAGTCTCGCCGCTGGCTTCGTTGCAGTGAGTGTGTATGGCAGCCCGCGATGCCTGATCCCCGCAGTCCCGAAGACCATCGCTCAGCAACCATCGGCCACGAACGACCAGCCAACGTCAGGCTCTGCACATCCGCATACTCGACCGAGCCCCAACGAGCGTGGCCGGTGGAAACCATCCTGGAGTGACCTTGCCACTTGCCCGCCGGTTCTATGCCCCTGTGGTCCTCCCCATGGACCCGACCTGTTCAGTGATCCGAGACGGAGTCGTAGACATCACCGCCGGCGGCCGCATCTCCTATTGCGGTCCTCGGGCCGACGCCCCGCCCAACAGCGGTTCAACCCCTGTACGGCTGACCGGAATCCTGATGCCCGGGTTGGTCAATGCCCACGCGCACAGCGCCATGACGCCCCTCCGCGGCGCCGGGGGAGACTTGCCGCTGATGTCCTGGCTCAACGATGTCATCTGGCCGGCCGAGGCGCGCATGCGTCCCGCCGACGCCTATGCGGGCATGCTGCTGGGCTGCATAGAGATGCTGCAGCACGGGATCACCACCAGCGCCGAGATGTACATGCATGCCGATTCAGTCGCCCGAGCGGCCCTCGCAGCGGGCAGCCGAATACTGCTGGCTCCCGCCTACTTCGACGGGCCAGGAGCGCCCTGGCGGAGCGCTATGCGCGAGATCGACGACTGGATCGACACAGACGGCTTGAGGTTCGGTCCTGGTGACCGTATCGAGCTGGGCTACGGCCCGCACTCCGCCTACACCCTCCCGGCGAAGGCCTTGCTCGCGACGGCCGAATCGGCCGCCGCACGGGGAGCGCTCGTCCATATACACGTCGCCGAGTCCGTGGAGGAGGACCGGGAGCAGCGTGCGCGATACGGATCGGTGCCGCGGCTGCTTCAAGAGACGGGGCTCATGGACGGGAGGCTGCTCGCGGCACATGCCGTGCACCTCTCTGCCCAAGACATCCGGCTCCTGGCCGAGCACGGTGCGGGAGTTGCGCACTGCCCCGGATCCAATGCCAAGCTGGCCTCGGGAATCGCACAACTGACCGCGCTGCGGAAGGCGCCAGTCGCAGTCGGACTCGGCACGGACGGCCCCGCGAGCAACGATGACCTCGACCTCTGGGAAGAGATGAGGCTGGCCATGATGCTGGCGCGAGTCAGCACTCAGGATCCGCTGGCTCTGACCGCCGCTGACGCGTTGATGCTGGCGACTCGGGGAGGGGCGGCGGCCCTCGGCCGAACGGACGTCGGCGGGCTGAGCTGCGGAATGTGGGCCGACATGGTCCACGTCGCCGTAGACGGCCCGCACTTCGCTTCGGGGATCGACATTTCCGACGAGCAACTGATCGCGAATTTGGTCTGGGCGGCAGGCTCCCGTGCCGTCCGTGACGTGTGGGTTGCCGGTGAGCAAGTCATTGCCCACGGCGAGTCGACACAGGCCGATCGGATGGACGCACAACGAGCCGTGGCGGTGTCGGCCTCGCACCTGCTGGCGACAGCGTAAAGAGCGCACCAGAAGGGATGT
The DNA here is from genome assembly GCF_042731455.1 of Streptomyces sp. NPDC059852. NCBI lineage: Bacteria > Bacillati > Actinomycetota > Actinomycetes > Kitasatosporales > Streptomycetaceae > Streptomyces > Streptomyces sp. NPDC059852. The sequence goes on along the minus strand of NZ_JBHWJK010000036.1, from coordinate 49,678 downwards.
GGGGGAGGGGCCCTTTGATCCGGCCGGTGTTCTGGCGTGAGCAGGCCAGCAGAAGGTCGTCCTGCGGGCCTTGTGACCGACGGGGGAGCTCGCCCGGGAAGCGGTGAGTCACTCGCCGGACCTCGCGGGGTCGCGTATCCCATGGAGCTGCCCACGCGGGCGGAGCGCGAGCCCGGGGGAGGGGAGTCGGGTTGCTGTCGACAGATCGACTCCCCTCGAGCGAAGGCGCACTCGGTGGACTCTCGCTTCCGCTCCCTGACCTATTGACGTATCGACCGGCGGACCGAAGAATTCACGCCATCGCCTGACAACGTTGTCTGACCGAGAGGTGCCGCACGTGCTGCCGAGATCCCCGATGGACCGCCGCCGCTTCATCCAACTCCTCGGTGCCACGAGCGCGCTGGCCTCCCTGCCACTCGCCCTCGGCAGCGGCACGGCTCAGGCCCACGGACAACAGCGGAGCCACACGGCATCCGACCCGGTGGCGGACATCTATCACCGCGTCCTGCTGAACCACACCCGCTGGACGGAAACCCAGTGGGACGCGACCCGCGGCTACTACACGGACAAGGACTTCAGCTTCGCCGTCGTGCTCGGCCATGCGGTCCTGCTCACCCGCGGCAGCTACGACGAGGTCCGAGCGGGGACGGAGAAGCAGGTCCTCAAGGCTCGCACGATAGCGACCATCAAGCACTTCGCCGCCTCCAACAGGCTGACGGGCGGCACCCAATGGGGCCGGAGACTGTTCTTCGACACCACGTTCCAGCTGTACTTCGTTCTCGCCGCGCGGCTGCTGTGGGACGAACTCGACGAGGCCACGCGCTCCCGTGTCGACACCATCGCCCGTGAACAGGCCGCTTACACCGCCGCGTTGGGCACGGGAAACGACCCGGCCTCGGGCAGCTGGACCCCTCGGGGCCTGCTCGGCGGCCACGAAGGAGACACCAAGCTCGAGGAGATGGGTGTCTACGCGCAGTCCCTGGCACCGGGGCTGGCCTGGGCCGTGGACGACCCACGGCACGGCGACTGGGACACTGCCTTCGGTGCGTGGTCGCGCAACGAGGCCGGACTGCCCCAGGCCGACCTGGCGAACCCGGCGCGCGTGGACGGGGCTCCCGTCTCGGACAACACCGCCCGCAACCTGTACGACACCTTCATCGTCGAGAACCACGGCTCGTTCGGCCCTCACTACCAGGAGGAACTGTGGCGCACATCGGGCCGTAATGCCGCCCACTTCATCGCCGCGGGCCGGCCGCTGCCCCAGGTGCTCACCAACCAGCCGAACGCCGATCAGCTGTGGAGCACCCTCCTCGGAGTCATGAGCGACGCGGGTGAGCCGCTGATGCCGATGGTCAACGACCGAGAGCACCTCTACGGCCGTGATGTCATCCCACTCGCGTTCCTCGCCCAGGTGATGGGGGACAGGGCCGCCGCCCGGGCTGAAGTCGCCTTGGCGGAGCGACTGGAGGCGTACCAGAGCTACCCGCCGGAGTTCCGGATCGCGAAGTTCTCGGGCGAACCGAAGTACGAGCCGGAGGCTCGCGCCGAAGTCGCCATCAGCTACCTCCTGCACCTGTGGGCGAACGAACAGGGCCGTACGGTCCGCCCCCTCTCCGCGGACGAGCTGTTCGAACACGCCGCGGGGGTCACGGACTTCGGTCCCGGACCCGGCCTGGTGTCGCACCAGACGCCGGCGGCATGGGCGGGTGCCGTGACCAAGCCCGGATTCGTGAAGTTTGCCTGGCAACCCGGCCACGACGACTGGCTCTTCAAGCTCAGCGGGTCCACGCCGATGTTCCTGCCGACGACTTCCCTCAAGGCGACGCGGCGCCAGGTCCGGACGTACCGCAGGATCCGGGACGGATTCGACGGCAGCGTCACGATGCTCCAGGTCGGGTCCGGGTACGCCGGATTCACCACGCTTCCCACCGGCGCCGTCGTGTACGCGACGTCGGGCGTCGCGGCGGGGGAGGGACACCTGGAGATCCACAATCTGACCATGCCGGGTGTGCCCGGCCTGACCGGGGCGCGGACCTACCACTTCGCCGAGGGAAGCGCCACCGTGGCCTCGGGCGACTCCCGGCCGCCCACGTCGGCCGCGCGCGTCGACGAGGTGACGTTCGCGCGCACCGAGGTGCGGCATCTGCGCATGCTCGGTGTGCGGCCCGACCCCACCTACGGATACTCGCTCTTCGCGTTCGAAGCGCGCGACGGCGCGGACGGCGCCGATCTGGCCCGGACCGGTACGGCCACCGCCTCCTCCTACGACACCGGCAAGGAGCCGGCGCTGGCGGTGGACGGCAGCCCGACGACCCGGTGGGCGGTGTCACGGGGTGACCGCCCCCGCGCGGACAGCTGGCTGGCTGTCGATCTCGGGGCCGCGCACGGGGTGGACCGGGTCACCCTGCGCTGGGAGGCCGCCGCAGGGCGCACCTATAAGGTGCAGGGCTCGGCGGACGGACTCCAGTGGGAGGACCTCGCCTCCTGGCCCGTGCCCGACGTCACCAGCCGGGGCGGATGGCTGGACGTCGACGGACGCGCGGGACTGGTGGTGCGAGGCGCCGCCTCCGGCCTGACGGTCCACCAGGACGAGATCATCCTGGCCGACGGGCCGGCCGCACCCCTCCTCGTCGAGGGACTCCCGGGCGCCTCGCCCCGGACCCTGCGCGAGCGGAGCGCGGCACCCACGCCACACACGGACTCGGAAGCCGTCCGCGCCGCCCTCACCGACGATCACCTCAGTCTGTTCAACCTGTCGGACGAGCCCGTCACCACGCGCGTCGAGGTACCGCAGACCGGGACCGCGAGGCTGCTGTTCGAGGGACGCCAGACCCTCACCGACGGCGGCACCGCCTACGAGGCTGAACTCGACGCGGCCGAAGCCCGGCTGCTGCCGCCACGGCTGACCGTGCGCCCGCTCAACGGCCGCCGGCTGCCCGCGGGGCTGCGGGCGCGTGTGGTCGACGGCGCGACGGTCGAACTCACGGGTCCCGCCTGCCGCGTGCAGGTGACCGCCCAAGGGCGCAGTGAGGTGGCGGTGGTCCGTGCGGGCCGCACCACGACGGTCACCGTGAAGAGGGCCACCGCCTACCCGCTGAGCGATCTGGCACTGGGTCGCACGGTGTTCCCGACCAGCCCACTACCGCCGGGCATGTCGGCCCCTTCCGCCGCTGTCGACGGCGATCCGGCGACGGCGTGGACGCCCGGCCCGAACGGCCGCCTGGTCGTGGACCTCGGCGCCCCGCTCCGTGTCCGCGAGATCCGCACGCAATGGACCAGCGGCCGTGTGCCGGGCCTGCGCGTCGAGTTCAGCGGTGACGGCCTCACCTACACCCCGGCCGGTCAGCTCACGGGCCGTGGCCGCGACCGGCACCTCAGCACCGACATCACTGCCCGCTACGTGGCCCTGGCGACCGACGCGGGACACGAGGGCGGCGCCAACCTGATCCATCTGTCCCTGCAGTGAAGCGGCCGGCAGGGAGCGGAGCACCGACGCCGGCATCCGGCCGGCCTCGGTGGCACCCACTCGCTGCTCGGGAGGCTTGACGAGCAGCGCGTCCACCATCGGCGCGAGCGGTCCGGCGTGCACCGGTGGTCGGTGTGGGCGGGTGAACACGGCCACCGCCAGGGCGTGCAACCCGTCCGCGTCGAACGGGGGCTGCCCCTCGACGGCGTGGTACAGCGTGGCCCCCAGCGCCCACAGGTCGTTGGCGGGAGTCGGCCGCTTCCCCGTCGTCCATCCCCGAGGGGAAGAGGATCTCCTTGACGGCGACCTCGCGTCCGAAGTGCCGGTCCTGGGCACGCCATGCGCGGCCCATGCCGCCCTGGCCGATGCGTTCGACCAGTTCGTACCGGCCTGCGATGACTTCGGGGTGCCGCTCGGTCACGCGCACACTCCAGGTCTGGTCGGACCCTATGGATGGCTCGTTATGAAGCCCTCGGACGCCTCTGACGTGCTCAACGGCGTTCCTCGCCCGCTCGGGCCCGGCGGCAGTGCCATGGGGGAACTTGGCGGTGCACGCCAGGGTGATGGCACGCCGCCCTGTTACGCCAAGGACATGACCAGCTGGCGGAGGGACCTGCGCGACAACCCCCGAGCACACCGTCGGCCAGTACTACCTCTCCTGATGCCGCCCGCCATTCCGCCCGCCGTGCGGGGGGAACGGGGACGCCTGGATCGTCGGCAGGTCGAGATCACCCCTGCGCAGGCGGTACACCTGCAGGGTGAGGCCGTAGTACTTCTGGGTCTCCCCGACCCACTCCATGCCCACGCGACGGGCCGTCGCGGCACCCCGGCTGTTGCGCGGGCGCACGACCGCGAACACCTCGTCGACGCCCTGAGTGAACGTGTAGTGGGCCACCGCATGGCCGGCCTCGGTGGCCAGCCCGTGGCCCCAGTGCGCGGGCGCCAGCTGCCAGCCGATCTCCAGGTCGACGCCGTCCGGTGGCAGGGGAAGCACGGCCGCCCCGCCGATCAGCTCGCCGGTGTCCGCCAGCGTGACAGCCCACCGGCCCGCGGGCGGCTCCAGGGCGAAGGACTCGTCGATCCAGCGTCTGAGCACTGCCGTCATGGCGGCCTCGTCGTCCACGGCTGACATGGCCGGCGCCAGCCATCGTGCCACTTCGCTGCGGCCGTAGACGGCCACGGCTTCCGCCGCGTCGTCCACCGACCAGGGCCGCAGGACGAGCCGATAGGTGTGGATGCGGCCTCCAGCGACGCTCACGCGGTGCTGCTCGGGCTTGGTCATCGGGGTGATCTCCGGCGATTCGGTTCGTCTTCCGCGGACGCCGCTGTGCCAGCTGGCACGAGGGCGCCGTCCGTGTCCTGTAGGAGAAACGACCGGGGGCCGCGTCTTATGCCATTCAACCCCGGCGATTCGGACCCGCGGCGTCCCGCGGGCGCTCCGTAGATGGCGCGTAGATCTCTGGCACACCGGTGCCCGGGGCAGGCGAGGCCGCCGTGCCTTACGCCTGGCCAACCCTGCTCAGCGACCGCGACGACGTGCACCACGTACGGGAGCACCTCCCCCGGCCGACATCCATCCCCACGAGGTGCCGGATCACGGGTTCGGTCAGGTCGCCGTTCCGGCACTCGTAGGCGCCGCACTCGACGACGATGGCGTCCGTCACTCGCGGCCCGCGCACGCGGTCGACTCCTGACTACCGGACGGGCACCCGCCGGAACGCCTCGCGCCCATCTATCGCATGTCTGTCCGACGCGCATCCCGACGCGTGGGCCGGTCCGCCCCCGCCGGGCTCTTCACCCGCCGTAGACGGCACATGTATACCGCGGTGCTTGATTTGCGCTCACAGCCCGGCGGGGACGTGATCGCTGCCCCGCACTCGGACACCCGGAGGCGACGGTGGCGGGAGTACAGGTGGCCGACGCGGCCATACGGCGGCGGCAGGACGCCGGCACGGGCCGGGCGGTCGTGGACTGGCTGACGACCACCGACCACAAGAGGATCGGGACGCTCTATCTGACGACGTCCTTCGTGTTCTTCCTCGTCGGCGGCGTTTTCGCCCTCGTCATGCGCGCCGAACTCGCGCGCCCGGGAATGCAGTTCGTTCTTTCTGGAAGGCCCGTTCGCTCAGATCGTTGACCAGGACGTATCTGGCGATGGCGGTTGTCGCGTCGTCGTGGTTTTGCCCAGGGCTGCAGGCCGACGGGGGGCGACGCAACCCGTAGGGCGATCTGGTCTGGGGCGGCGTCATCGAGCCGGCTCCAACCACAGTGCTCAGTGGTCGTCCAATTTGGCTTTCCAGGTGACGCCGTGGGCGTCGGAGACTGTCGTGGCAGGCAGGGTTACATGGCACGCTCAGGCCCGCTCCGGGGCTCTGGCCGTTCGTCCACGGTCCTCGGGGCCGTGGTCTTCTCGTCGTTGCCAGCCAGGGGTGATCTTGTCGCCGACCTTGAGGCCGTTCTGCTTGGCCAGCCGTTCCTCGATCAGGAGTCGCTTACTGTCCTTGTCGGCGGCCGTCAGGCGCTCACCGGCTTCATCCGTGTCGACGCGGCGGGTGCCTCCCACGGGGCTTCGTGCCGGCCCGTCGCCGTCCACACCTGCTCGGGGCCGGCGACGTGGTCGTCCTCCACCCGCGCACGGGTGCGGGAGGAGCCAAGCGCGGGTGTTGGCGCCGTCCACGGCGGTGGTGCCGGGACGTCAGGCGGGGAATCGCGCACCGGTCAGCCGCTCGGACGCCTCCCAGATCCTGCGAGCCTCGTCCATGTCGCGCAGCGGGGGCCACAGCGTCTGCTCGGAGGGGGCGCCGCCGACGTCGGCTCGGTTCGGGCCGTAGAACTGGCCGCCCCGCGCGTCGGGGCTGGTCGCGGCCAGTAGTGCGGGGAGGGCGGGGGTGCCGAGGATGCGGACGCGGGAGAGCACGCGGATCATCCGGACGGCGCCGGTGTCCTTCTGCCGTCCCATGCCGGGCTGAGCGGAGAGGAGGTTGGTGGGGGAGACGCCCGGGTGGGAGAGGTTGCTGGTGATGCCCCAGCCGGCCGCGGCGCTGCGGACGTCGAGTTCGCGGGAGAACAGGCCGACGGCGATCTTGGATTGGCGGTAGGCCTTCGTGACGTCGTAGTCGCGCTCCCAGTTGAGGTCGCCCCAGTTGATCGCGCCGCTGCGGGCAGCGATGCTGGTCTGGTGGGTGACTCGGGCCTTGCCCTCGATGAGCAGGGGCAACAGGCCCTGGGTAAGGGCGAAGTGGCCGAGGTGGTTGGTGCCGAACTGCAGCTCGAACCCGTCCTGGGTGGTCAGGCGGCTCGGGGGTTGCATCACACCGGCGTTGTTGATGAGCAGGTTGATCGGGCGGCCCTCGCCCATGAGCTGCTTGGTGAGGGCGTTCACGGAGTCGAGCGAGGCCAGGTCGAGGGCCCGGGTGGTGACTCTCGCGCCCGGGACGAGGTCACGGATGCGGTCGGCGGCCTGCTCGCCCTTGGTGGGATTGCGGACCGGCATGATCACCTCCGCGCCCGCTTGGGCGAGGCGGGAGGCCATGACGAACCCGATCCCGTCACTCGCCCCGGTGACGAGGACGAGATTCCCGGACAGGTCGGGGATGGTGATGTCGATGTTCCGAGCCATCAGTGGTCTCTTTCGTTCGGTGAGGCGTCAGCCGCGGTCGGGGTGTGCGTCCATGTTTGGCCGTCGTCGGCCACGGATCCAGGACTCACCGGTCCACGGCTCATCGATCCGTCCCTCCGCACGGTCGAGGGCGCCCGGGAAACACCCTCTTCTCAGGCGCATGTTCGCCTCAAGGTGTGGGAGCAGCACCTCAAGCGCTCGGTCGTGCTGAGGTTCAGCGACTGTCGAGATGCCTTCCGGCGCACACCCAGGAGACGCGGATGAAGCCGGCAATGAGGAGGGTTGCGGGGCTCCGGTGCGGTCGCCCAGTTGCCGCGGCACCGCTGGTGTCGACCGTGACGGGCGCAGCGCCGGTCCCGGCTGCGGCGGACGACCGGCTCGTGGCGGGGCGGGTCACGGCCACGGCGCCTCGTGACCGGGGGAGGTGGCGGTCATGCCGGATGCCGAGTCGGGCTCTCCTGCTGGCCCGGTCGCGTCCCGGCGCCCGATGCCGGGACAGCGTCGAAGACCGATCGTTTCCGTGCACTGACGACCCCCGCCGCGGGGCAGGAGCCTCACGCCCCTGATTGCTGCGTTGTTCCGTCCGCCGTGCGGTACCGACCATGCCGAACAGACGCGGCAGGTCTCCCAAGAGGTGGACTTGGCGGCCCGCAAGGCGCGCGGGCAACGCCGACTCCGCCCCGCGTGGGGAGGCCCGTCGACTCCCTGACGCGGCAACACGCGTCGTGAGGGGGATCGACAAGCCGTGGATACGCGAATGCACGGGCGATAGAAGTGAAGCAGTACAGGTTGGAGACGCGGCAGAACTCTCAGAAGGGAGAGCGTCGTGATCGATCGCGCAGGACTGGCAGGCTTCCTCCGCAACCGTCGCGAGGCGCTGCAGCCGGAGGACGTCGGCATGCCTCGGGGACGGCGCCGCAGAACCAGCGGGCTACGGCGGGAGGAGGTCGCGACGCTGTGCAACATGTCGGCCGACTACTACTCCCGTCTGGAGCGCGAGCGTGGTCCGCAGCCGTCACCGCAGATGCTCGCCTCGATCGCCCAGGGACTCCACCTGTCCGTGGACGAGCGTGACCATCTGTTCCGGCTGGCCGGGCACAACCCGCCGCCGCGTGACAGCTCCAGTGAGCACATCAGCCCGGGGCTGCTGCGTGTTCTCGACCGGCTGCAGGACACGCCCGCGGAGATCGTCACCGAGCTCGGGGAGACCTTGCGGCAGACAGCGATGGGCGTCGCCCTCACCGGAGATACGACGCAGTACACGGGTCCAGCTCGCAGCAGCGGCTACCGGTGGTTCACCGACCCGAGCGCCCGGGACCTGTACGCTCCGGAGCAGCACGCGTTCATGACCCGGATGTACGCCGCAGGCCTGCGCGCGATCGTCACCCTCCGGGGTCCTGACTCCCGAGCCGCCTATCTCGCGGATCTGCTCTTGGACTCCAGCGAAGAGTTCCGGCGGGTGTGGGACGACCACGAGATCGGGATCCGTCCGCGCGAGGTCAAGCACTTCGTTCACCCCGAGGTCGGTGCCCTGGAGCTGACCTGCCAGCGGCTGATCGATCCGGACCAGGCCCACTCCCTGATGGTCTACACAGCCGTCCCCGGCACGGAGAGCTACGAGAAGCTGCAGGTCCTGTCCGTGATCGGCACGCAGACGCTGCACTGAACCGACGGCCCGACGAAGCCCTCGGCCGTGTGCCGGCAGGATGCGTACCGGGCCGGGACCGACATGCGGGCCGGACGGCCCACGCGCGGGCTCAGCCCTGCCGGCCGGGATAGATGGTGGCGCTCATCCGCGTCGGAGGAGGCCGGCCGGCCCAGCCCATCACGGCACACTCTGGTCGTTCGTTCGTCATGCGCTGTCCTCTGTGGCTACCGGCCTGCGCTGACCGTTCCTTCCCTCGCGACGCGCGGTGTGTCATATACGGCCGATCCGATCCCGCATCGCCCCGCGGACCCGGACCGATGCTCGTTCCAGCCCTTTCAGCGCGACCTCAGCCTGGGATCGGCAGAGCCTGGATGATCCCGCTCCCGGTGGCCAGCCTTGGAGCACCGCTTCACCCGGAGACCACACGGACGGTCGCGGCGCCGGCCTTCCCCTGCCCGAACGTGCGACCAGCCAGGAGGCATTGATGAATGAACGGAACGATGTGGGCGGCGCCGGTTCCGGTGTGTCCCGGCGCAGCTTCGTAGGGGGAAGCCTGGCCGCCGTCACCGTGGCGCCGCTGCTGACCGGACAGACCGCGACGGCAGAAGCTGCCTCGGCAGCCACCGTCGACGGCGTGCCACCGGTGACGGTACGGGCCGTCGTCAACGGCGATCCGGTCACCCTGCGGGTGGACCCGCGGGCCACCCTGCTGGACACACTTCGCGAGCGGCTCGACCTCAAGGGCACCAAGAAGGGCTGCGACCGGGGACAGTGCGGCGCCTGCACCGTGCACCTCGACGGCCGACGCGTGCTGTCGTGCCTCACGTTGGCCGCCACGGCGAGCGGCCACCAGGTCACCACGATCGAGGGACTGGCCGACGGCGACCGGCTGCACCCCATGCAGCAGGCATTCCTCGACCACGACGGTCTGCAATGCGGCTTCTGCACCCCGGGCCAGATCATGTCCGCGGTCGCCATGGTCGACGACGAAGGCCCCGCCCGCTCCGACGACGAGATACGTGAGCGCATGTCGGGCAACATCTGCCGGTGCAGCGCCTACCCCCGCATCGTCGACGCCATCCGGGACGCGCAGCGGGTGATGCGCTGATGCGGCCCTACACCTACGCCCAGGTGCGGACGGTCCATGAGGCCGTGCGGGGCGCCGAACCGGGCACCGCGTTCCTGGCCGGTGGCACCACCCTGGTGGACCTCATGAAGCTCGAGGTGATGTCCCCCGACCGTGTCGTGGACATCAACCGGCTGCCCCTGGACGGCATCACCCTGGACCACGAGGGTCTGCACGTCGGTGCGCTCGAACGAATGAGTGACGTGGCCGCCGCACGCGCCGTGCGCCGGCACTACCCGATGATCGCGCAGGCGCTGGAGCTGAGTGCCTCGGCCCAGCTGCGCAACATGGCGAGCATCGGCGGCAACCTGCTGCAACGCACGCGGTGCAGCTACTTCCGCGACGTCACGACCCCGTGCAACAAGCGTGAGCCCGGCAGTGGCTGCTCAGCCCTGGAAGGGATCAACCGCGGCCACGCCGTGCTGGGCACCAGCGACGCGTGCATCGCCACCCATCCCAGCGACCTCGCCGTCCCGCTGGTGGCGTTGAGCACGACCGTCCACCTGGCCTCGGCACGCGGTACGCGCACCGTACCGCTGGAGACGTTCTACACCCTGCCCGGTGCCACCCCCGAGGTCGAGAACGTGCTGCGGCCGAACGAGCTCATCACCGGGATCACCGTGCCCCGCTCGCCCTGGGCGGCGCACTCGCTGTACCTGAAGATCCGCGACCGGCAGTCGTACGAGTTCGCGCTCACCTCGGCCGCCGTCGCGCTCCACCAGCGCGGGCGCACCATAGTGAACGCCCGTATCGCCGTGGGCGGAGTGGCGACCAGGCCGTGGAGGCTGACGGCCGTCGAACGCGCCCTGACGGGCCGGCCCGCCACCTCCGCGACGTTCGAGGCCGCCGTTGCCGGCGCCGCGGACGGCGCCCGACCACGGGAACACAACCGGTTCAAGCCCGCGCTGCTGCGTCGCACCCTGGTACGGGCGCTGACCGAACTGCAGGGGAACCGGTGAGTGGCCGGCGTGGCCCCGCCCGGCATGACTCGGTCGCGGCAGGCGGTCCCGGATCTGGCGGCGCACATGCTTGAGATCGCCACTGACCTGGTCGAACGTGTCCGTCGCGGGATCCCGTTCGTGGCCGCCACCGTCACGCACGTTGCCGGCAGCGCTCCGCGGCAGCCCGGCTCGTCCCTGGTCGTGAACGCGGACGGCACTGTGCTGGGCAACGTGTCGGGCGGGTGCGTCGACGCCGCGGTCCACGAGGCGTGTCGGGACATGCTGGCCGGGGACCACCGAGCCCGCGCCCTGCGGTTCGGGTACAGCGACGCCGACGCGTTCGACGTGGGTCTGACCTGTGGCGGCACCATCGAGCTTTTCCTGCGCCACCACGACCCGGCCACCGAGCCATGGCTCGAATCGGCTCTGGCCGATGCCGCGGGCGGCCGGGCGGTGGCCGTGGCCACGATCGTGCGCGGCCCGGAGACCCACCTCGGCCGGGCGATCGCCGTGCGGCCCGGGACATCGGTCGCAGGGACCCTCGGGGACGAACTGCTCGACCAGGTCGCCGAGGCACGGACCAGCGGTGCCCTGCACGCCGGGCGGACCGGCACGCTCGAACTCGGGGTGGCCGACAGCTGCTGCCGGGAGCCGATGACCCTGCTGGTGGAGAGCAGCTCCCCACCGCCTCGGATGCTGGTCTTCGGCGCCATCGACCACGCCGCCGCGCTGGCCCGGCTCGGCTCCTTCCTCGGCTACCAGGTGACCGTCTGCGACGCCAGGGCCACGTTCGCCACCCCGGAACGATTCCCGGACGCGGAGGTCGTCGTCGAGTGGCCGCATCGCTATCTCGGGTCCCAGGCCGAGGCCGGGCTGCTGGACCGGCGCACCGTCGTGTGCGTGCTCACCCACGACCCCAAGTTCGACCTTCCGCTCCTGACCGCCGCGCTGCGCATGCCGGTTGCGTACGTGGGGGCCATGGGCTCCCGCCGCACCCACGAGGAACGCCTGGCCCGGCTCCGTGACGCCGGTCTCACCGGCGGTGAGATCGATCGCCTGCACTCGCCCATCGGCCTCGACCTCGGGGCACGCACCCCGCAGGAGACCGCGCTGTCGATCGCGGCGGAGGTCGTGGCCCACCGGCACGGAGGCTCGGGGGCGCCCCTGAGCACCGGAGTCCCCATCCACCACAGTGCCCCGACGACCGGCGCACTCGCATTCAGCAGCTGAAGGATTCACGATGTCCCGTTCCCCAGTCGGACGCGAGACCGAGCGCGTCGACGGCAGGCTGAAGGTCACCGGCGCGGCCGAGTACTCCGGTGACTACCGCGCCGCCGACCTCGCGCACGCCCATCTCGTCACCAGCACCGTTGCGCGAGGCACCCTCACCGGCATCGACACGGCGGCCGCGCTGGACTCGCCCGGTGTCCTGCGTGTCTATGCCGCGCCAGACCCCCGCTTGGAGCTGTATCCCCTCACCGGCCCGCTCGCCGGCTTCGTCGAGAACTACGTCCCGCTGCGTGACGCGGAGGTCCACTTCCACGGCCAGGCCATCGCGATGGTCGTCGCCGAGACCCCCGAGCAGGCACGCGATGCCGCCGCCAGGGTCACCGCGACCTACGACACTCGGCCACCGCGCACCTCGATCGCGGACGAGCCCCACGTTCCGGCCGGCCCCACCATCAGCGGGTCACCGAGCAGCCTCACCATCCTGGCGTCCGGCGTTCCCTCGATCGACGCCGCGCTCGCCGCCAGCGACGTCGTCGTGGAGGCCGAGTTCCATCAACAGATGCAACACCACGCGGCGATGGAGCCCCACGCCGTCCTCGCCGTCTGGAAGGGTGACCAGCTCACCATCCATGCCGGCGCGCAGGTTCCCTCGGCGTACGCCCTCGGGACGGCCCAGCGGCTCGGCGTCCTGCCCCCGAACGTCCGCCTGATCACGAAGTACGTGGGCGGTGCCTTCGGCGCCCGCGTCATCCTGTGGAGCGACACGCCGCTCGCCGCCGCCGCGGCCCGGGAGATCGGCCGTCCGGTTCGGCTCGTCCTCACCCGCGAGCAGATGTTCACCCTCACCGGTCACCGGCCCCAGCTCACGCAGACCGTCCGGCTGGGTGCCTCCCGCGACGGCGTCCTCAACGCCGTCAGCCACCAGAGTGTCTCCGAGCGCCCGACCACCGTCACCTTCCCCATGACTCCTGCGCACGCCACCACGGACGCCCTCTACCGCACGCCGAACCTGCACGTCGATGCACAGCTGGCCGCCCTCGACATCCCCGGGAGCCGGGCGATGCGCGGCCCCAACGAGGCACCAGGGTCCTTCGCCCTGGAGACGGCGATGGACGAGCTGGCCGTCGCCACCGGCGTCGACCCGGTGGAGCTGCGGCTGCGCAACTACGCCACCAGAAGCCCTTCCACGGGCTTGCCGTGGTCGAGCAAGCACCTCGAGGAGTGCTACCGCGTCGGCGCGCGGCGATTCGGCTGGTCGGCCCGCAGCGCCACGCCTCGCTCACGCGTCGACGGGCAGTGGCTGTACGGCACCGGCATGGCCACCGCCATCTACCCGGCGCACCGCCGGGCCGCGAGCGTGCGGATCCGGTTGCTCGACGACGACACCGCCGTCGTCTCGACCGGGATCTCGGACTTCGGCACCGGCGGGGCGACCATGGTGGGTATCTCCGGCGCCGACGCCCTCGGGATCCCGCTGACGCGAGTGACCCCCGAGATCGGCGACAGCTTTCTGCCGCAGGGCGCGCCCGCCGCCGGTTCCAGCGCCACGCACGCCACCGTGCCGTTGATCGTGAACGCCGCCCGCGACGCGATCAACGAGCTCAAGCGCCTCGCCGTGACCGACGACAGGTCGCCGTGGCACGGAGCGAGCCCCGACGATCTGCGCTACGAGCACGGCGTCCTGGACGGCCGAGGGCGGTCGATGACCTTCGGACGCCTGCTCGCCGCCGTCGGCTCACCAGGCATCACCGCCCTCGCCGAGTCACCCGGCGACGCCGACCCGCGGTATGTGCACCACAGCTTTGGCGCCCACTTCTGCGAGGTGCGGGTCAACCGGTTCACCGGCGAGACCCGCGTCACCCGATTCACCACGGTCGCGGACGTCGGCCGCGTCATCAACTCCCGGGCCGCCCGCAGCCAGCTCGTCGGCGGCGTCATCTTCGGTATCGGGCATGCCCTGCTGGAGGAGAACCCGCTGGAGCTCGACACCGGGCGCCTGGCGTCCAGCACGCTCGCCGACTATCTCCTGCCCGTGAACGCCGACGTCCCCGACATCGACGTGCACCTGCTCGGCCGGCCCGACCCCGTTCTCACCGGGCCGCTGGGCGACGGCAGTGAGGAGGTCGGGACCAGGAGCCTCGGCGCCCGCGGTCTTGGGGAGATCGGCACGGTGGGCTCGGCGGCCGCGATCGGGAACGCCGTCTACAACGCCACCGGGATCCGGGTACGTGACGTGCCGATCACCCTCGACAAGCTGATCGAGCACCTGTGATCGGTGAACGGGGCCTGCCGCACGCGTCTGGGAAGTCTCCGAGCAGCTGACGACGACTGTCGGAGCCGTCTGAGAGGGGCCGGGACCCCACCACTTGGTCGGCGTGTGGGCGCACCCTTGTGGCGGCTGGTTCCAGCTGGTGGTGGGGCCGCCGGTCGGCTGTGCCCCACCATCTTCGAGGTCGAACCGTCAGGTCAGCTGGTCAGGCGGAAGGACTGGGCTGTCGAGCCGGAGCAGCTCTGCTGGGACAGCTTCGCGCCGTTGGCGGTGGAAGATCCGTCCACTGCCAGGCACTTGTCGCTGTGCCGTGCCACGAAGCGGTACTGCCCAGAGGCGAGGGACTCGGCACGCCACTGTTGGTTGGTGCCGCCGACGTAGTCCCACAGGTGCACCTTGGTTCCGTCCGCGGTTGCGCCTGCCCCGCCGTCCACATCCCAGGACTTGTTGTTGTGCTGGTTCACCACCTGGTAGTAGCCGTCACCGGTGGAGCGGAACTGCCACTTCTCGTTGGCCCCGTCGCCGCACGACCACTGTTGGAGCAGGGTGCCATTCGCGGTACCCCAGTCGGTGGCGTCCAGGCAGGCACCGCTGTTGGTGTTGGCCACCCGGTGCCAGGCGCCGGTGTCGATCGGCCCGGTCGGGTCACCGCCGCCGGACGGGTTCCACACGAAGGTGGCGACCGCGCCGGCGGGCAGGGTGTGGGTGAGGGAGCGGCCGTTGTCGGTGATGGAGAAGCGCTGTGTTCCGCCGGTGTTGACGACGTAGACGACGCGTGTGCCGTCCGGGTTCTGGAAGGCGACGTTCTGGATCCCTCCGCCGCCCTGGCTGGTGGAGCCGATGCGGGTGGCGCCGACCTTGACGAACTTGCTGATGTGGCCGAGCGAGTAGTACTCCGCACCCTTGCTGACGTTACCGTTCGCGATCTCGACCACGCCGTTGCAGCGATTGGCGCAGTGTCCCTGGTGCGGGCCGCCGTTCTGGTCGAGGGCGAGGTTCCAGGTCACCACGGTCTCGCCGCCGTTGCGCATGTTCTGCACGACGAGGTTCTCCGCCTGCCAGCGCAGGCTGTCTCCGAACGTGGCGGCAGGATCGGAGCTGTCGGTCCCGGAACACTCGGTGAAGAAGACACGCTTGCCGGCGTTGACGACCTGCTGCTGAGCGGAGGGCTGCCCCCCATAACAGTGGAAGGCTGCGCCGATGATGCGGTTGATCCCGGACGTCCGGGAGAACACCTCGAGGGGGTAGTTGGGGTGGTCCCAGTTGTGGTCGAAGGCGAGGATGTTCGTCGGCAGCGAGGCCGCGCTGAGTCTGGGATCGAGAACCCTGAGGAAATCCGCCTGCTGCGTCGACGACATGGACATGGAGGGATAGCTGGTGGCGAACTCGGGTTCGTTCTGGACGCTGAGATCGGTGAGGGTGATGCCCTCCTGCCGGTAGGCCTGGATCGCCTTGACCAGGTAGTCGGCGTAGGAGCCGTAGTGCTCGGGCTTGAGGCTGCCGCCGTTGAGCGAGTTGCTGGTCTTCATCCACGCCGGAGGTGACCAAGGGGTTCCCATGAAGCGGATGGACGGGTTGACACCGAGCGCCTGCTTGAGGACCGGAATGATCTCTGCCCGGTCCCGCTCGATGGAGAACTGACCGGGCGTGTCCTCGTACGAGTGCGGGTTGTTCGTGGCGTCGAAGTCGCTGCTGCCCAGCGGCTGACGCAGGTAGGAAAGGCCGATCCCGTCACCCGAGGTCGAGAACAGCGACCGCAGGAGGTCGTTGCGCCTGTCCTGCGGCAGTTGCTGTATGAGGTGGGCCGACGCACCGGTGACCGAGGCGCCGGCCCCCGTGAACCGCTGCCCCCGGGTGTTCGCGTCGACGCGGATGTCCACGGACTGTCGGGAGCCGGTGAAAGGTGCGCTGCCATCTGGGCTGAGCTTGCGGGTGCCGTCCGGGGTGGTGATCCACACCTGGGCGACGGGATCAGCGGCGGCCTGCGCGGTTCCACCACCCGTGAGGCCGAGGCCGGCGACGGCCAGGGCCAGGACGAGGGCAGCCGCCCGAGCTCTCGGCGGGCGAGTCCTGAAGCGGTTCGACACGGTGCGGGTCTCCTTCGGTCGGTGACGCGTGGGGGTGTGCCAATCGACTTGCCGGATTGGGGAGAACGGCGAGCCGACCGGGGCTCGAAGGGTGGTGCACTCGGGGTCGTGCGGGCCGGCTTGGAGGGCCGACCGCGGGGGAGGGGCCGCAGCACTTCCGTCTCCCGCCCGTCCCTCCCGATTCGTACGCAACGCTGCGACATCCGACGCCCGACGCCGAACCAGGGCCGGCGCAGCGATGCAAGGAGACCAGCGGGACCTGCTCGACTCCGGTGAGGAACACTCCGGCCGCGCTGCGGAGCAGTCGGACCGGATCTGGGGCCGCGAGGCCCTGTTGCCAAGGGAGACGGCATGAGGCTCCTCATGGGCGCAACGGCGGGTGGGCGACATGAAAGCACACTTACCAAGTACTCAGTAAGTGGTCTGCACCAATCCGTCCGGGAGGCGCAAAGATCATCACTGACCGTCGTGGCGCGGCGTAGGCTGTCGCGGGTGAGTGACCAGTCGGTAGGCAAACCTGCCCGCAGTGCCAGGGCTACACCGCGCGCCCCGCGCAGCGTCGAAGCTCGGAGGCGGCAGCAGGACATCCTGCATATCGCCACGGATACCTTCGCCGCCCGCGGCTACAACAACGCATCCCTGGCGGAGATCGCCGACCGCGTGGGATTGACCCAGGCCGGCGTGCTGCACTACTTCCGATCGAAGGCGTTGCTGCTCACCAGTGTCCTGGAACTCCGCGACGAAGCAGACATCGAGCAACTCGGCACCGAGCGCCCGAAAGGCCTTGAGTTTCTTCGTCATCTCGTCGCCACCGCCCGCCGGAACGCTGAGCGCGAGGGCATCGTCAGGCTCTACACAGTGCTCTCCGCCGAGTCTGTCACCGACGCCCACCCGGCCCAGGCCTACTTTCGGGACCGTTATGCCGGCCTGCGCGCCTTCGTCGCTGACGCCGTGATCGAAGCCTGCGGACTCGACGAGGAGAAGACGCCGGCCGCGCAGAACGCGGCGAACGCCATCATCGCCGTCATGGACGGTCTCCAGGTGCAATGGCTGCTTGCCTCGGAGCACGTGGACATGGTGGCCTCCACGGATCTGGTCATCACGTCGTTGCTCGCACACCTTGCTCCTGAGCGCTTCTCCGCGACCGCTTGAGCCCGCTACCGAATGCTCCCGGAACGGCGTCCACCCCAGACGGATGCGCTCGGTGAAGTGGTGCAGGTCGGCCACGACGATCTGCTGCTGGTGGGGGACGGTCAGCATCCGGTCCAAGTCGGCGTACGGGGCAGTCGGCCGGTCCAGGTCCCGGCAGGCCGGGTGCCGGTGCCGTTCCCGAGGCCAGTACGGCTCGACGGAGGGCGACCCATGCCTCGGTCAGGCGATTGCTGAGGATTGGGGGGCGGTCGCTATGGAAGAAGGCCGCAGCCCCGGTCTCCACGGCCGGAACGGCACGTTCGTTCTTCTCGGCCGCCGATCGTGCGGCCTGGGGCATATCGGATGCCCGGAGGAGAAGCCGCGCCTGCACCCCAAGGGCCCGGGGGAGGGGTCGGAGATTCCTGCCGAGCTCCCGGGAGCTGGCAGGTGGTGAGGCGACCAGCACCCATCCCTCGGCCAGGAGTTCCTGCACGAGGAGGTGCCCGCCCCCTACGGGCCGAGCTTTGGAGGCTGCCGAGTTGCACCGCCCGGTGTCGATGAACTCGGTTCCCGCGGCGACCTGGACCGGTCTCGCTGCGCTTTCGACTCGGTGACCACGCAGACGTCGAACCTTGCACGTCAAGGGCCAGTTCGCGTCAGCGACCCTCGGGCTTCAGCCTCTCTTCAGCTGGAAACGATAAGTTAACCCAGCAAACAACTTCGCTGAGCTAATCTGTCTTTTGACCAACCATTGACCAATGCTTGGTCCGGACTAGACGTGTGGGCCGCCGGGAGGGGGGCGCATGTTCCGAGGTGCAACGGCACGGACCTTGGTAGCGGTCGTCGCTTCCGTCCTTCTCGCACTCCCTTTCTTCGCATCCTCCGGGGAATTCGCAACCGCGCACACTGGCCGTCAGGCCGAGGTCAAAGAACAGAGTGCAACCAAGCTCTCCGGGAAGGCTTCACGCGCCGAGGCCTCCGGCACACGCCACTGCAACCACGCAGGGGACCCGACCCGCCCCCTGCGCACCCGCGACCGGCACCGCGCCGTCGACTTCGCCCCTCCGGGGCTTGCGCGTCCTCTGTCTGCCGGGGAGCCGGCGGCCGCGCCCGAGCGGGTGGCAGCAGGCGAGTTCCCCCTGTCGAGACCCTCGACAGCCCACTCCGCGGCGGCACTTCAAGTGTTCCGCTGCTGACGGCAGGGCGGTTCCCACCGCT
Source organism: Streptomyces sp. NPDC059852 (assembly GCF_042731455.1). Lineage (NCBI taxonomy): Bacteria > Bacillati > Actinomycetota > Actinomycetes > Kitasatosporales > Streptomycetaceae > Streptomyces > Streptomyces sp. NPDC059852. Next base: position 30,943 of record NZ_JBHWJK010000036.1, on the reverse strand, counting down.
GTTCCCCCACCTGTCATGCCAACCGACGCGCCCATCGGCGCGCCAGGTAAGCCCGACGCGCCCCCACAGCGCGCCAGGAGGAGTCACCAGATGCAGCCCCTCATCGACAACGCCCGTACGTTCGGACAACGCCCTGAGGAGTTCGCCAAGCTGGCCGAAGGCCAGTCCCCCCAAGTTCTGTTCATCACCTGTTCGGATTCCAGGGTCGTCCCGGCCCTGATCACGGGCGCCCGCCCGGGCGAGCTCTTCGAGCTGCGCACCGCGGGCAACATCGTTCCCCCCTACGCCTCGGAGCGCCCCACCAGCGAGGCGGCCACCATCGAATACGCCGTGGAGGTGCTGGGCGTCCGCGACATCGTGGTCTGCGGGCACTCGCACTGCGGTGCCGTCGGCGCCCTGGTCCGCGGCGACGACCTGGACGCCGTCCCTGCCGTGCGAGACTGGCTCAACCACGCCACCCCGCGTCCGTCCGGCAGGACCGAGGACCCGGAAGTGGCCGAGGGCGTGCAGAACCATGTCCTGGCCCAGGTGCTGCGCCTGCGGTCCTACCCGTTCATCGACAAGAGGCTGGCCGACGACCAACTGACCCTGCACGCCTGGTACTACGAGGTGCACACGGGCGCCGTGCGCGTCCACCGCACCGAGACCGACGCGTTCGAGGGTCTGTGATCGGCATGCTGCCCACATACCCCCACCTGCGGCAGGATTTCGCCGCTTCCCTGGTCGTCTTCCTGGTCGCGCTCCCGCTCTGCGTGGGAGTGGCTGTCGCCTCCGGCGTCCCGGCCGAACTCGGCCTCGTCACCGGGATAGTCGGCGGCGTTGTCACCGGTCTGATGCGGGGCAGCAGCCTCCAGGTCTCCGGACCCGCGGCCGGTCTGACCGTCCTCGTCTTCGAGGCGGTGAACGAGTTCGGGCTGCCCGCGCTCGGCGTCATCGTGCTGGCCGCCGGACTGATCCAGCTCGTCATGGGAGCCCTGAAACTGGGGCGCTGGTTCCGCGCGATATCCGTCTCGGTCGTCGAGGGCATGCTGGCCGGAATCGGTCTGGTGATCATCGCGGGTCAGCTGTACTCGGCGGCCGGCCAGGAGGCCCCCGCCTCCGGACTCGACAAGATCCTGGGCCTGCCCGGCGCCGTCATCGACGCGCTCGGCAGTACCACGGCCCTCACCTCGCTCGCCGTCGGCGCGGGCACCATCGCGGTGCTCGTGCTGTGGAAGAAGCTGCCGAAGAAGGCGCAGACCGTGCCCGGCGCGCTCGCCGCGGTCCTGCTCGCCACCCTGGTCACCCAGGCCTTCGGCCTCTCCGTCGCCACCGTCGAGGTGAACGGCCTGCTGGCCTCGATCCAGCCGCCCGGCATGGACGCCTTCGGTGAACTCTCCGACCCCGCCATCTTCGGCACGATCATCGCCTTCACCCTGATCGCCTCCGCCGAGAGCCTGTTCAGCGCCGCGGCCGTGGACCGGTTGCACGACGGTCCGCGCACCGAGTACGACAAGGAGCTCATGGCCCAGGGCGTGGGCAACACCGTGTGCGGCGCACTCGGCGCGCTGCCCATGACAGCGGTCATCGTGCGCAGTTCCGCCAATGTCCAGGCGGGCGCGAGGACCAAGGCGTCCCGGGTCATGCACGGCGTGTGGCTGCTGCTGTTCGCGGCCCTGCTGCCTTCGACGCTGGCGCTGATCCCGCTGCCCGCGCTCGCCGGCATCCTGGTCCACGCGGGCTTCAAGCTGATTCCCTTCCGGGAGATCGTGTCGCTGTGGCGCCACCACCGCGGCGAGGCGCTGATCCTGGTGGCCACCGCCGTCTCGATCGTCGCGGTGAACATGTTCGAGGGCGTTTTGATCGGTCTGGCCCTGGCCGTCGTCAAGACCGCCTGGGAGGCCTCACACCTCAGGCTGGAGATCGTCGACAAGGGTGCGGGCCCGATCCAGGCCCACCTGTCGGGCAACGCGACCTTCCTCAGGCTGCCGAAGATCCTCGACAGCCTGGAGTCGCTGCCCCAGGACCGTCCCGTGGAGCTGGACCTCTCCGGTCTGCATCACCTGGACCACGCCTGCCGTACGGCCCTGGAGAACTGGGCCGAGCGGCACAGCGCGGTCGGCACGGAACCCGTCCGGGTCACGGGACCGGAGCTGGTGAAGGTTCCCGCCCCGTAGCCCGGCGCCTCCCGGTCCAGGGCCGTCTGCGGCCCCGGACCGGGAACCGGGCACATCCTCACAGGAGGAGACATGCGGACCTCTGGGTGAGGAGGCCGGAAAGCTCCAAGCACTGGTGACGGTGGCCGTGACGGCCACTTCCGCCGGGGTCGTCCACCTCGCGGCGAGCGCGGGTCGTCAAGCAGTACGAGCAGGGCGTCTCTTGCCTCGGTCGCCTCGCGGGCGAGGTTCCGGAGCCCGGGTTCGCGGCGATCGCGCCGGCCTGGTCAAGGTGGAGGACTACAGGTTCGCCGTCTCCCAGATGGCCCAGCCGGATTGACCGGGCTTACATGGACCCCTGAACCGTCCGGGCTGTGCTGGGATTCACGGTGCTGGATCTGACCGGCCCGAGGGACCCACCCCGTGAGGGCCCGCGCCGCGAGCGCCGGCGAAGCGGTGACGGCCGACTCGGTCCCGGAGGTCTCGGTCCTGCGGCGCACAGGAATTCACCGCGAACGGAAGGCCAACCTCTACTTGCGTTCAGGTGTACAACCTTCCACATCTTCCTCATGTCGAACGGGTGTATTGCGGCGCCGCCGCCTCGCTCAGCCTTCCGAAGAGGGAACCCTTGCCATGTTGATCCGTTGGCTCTGTGCCGTGCTGCGTGTGCGAGGGACGGCCGACTTGGTCCTCGTCCTTCTGTTCGGCACCGCTTTCGCGGCCCTGCCGGTGTTCGCCCTGATGCCGTCCCTGTGGGGCTTCGCCGTGGCCTCGGCCGTGACCTACGCGGCCGACGAGGCGCTGCACGTGCGGGCGCCCGCCTTCGTGCGCCGGTTGGCGGCGCTGCAGCTCGACCGCACCCTGCGCTTCGCCGTGCGGACGGCCCTGCTGCTCGTCCTGGCCCAGCGCATGGACGTGCCGACCACCCTCCTGGTTGCCGGGTTGGCCGCCTTCAGCCTGCACTTCGCACTCGTCATGCTGTACACCGCCGTGCACCACGCTGTGCGTCGCCGGCGCGAGCTGCCCATGGCCGTCCGCAATCTCGACATGAGCGCGGCTGGTATCCCGCAGAGCCCGCCCGCTCTGCTGTATCGCCGGTTCCTGCGCAAGCTGCTGCACCTCGATGTACCGGCCCACATAGGACTGCTGGCCGCGCTTGCGGCAGGGACCAGCTACCCGGCCGAGACCGGCTTCGCGCTGACGTCGGTGCTGTCCCTGGCCGCAGTGCTGGCCATGCTGGCGCAACTGCGCCGGGCACGCCGGATGCCGACGCCGGACGAGGTGATCTCCGAGGTCAACCGGCAACTGGCCGGATACCGGTCCGAGGTGGCGCTGTACTTCAGCTTCGCCTCGGTGTCGCGGGACTTCATGTACCAGGTCAACATGTGGATCGAGACCCTGGAACAGCTCGACCGGCGCGCGCTGATCATCCTGCGTGAGCACGCCTCGTTCCGATACCTGAGCCGCACCCGGCTCCCCGTGATCTGTGTCCCCAAGGCCGACGACCTGGCCAAGCTGGAACTGCCCGACGTCCGGGTCGTCCTCTATCCCGGCAACGCCGGCAAGAACGTGCACATGCTGCGGGTCGCCGAGGCCAAGCACGTCTTCATCGGGCACGGCGACAGCGACAAGCTCGCCAGCAGCAACCGGGTCAGCAAGGTCTACGACGAGATCTGGGTGGCCGGCCGCGCGGGCCGCGACCGATACCAGCGAGTACGGCACGCCATCAGCAACCAGGCCATCGTCGAGGTGGGCCGTCCTCAGCTGGCGCCGATCCGCCCGGCCTCCGAACACACCCCGGTGAGTCCGCTGCCGACCGTCCTGTACGCCCCCACCTGGGAGGGGTGGAGCGACGACGACTGTCACACCTCCCTGATCCCGATGGGCGTACGCCTGGTCGAGCGGCTCCTCGCGGAGAACGTGCGGGTTCTCTACAAACCGCACCCTCTCACCGGCAAGCGCTCGCCCGAGGCGGCCGCCGCCGACCGGACCATCCGAGAGCTGCTGGACGCCGACAACGAACGCCACGAGGCATCCCAGGCCGAAGCCGCCGCCCCACGCTTGAAGGAGCTACGGGCCCGCCTGGGTGAGCTGACAGGCCGTCACAGTGGCGACCACGCCCAGCAGACCCGCGACGCACACCTGCCGAACGACGACGGCGCCGGTGAATGGAACGCACTGCATGCCGCCTGGCACGAGCTCCACTGGGAGAGCCAGGGGGTGGTCCGCCACCAGGTGATCACCGGGCAACTGCCCACGCTCTACGAGTGCTTCAACCAGGCGGACATGCTCATCAGCGACGTCTCCTCCGTCGTCGCCGACTTTGTGGCCAGCCTGAAGCCGTATGCCCTGACCAACGCCCAGGATCTGCCCGACGAGGACTTCCGGGCCGCGTACACCACCGCGGGCGGCGCCTACCTGCTCGACCGCGCCTGCAGCCGGCTTCCGGAGATCCTCAGGTCGGTCCGCGCACCAGGACACGACCCGATGGAACCGCACCGCCGTAGCCTCAAGGAGTACGTCCTCGGCCCGGACCGTCCCACGTCCGTGGAGCGGTTCAATGCTGCCGTCAACGCCCTGGCCGACAAGTCGACGGCAGAACGGGCCGAACCTGACCCGGACCGACGCCACGACGTCGTGATCCCCTTCCAACGTGCCGGCACGGACGGCGCGGACGAGCCGGAGAACGGAACGGCAGAACGGGAGACGCTGGAGGAGGCCGCACGCCTGCCCCGGGGTGGAGGCCCAGGGAGGGTCGGCTGACGGTGTGCGGATGTCTGGTGCGGTGGTGGACACCTGTGGTGCCGCCGCTGCTTGAGCGAGGTGAGCTGGTGAGAAAGGCGACTTGAGTGATCGGTCAGCGGGGCTACTCAGTCACCGGGACCCGATCCCCTGGGCAGGGCGGTCCGCTCGGGATTAGCCAGCTCGCTGCGGGCACCGAGCCTGTCGGGCGCGCGGTGGAGCCTGGCCCACACCAGGGCCCTCGGCCGCTTGCTGAAGCCGGAGACATCCACCTGGGGACCTTGCGTCACGGAAGGACTGCGTTTCGACTCAGCCTCGCTCTTTGGCCGCGTCGCCCTCGATGGATTCGACGACCTTCTTCGCTGTGGCCTTGGCCGAGCCCGGGTTCTGGCCGGTGACGAGGTTGCCGTCGGTCACGACGTAGGAGACGAACGGCAGTGTCGCCTTCTCGTAGAGCGCGCCGCGCTCCTTGGCTTTCTCCTCGGCGTTGTAGGGGACCAGCTTGTCGACGCGGGCGAGGACCTCCTCGGTCCAGGCGAACCCCGTCATCTTGCGGTCCGCGATGAGGTACGAGCCGTCGGAGAGCCGGGTGTTGAGCAGGCCGCAGTAGCCGTGGCAGACCGATGAGACGATGCCGCCGCGCTCGTAGATCTCGCGGGTGATGCGCTGCAGGCCCTCGCTGTCGGGGAAGTCGTACATCACCGCGTGGCCGCCGGTGAAGTAGATCGCGTCGTACTCTGATGGGTCGATCTGGTCAGGGCTCGCCGTGTTCTCAAGCAGCGCCATCTTCCTGGGGTCGGTGCGCCAGGTCTTGGCGGTCTTGTCGTAGTTCGGGAACTTCAGCGCGCGCGGCTCCAGCGGCACCGCGCCGCCGGCCGGGCTGACGAGCGTCTGCTCGTAGCCGCGTTCCTCGAAGATGTGCCAGGCGTGGGTGAGCTCGGAGAGCCACAGGCCGGTGGTTTGGGAGGGGTCGTCGTAGTGGCCGACGTTGGTGACGACGTTGAGGACGCGCTTGGTCATGGCTGATCTTCCTTCATGCGGACCGGGGTGGCGAGGTGACAGGCCGTCGTAGCCGGAGCCAGTGGACGGTCAGCGGATGCCGAGGGCACGCAGCGTCTTGAATGCTCGGGTCAGGATCCGCGCCCACTGCTCGTGCTCGATCCAGTGGGGCGGGGTGAAGCCCTGGAGGCGCTGGTGGGCGACGGTCTGGGCTTCGGTGTACTTGAGCAACCCTTCGGCGCCGTGACGGCGGCCAAGGCCTGAGTCGCCCATGCCGCCCATGGGGGCGTCGACGCTGCCCCAGGCGGCGGCGAACGCCTCGTTGACGTTGACGGTACCGGCGTGCAGCCGTCCCGCGATTTCGCGGGCCTCGGCGCCGTTGCGGCCCCATACGCTGCCGTTGAGGCCGTACGGGGTGGTGTTGGCCATCGCTACCGCCTCGTCGACGCACCGGTAGCGGTAGATCGACACCACGGGGCCGAATGTCTCGTGGTCGAACAGCGTCATCTCCGGAGTCACATCGGCCAGGATCGTCGGCTCGTAGAACAGCGGGCCGAGGTCGGGCCGGGCCCTGCCTCCGGCCAGCACGGTCGCGCCTTTCGCCACCGCGTCGTCGACGTGCGAGCTGACGGTCTCGAGCTGCGAGGGGGTGGTGAGCGAGCCCATGTCCATCGAGAAGTCGTAGGCCGCGCCCAGGCGCATGGCCCGCGTTCGTTCGGTGAACGCTGTGACGAACGCGTCGTGGATCTCGTCGGCGACGTACAGCCGCTCGATGGACACGCACAGCTGCCCGGCCGAGGGGAAGCAAGCGGCGACGGCGCCGGCGGCGGCCTTGTGGATGTCGGCGTCGGCGAGGACGACCATGGCGTTCTTGCCGCCAAGCTCAAGGGACGCGCCGATCAGCCTCTCGCCCGCGTCGCGCGCGATCCGGCGCCCGCTGGCGGTGGAACCGGTGAACATCATGTAGTCCCCGCCGGCCATGAGCGCGTCTCCGATGGAGCTGCCACGGCCGATCACCATCTGCCAGACATCGGCAGGCAGGCCCGCCTCGCGCATCAGGGACAGGGCCCACAACGCAGTCAGAGCGGTCTGGGTGTCGGGCTTCTGCACGACGGCGTTTCCGGCCATCAGGGCGGGGATGGCGTCGCCGGCGGCCATGCTGAGCGGGTAGTTCCAGGGCGAGATGACGGTGACGACGCCCTTGGGGTGGTGCAGTTCGGTGGTGTGGGTCAGCACCGGGATCGCACCCTTGCGGCGCTTGGGTGAGAGCAGCCGCCGTGCGCTGCGCGCGTAGTAGCGGGCGGTGATCGCGATGTCGCTCACTTCGAGGAACGCGTCGCGACGGGACTTGCCGCTCTCGGCCTGCATCAGGTCGAGAGCTTCCTCCTGCCGCTGGAGGACGAGGTCGTGGAAGCGCAGCATGATGCGCGTGCGGTCGGCCACCGGGGTGGCCGCCCAGCCGGCCTGGGCGGCGCGTGCCCGGGCGAAGGCCTCCTCGACGTCGCCAGGGGTGGAGACCGGCAGGTCCGCGAGCGGTGCGCCGGTGTAGGGCGCGGTCGTGGTGACCCGCTGGGCGCGGGGACCGGCGGCCACCAGGCCGGCCAGGCGGGCGAGCCGGGCCGGCGTCAGCGATGTCGGGAGGGCGGCGTCGACGTGGCCGGTGTGCGTGGTGGTCATCGTGGGTCTCAACTCCGGTCCTGGATGGAGGTGGGCACGGGCATGTGCAGAGCCAGCTGACCCTCGGTGGTGACGTCGAGCTGGATCGTGCGGATCGGCTTCAAAGAGCGCAGGTCGTCGCTCATTCGGCCCTGGCCGAGCTGCAGGTCCAAGCCGCGGGGGAACCGCGTCGTGCCCGAGGAGAGCATGTTGATCTGGCTGGTCGTGGAGTGCCAGGCGCCCTCGATCGTGGTGTACGAGGTCAGGGTCGAGACGTGTGCGCCGGTGGGCCGGGCGGTCTGCTTCGGTGTGGGCGCCGACAGCGCGAGGTCGAGGCCGCCCTGGTCGTTGGCGACCCTGGTGGAGGTGCGTTCGGTGTCGATGTCGACGTCGAGGTCGGTGACCCACTTGGGGAACCCGTAGCCGTCGTGGCCGCGGACCTGGGCGATCTCGGTGCTGACCGGGAGCGAGAGAACGTAGGAGTGCAGGGAGTCGTTCTTGAGTCCGGTGACCAGGTCGAACAGTCCCAGCCCACCGTGCCGCGCCGGCTTCACGGCGACGCCGACCGCGGCCTCGGTGTAGAAGTCGATGTCGCACACGTCGTACCGGAAGGCCATCACGGAGACGATGCCCAGCCCCGGGGCGATCTCGAGCGGGTCCAGCTCACGGGGCAGTCGGGTCCGGATCGCCTTGGTCGGGGCGAGCATCGTGAGCCGGGTGGAAGAGATGCGGTAGTAGAAGTTCGGCGTCAGCGTGGGTCCGATGCGGGAGTCCACGCGGCTCTTCGGCATCCGGCGGAAGAAGTCGACGTTGCCGACCCGCGGGTCCCGCTCGACCTCGTCGAGGTCGGTTTCCATGCGGAACCGGTCGTAGAGGCCGCCTTCCGGGACGGTGACGGGACGCCCCCCGAGGTCGACCTGTACGGTCCGGTCGGTCGGCCTGGTGGTCGATGCCATGGGCGCTCTCCTCCGATGTAAGCGGTGTTAACACCGAGCATGACACCGGGATGTGAGCACCGTCAACAATGGAGGGTGTGAGGCGCGCGACGGACGGGCGGTGCGCGTCAGGAGCCGACCGATGTGATGGCGAGAAAGGCGCTGCGCACCCGGTCGGCGACTTCCTCGCCCGAGGCGGCCTGCAGCTTGCCGTCGAGGTACAGGCAGGCCAGTCCGTGGGCCAGCCCCCAGCCGGCCGAGGCCAGGGCCGAGGCGTCCGCCTCGGGGGAGACGTGATGGAGTGCGTCGGCCAGCAGCTCGTGCAGGGCGTCGGCGGCCTTGACCCGCTCGTCGTCGGCGTCGTCGCACGGCTTGCCGAACATCACGCGGAACAGGGCCGGGCGCCGCAGGGCGAAGGCGACATAGGCGACGGCGAACTCGGCCAGGTCCGGGAGTGAGGCGGGCAGGCCGCGCCCGCCGTCCAGGTCGGCCAGCAAGTCCCGGAATCCCTCGACGGCCAGGGCGGACTCCAGGGCGTCGCGGTCCTTGAAGTGGCGGTACGGCGCGGTCGGCGACACGCCGGCCCGGCGTGCGACGGCACGCAAGGAGAAGGGCTCGCCACCCTCCAGCATCTCCATCGCGGCCGACAGCAGCGCCGCCCGCAGATCGCCGTGATGGTAGCCACTCTTCTCTGAAGTTGACACTGCTTACTTCGCCTTCCTATGCTGCGTGAGCACTGTAAACATAGCGCACGTCCGGAGGAACCACTGCCCGATGTCCCCCTACACGCAGGCGCGCCCCTTCGACGTCGTGCTCCTCGGCGCCACCGGTTTCACTGGCGCTCTGACCGCCCAGTACCTCACTGCCCATCTTCCCCCCGGCGCCAGGCTCGCCCTGGCCGGACGCAACCACGCCAAGCTGGAGTCCGTCCGTGACCGTCTCCTCCGGATCAACCAGCAGCTGGACGACATCGCGCTGCTCCACGCCGACTCCTCGGATGAGCAGTCCATGGCCCGCGTCGCCGAGTCCACGCGGGTCGTGATCACCACGGTCGGCCCCTACCTGGAGCACGGCGAACCACTGGTCGCGGCCTGCTCTGCGGCCGGCACGGACTACGTCGACCTCACCGGCGAGCCCGAGTTCGTCGACCGGATGTACGTCGAGCACCACGCGACCGCCGAGCGGACCGGTGCTCGCATCGTCCACGCCTGCGGCTTCGACTCGATCCCGCACGACCTCGGTGTGCTCTTCACCGTCCAGCAGCTCCCACCCGGGGTACCGGTGACCCTTCGGGGAGTGGTCCGCACCAACGCCACCATCTCCGGTGGCACGCTGCACTCCGGTCTCGGCCAGCTGTCGCGACCGCGCGCAATGCTGCAGGCCGGGGCCGCACGCCGCCGTCTCGAGCCGCGACCGCGCGGACGCCAGGTCCGCACCCGCGTCGGCCGCCCCCGCCGCGACCGAACGCTCGGGACCTGGCTGATCCCGCTGCCCACGATCGACACCGATGTCGTACGACGCTCCGCGCTCGCTCGCCCGGACTACGGGCCCGACTTCACCTACTCCCACTACGCCGGGGTCCGCCGCGTCGCGACCGTCGCCGGCGCACTGGCCGGCTCCGCCGTAGCCCTGGCAGCCGTGCAGGTCCCGCTCCTGCGCCGCGCCATCGGCCGACACATCCCCCAAGGCGAGGGTCCCTCGGCGGAGCGGCGCGATCGCACCTGGTTCACCGTCGACATCATCGGCGAGGGCGGCGGCCAGACCGTACACACCCAGGTCAGAGGTGCAGACCCCGGCTATACCGAGACAGCCAAGATGCTGGCCGAGTCGGCGTTGTCCCTCGCCTTCGACGACAACCCACCCACCGCCGGCCAGGTCACCACCGCCACCGCGATGGGAGAGAACCTGCTGCGCCGCCTCGGCGACGCCGACATCTCCTTCACCGTGATCACCTCGCGGAGGGCGCCCCATGCCGCACGTTGAAAGGGGCGGCACCAGCACGCCGATCGTTCTCATCTCGCCGGCGATGGCCATCGGCTCCGGCTACTGCCGGCCACTGGTCGCCGAATTCGAGCGACACGGGTGGCAAGCCCGAGCGCTGCGCCGACGAGGGTGAGAGCGCGGCGAACCACGTGCGAGCCGACGCGAGGACTGGGCCTACCACGACGAGATCGACGACATCGCACAATCCGTCGCCGCGGCGCGGGCAGCGTGACCCGCGCGGCCAGTGCTCCTTCTCGGTCACAGCCTCGGGGGACAGCTCGTAGCCGGACACGAGCTCACCCGTCCGCCGACCGACGGCGTGATCACGGTCGCCGGTGCCATCCCGCGCTACCGGCACTACGCCTATGGAGGCCTCCACGTCGCGGCCATGGCGGCGATGGTGGTCCCGGCGATGACAGGGGTGTTCGACTACCTCCCCAAGTCGACGTTCGGTGGCCCCGGGGCCCGCACCCTGATGCGGGAATGGGCCCGCATGGTGCTCACCGGCCGACCGCCGTACGCGGTCGACCAGCCGATCAACACACCGACCCTCGTCATCAGCCTGGGCAACGACGCACTGTCGCCGCTCAAGGCCGTCGACGACGTCGCTCGCCTCTTCTCGCCCGCCTCGGTGACACGCTGGCACCACACCAGTGACCAGGTTCCCGAAGGCTCGACCAACGACCACATCGGCTGGGTCCGCACCCCGGCCACGGTGGTCGACCACATCGTCACGTGGTGGCACGGCACTCCTCGCAGTCGAGCTGCCGCCCTCACCCACACCATCCATCTCAAGGAGACCCCATGCAGACCGTTCTCGGCGCCGGCGGACCGATCGCCGACGAGCTCGTGAACGAGCTCCACCGCAGCCACACCAAGGACATCCGCCTCGTCAGCCGCAAGCCGGTGAGGGTGAACGACACCGATGAGCTCGTGGCCGCAGACCTCACCGACGCCGACGCGACCAGCCGTGCCGTCGCTGGCAGCGACATCGCCTATCTCACCGTCGGCCTGCCCCTGGACTCGGAGCTGTGGGAGCGACAGTTCCCCGTCATGATGCGCAACGTCATCGACGCCTGCGCCGAACACGGCACAAAGCTCGTCTTCTTCGACAACACCTACATGTATCCCGGAACGCCGACGCCCCAGACCGAGTCGACGGCATTCGCACCGGGCGGACGCAAGGGACGGGTCCGCGGACAGATCGCCACCATGCTGCTCGAAGCCGTGCGGGCCGGACAGGTCGAAGCGCTGATCGGCCGGGCGCCCGAGTTCTACGGTCCCGGCAAGACGACGAGCTACACGAACTCGCTGGTGTTCGACCGGATCAAGGCAGGCAAGAGGCCGTTCGTCCCGATCGACGCCCATGCCCAGCGTTCCCTGATCTGGACCCCCGACGCAAGCCGCGCTCTCGCCCTGCTCGGAAACACGCCGGATGCCTACGGCCAGACGTGGCACCTTCCGGTCGACCCGGACCGGAAGTCCTACGCCCAGCTCATCGAGATCGCAGGCGAAGTCACCGGCCGCAAGATCGGCTACACGGTGCTGCCGATGCTGGCCTTCCGCCTCGGGCGCCGCTTCGTCAAGCCGCTCGACGAGATGTACGAACTGCTCGCCCGCTACCAGGACGACAACATCTTCGACAGCTCGAAGTTCGCGGCCCGCTTCCCCGAATTCCAGATCACGAGCTATCGGGAGGGAGAGGAGCGGATTCTCGCGGGCTGATCCGTCGACGAGCCCTCTTGCCGGTCGACTCGCACGCCAAATCATCGAGAGCGGCTCAGGGGCTCCCACAGGCACTCCGCTCTGGGCCATCGCCGGGATGCTGCCCGGTGGCGACAGCTTCCTTGCTGACCTGGAGGAGAAGTTCGCGGCCTTGGACGGCCGTGTCTGACGGACGGGTCTGCCCGCTCGTCATGAGCGGGCTCCCCGGGACCGGCCGCCGTATTCAGCTATATCTGCCGACGATCGCGGCAGCGTGTCCCGATCGACCGGTACGGGCCCGGTGCGGGACGTGGGCAGACGGACGTCCACCCGCGTGCCACAGCCGGGAACGCTGTCCAGACGGATCCTGCCGTGGTGCAGGTCCGTGATCGCCGCCACGATGGCCAGTCCCAGCCCGCTGCCTCCGTCGGCACGGCTGCGGCCCTTGTCGGCGCGATAGAACCGGTCGAAGACGTGGGTGAGCGACGTAGCACCACCTCGTCGCCAGACGTGCTCAGAGAGACCCGACAGGGAACGGCCAGTGCCAAAAGAGCGGTTCGTCCTTCGTGGGGTTCCTTAGATGACTGGCGCAAGCCATTGCTTGGGGCGGACCGTGCTGACGTGTGAGGATCCGTCGGTGGAGTGCGATGTGTGCGGCCAGACGATGTGGCGGTGGCCGGTGGCGCAGACGGCCTGGGAAGAGGAGATCTGGTCCTGCTTGTGGTGTCATGCCGCCACGCATGTGGGCGGTGAGTGGTTCGAGATCTTGCGACCGCCGTATCTGCCCGTGGAGATGCGCTGGGAGACGGCCGTCGCGGATGGTCTCGCCGCTGGCGTCTCCCACGCCTTCGGCATCTTCGACAAGACGCTGTGCGGGATCCAGGACATCGGCATGTCACCGTCCGACCACTGGTGGCTGCCGGAACGGGAGAACGCCTGCGGCGTCTGCCGGGAAGCGGCGGTTGTCATCGATGACCGCTGGCCACAGGCGATGCGGGGCGAGGACGCGCGGGTCAGTGTGGCCCGCCGGCTATGAGCCCTTCCAGTTCGCCGTCGATCCTCGGGTGAGCCTGCGGCTCAGCAGGTCGATCATCGCGAGACGGGTCACCGCCTCGCAGCGCGGATGGGTTTCGTCGGGCGAGCCCGCGGTGATTCATGAGCCAGCCGAATGACCGCTCGACGACCCAGCGACGCGGGATGACCTCGCCGTCCTCAGGTTGTGCCTCCGGCGCCAGCCCTGGCATAAACCCGCACCAGCACCAGCACCTGCCCGTCCCCGGGCTTGGGTCGGTTGATCTCCCGCACCTCGAGGGGACTGCCGAACGCGGCCATCACCACTGCGCGCTTCGCGGCACCCGTCCTCTCGCGTCCATGGCCGCACCCCGCCGCTGACACGGCCCGGCCCGGTGCGCGAGCTGGTAGGCGAGCAGGGCGGACTGGTCTGTTTTGTATGGTGACGCGTGTGCGCAGGACGGATACCGAGGAGAGGATTCTCGGCACGGCTGTGGGTCTTTTCCATCGTCATGGGCTGCGGGGAGTGGGGGTGGATCGGGTCTTTGCGGATTCGGGGGTGGCGAAGTCCACGTTGTGTGCGCATTTTCGCTCGAGGGGCGGTCTGATCGCGGCCTATCTGAGGCGTACGGACGAGTCGTGGATGGGGCGGCTGCGGGCTGCTGCCGAGGCCGCCGGGCCCGGCCCGGCCGAGCAGGTGGTGGGTCTGTTCGATGCGCTGTTGGCCTCCTTCGACTGTCATGGCTTCTTCGGCTGTCCCTTCGTCAGCGCGGCGGTCGAGGCCGAGCTCGACTGGAAGGCCCATGCGGCGACCGTCGCCCATATCCGGCGCCGTCAGGAGTGGCTGACCGGCCTCGCCGGTGCCGCGGGAGCGGCGGAGCCGGCCGTGCTGGCCGCACACCTCGGGTTGCTGATCGACGGCGCTCTGGTTTGCGGGCGGCTGCTGCAGGACCGTGCAGTCGTCGACGCGGTCAAGTCGTCCGCCCGGGCCGCCGTCGTCGCCCATACCGCACACAACACCGCGACCGCTGCGTGAGGCCCCCGCACGGCATGCTCGCACCCGTGCCCGGCCGGACCGGCAAGGCGCCGGCGCAGCAGATCCGCCGCGCCCGCCCGGCGGCGGCACCCGCCACCGCAAGGCACTGGGCTCTCCCGCGCCAGATGCACAACGTTCCCGAGGAGTGATGCTGAGGATGCCGGACAGCCAGACGATGCCGGGCGCGCGGGTCCCCGCGGAGGGGTTCTGCCGGATGTGCGGCTGGGACGGTGACATCTTCTGGGAGGACGGCTGGCCGACCTCGGCCGTCTGTGAGTGCTGCGGCAGTGAGTCCGGTATCGGTGACATGGGATCGGAGCCCGGTTCGTGGGGCGGTGTCCGGGGTCTGCACGATTTTCGGGGATGGTGGATCGGGCACGGTGCCCGGTGGTGGTGTCCGCGCAGCAGGCCGCGGGACTGGGACGTGCTCCAGCAGGTGATGAACATCCCCGCGTCGTGGCGCACCCCGCCGCCGCCTGCGGCCGACCGGGAACGACGCGTCCTTGAGCGGGCCGTGTCCGGGTCGCTGGGGATGGAGACCGTGTGCCGGATCTGCGGTCTGGCCGGGCCGTCGTTCTGGCGTGACGGCGTGCCGACCGGGATGCTCTGCCCGTGTTGCGGCAGCGAGTCCGGCATCGACGATCTGGGGCACCCCGCAGACGGGGAGACGATGCGGGCCATCCGTACCCGCCGCGGCTACTGGGTCGCTCTCGCAGCCCCGTGGAGCGAGCCCGCGGCCCGCCCGGCGGGCTGGGACGTCCTCGAGCAGCTCGGCGCCATCCCGCCTGCCTGGCGGTGACCTCACCGCCGACCTGTTCGGGCGGCTCGCTCCTCGCCTGCGGATCGTGTCCTGCGATGTGTGACCGCGTGACCGCGCACCTGCGGTCGACGCCCGCCGCCCGCAGCGTGCTGCAGAGCGTGTGCGGCGCGGTCGATGTCGCCGGTCGTTCGTCAGCGTCGTGGCCGGAGCGGTCGCTGGTGGGTTGACCGCCGGCGACCACGTGGCTTCGTGAGCGCTGCCGGCGCGGAGTGCTCAAGGCCGGCGGGGGGCTGTCGGCAGGAAGGGCGGGTGCTCTCGGGGATCGGCGAGCCAGTCGTCGAAGGTGGTCGGCGCGATGCGGGCGTCCTTGCCGGGCAGGAGGGCGTCGCCTGCCATCTCCGGGCCGAGCGGCGATGACCAGGTGGGCACCAGCTTGACCGGGTGGCCGCGCGCTTCGTTGGTGCGCCGGGCCATGTCGACCAGGTCCTGCGGTTCCGGGCCGGCGACGTCGCGGTGGCGCCCCTGCGGTGCGCCCGTGGCGGTCTCGGCGAGGACGGCGGCGACGTCCTCGGGCGCGATCGGCTGCAGGAGCAGCGGCGGGACGGCGGCGACGCCGTCGTGTTCGGTCCAGCTCGTCACCGTTGCGGCGAAGTCGTGGAACTGTGTGAAGGGGACGATCGTCCACGGTGTCGGGCCCTCGGCCACGAGGCGCTCCTGCTCGCGTTTGCCGGCGTAGTGGGCGTTGCCGTCCACCCGGTCGATGCCGACGATCGAGAGCAGGACGTGGTGACGGACACCGGCCCGCTCCTCGGCGGCGAGCAGGTTGGAGGTGGCGGCGCCGAAGGAGGCCACTGCCTCCTCCCGGTCGGCTGCCGCGTGGCTGGTGGCGTCGACGACGGCGTCGACGCCGGTCAGCGCGGTGTCGAGGCCGTCCCCGCTGGTCAGGTCGATGCCGTGTGAGCGGCTGATCCGTACGACGTCGTGTGCGGCCTGCTCCAGAACGGCGACGGTGCGGGCTCCGATGTTGCCGGTTGCTCCGGCGACTGCGATGCGCATGGTGAGTGGTCCTCTGGTGTGCGCGATGCCTGTCAGTGTCCCCCTGCTGCCGGCCTTCGCGCGAGGGGCGGTCTTGCCACCTCCAAGATAGGAGCATATGCTCGTATTGCCGAGGGGGGCTCTCCCGGGTCCCTTGTCTCTGCGGCGATTTCCCGCCAGAAGGTTGTGCCATGACTCTCTCCACTGCATCGGCTGCCGAGCGCGAGCGGCAGCGCCCCGCGACAGCGGAGCGCAAACCCGAGCCGAGCAGGCGGGCCGACCGGCCGCCGGTGAAGGCATGGCTGCAGCCGGTGCTGATCTCGCTGATCGTCGTGGCCGCCTTCATCGCGTGCTACGTCGGTCTCCAGCGTGACCCGCAGCCCCACCGGGTGCCGGTCGCCGTCACCGGGCCGAGCCTGCCGGGCGAGATACAGCACGCCCTGGGTGACGCCGTCGAGGTCCACCCGGCTGCGGACGCCGCGACGGCACGTCACGCGCTGGAGCGGCACGAGGTGGTGGCGGTGCTCGATACCGCGGCCCCCGGCCGGCTGAACCTGCAGATCGCCGGAGCCGCCGGCGTGTCCACCACATCGGCCGTGAGCCGGCTCGTCGACGCCTACGCCCAGGGCGCCGGCGCGCACGTGACCACCTCGGACGTGGTCCCGCTGGCCGAGCACGACGCCCGCGGCCTGGCCGGCTTCTACGTGGCCTTCGGCGTGAGCCTGGCCGGTTTCGTCCTGGGTTCCAACGTCCTGGGGCTGGCCGGTGTCATGCGTCTTCGGCACCGGTACTTCCTGCTCGGCGGAGCCTCCGCCGCCATCGGCGCCGTAGGGGCGATCGTCGTCGGGCCCGTCCTGGGCGCCGCTCCGGCCCCGCTGGTGCCGCTGGTCTTCGTCCTGGCCCTGCTCGCGGCCGCGACGGCGTTCACGACGAAGCTGCTGGGCGCCTTCCTGGGCCCCGTCGGGCTGCCGGTCACCACACTGGTGCTGCTGACCGTCGGCAACGCCACGAGCGGCGCGGTCATCGGAGCCGACCTTCTGCCCTCCTGGGCCCGGGCCGTCTCCGCCCTGCTGCCGCCGGGAGCGGCTGTCCGCGGCATCGCCGATCTCAGCTACTACGACGGCGCGCACCTCGCAGGTCCCGTCCTGACCCTGGCCCTGTGGGCCGTCGTCGCGGGGTTCGTGCTGAGTCTGCGCCCCCGCCTGATGCGGCGCCGGGCAGCCGGCGCGTGAGCGCGGCGACAGGCGCCCGGTTGCTGTTCCTGCCGTTGTGCCGTTGCGGCTCTCCGCCGTTCCCGGCGGGCAGGACTCCCGGCAAGAACGGCGGCCGACGACCGGCCCCCCTCGCGCGGACTGCGTGGGGTGGCCGACGACCGGCCCCCCTCGCGCGGACTGCGTGGGGTGGCCGACGACCGGCCCCTTCCCGCGGACTGCGGGGAACGGCGCGACTGGTCGGGATCGTCACGCAGAGGTTCCCGGTGGCTGGACGAGGCCATCAGGAAGGCCGCTTGCGACCCTGCCCCGGGCAGGGCGGAGCCGGCGAGCGCGGCGGGAGCGCCGCGAGGAGGAGAGGCTGGGATGGAACACGGACGCACCACCGCCGACCCGGCGCAGAGGCAGCGCAGCCTGCGGTTCTCCAGCCTGCCCGAGCCTGTCCGGCTGGAGGACACGGTGGAGGAGCGGCCGGCGGTTGCGCACGACGCCCGAAGCGGTGCCTACGACCCGGACCGGTGGCTCATACGCATGGGCGGCCTGTGAGCCGCGCCGCCGCCCGGCCGGACGGGCGGGATCCGCGAGCCTCAGCCGCTGCGCGACCGGTGTCGCCCCCGGTGCCGGGGTCCTCGATCCTTCCGCAGTGCTGCGCCACCCTTCACGCGCCGTACGAATCCCGAGAGGACCCTTGTGAAGGACCGGAAAGATTCGCGTCCGGTTGACGTCGATCGCCGCCGCCGGAGCGGTCGGGAGTCGGGATCGGGTGCTTCCTCCACCTGTTCCAGGCGGGGCCCGCCGACAGGAGGGCCGGCGTCTACTCCGCCCAGGGGTGGAATCCGGTGCCGAGGACGTCCTCGAGCGCGGCGCGCAGTCGGGCTGCCTTGTCCTGGCCGAAGCTCTCCTCGAACTCGGACTGCACGGTGCGCCAGTAGGGGAGGGCGGCCTTCATCCGGGCGAGGCCGTCCGGGGTGAGGGTGACGATGCGGGCGCGGCGGTCGGTCGGTGAGGGCTCGACGGTGACCAGTCCCTCCCGGGCGAGGGGCTTGAGGTTGGTGGCCAAGGTGGTGCGGTCCATGGCGATCATGTCGGCGAGGCTCGTGATGGTGGTCTGCTCCTGGGTGCTCAGCTTCTGCAGGATGCTGAACTGCGTCGCGCGCAGGCCCGTCGGGGCGAGCGCCTTGTCGTAGGTGGCGCCGAGGTATCGGGCCGCCTTGCGCAGGGCCAGGTTGTTGCAGGCGTCGAGGGTGTCTGTTCCGGTGCGCGTCATGATCCTCTCCAGATACCGATCCCGTGGACGAGCGTGTACGAGTATATGCTCCTAATGGTGGCGGTGCCCACCTGGCCCGGGGGAGGACGCAGGCGCCGCGCCCCTGGACCCGAAGGGGCGGCCGGGGCGGCGCGACGGGTGCCGCGCGGGGCCGTCCGCTGGGAGCGGGGGGGGGAGGGGGGGATCGTCGGCCGGTCGCGACGCTACCGGCCCGGACGTAGGCTTGACGCGGGGCGAAGTCGCCGGAAGCGGTCGTCCGGCAGTGGGCGGTGCGGGAACCGGCTCTCGCGAGGCGCTTATTCCGCCGGCGGCGCGTGTGTGCCGCGCAAGGCGCTCGGTGGTGGCATCCGTTGGCCCGGGGCCTGCTTCCACCTATACCATTAGGAGCATATGCTCCTAATGGTATAGGTGGAAGCAGGCCTGCGATGCCGCTCACCGGCCGTTCCCGCAGTGCCTGTGCCTGTGGATGTGCCCGTCGATCACCGCGCGCTCCACCCCGGATGCGAAGGCGCGATCTTGTCCGATCCCGTAGAAGGTGAGCACCTGATGGCTGTCGCAGACCTGGTCCTGATCACAGGTGCCGGCGGCGTGGGCCGCGCCGTCCTGGAGAAGCTGCGCGCACAGCAGGTGCCCGTGCGCGTCATGGTCCGCCGGGACGACGACCGTGCCGCGCAACTGCGCGCCCTGGGCGCAGAGGTCGTCATCGGCGATCTCACGCGACCCGAAACCGTCGCGGCCGCACTGGAAGGCGCCAAGAGCATGTATTTCGCCATGCCCGTCTCACCCGACCACCTCCTCGCGGCGACCGTCGCGGCGAGCGTCGCGCGGGAGTACGGCATGCTGGACGCGCTGATCGACATGTCGCAGATGACGGTGTCTCAGATGACCGCCACCAGCACCGCCGAGTCGCACCAGCAGCGACTGCACTGGCTCGCGGAGCAGGTCCTGAACTGGTCCGGACTGCCGGTTGTGCACATCCGGCCGACGACGTTCCTGGACAACCCGCTGTTCACGACGCTCCCCGCGCAGACGATCCGCGAGAACGGCACGATCGCGCTGCCGTTCGGAGCGGGACGCACGTCGCCGATCGCCGTGGACGACGTCGCACGGTCGGTCGCGGCCGTGCTGCACGACCCGCTTCCCCACGTGGGGCACGTCTACGAACTGACCGGGCCACGCACCCTCGACATGACGGAGATGGCCGAGGCCTTCTCCAAAGCACTGGGCCGGCCGGTGGCCTACGTCGACGTGCCGCTCGAACAGTGGCGCACGCAGGTGCTCTCCAAGATCGGCCTGCCACCGCACATCGAGCAGCACATCGTCACCATGTGCCGGCTCCACCAGCAGAACCGCTACGACCGTGCCTCCAGGGACGTCGAGAACCTCACCGGGGAGCCGGCCCAGACGATCGAGCAGTTCGTGACGGCACACGAAGACCTCTACCTCGGCTGACGCCTTCCCGGCCGGCCGTTCACGGGGGCTTTCCGCCCTTCCGCACGTCCTGCACACCACGGGACCGCGCCGAAGAAGTCCCGTACAGGCGCGGGGCCCGGACAACGAAAGTGAGCGCAGAAATGAACATGAAACTCGAACTTCTCGTCCTGCCTGTCTCGGACGTCGACCGCGCCAGGGCCTTCTACGAGAAAGCGGGCTTCCGGCTCGACCTCGCCAAGGACATCAACGAGGACTACCGGGTCGTGCACCTCACGCCGCCCGGGTCCGAGGCCTCGATCATCTTCGGCAGGGGCCTGACGACGGCCCCGCCCGGCTCCGTCCAGGGCCTGTACCTCGTCGTCCCGGACATCGAACAGGCCCGCGCGCAGCTCGTCGGGCGCGGCATCGAGGTGAGCGACATCTTCCACGACGGCAAGGGCGTCTTCTTCCACGGGCACGACGCCGGCGATGTCGTCCACGACGGCCAGGGCCAGGAGCGGATCACCGGCCCGCACCCCGAGCGCGCCAGCTACGGCTCCTACGCCACCTTCAGCGACCCGGACGGCAACGGCTGGGTGCTGCAGGAGATCACGCAGCGAGCCCCCGGCCGCTGACCCGGCCTCGCCGCACGAGCAGCCCGACGAGACGGGCACACCTCCCGGCCGCAAAGCCGCGGTGCGCCACACGACGCGCCCCCGGGGCATCGCGATCCGACCGGCCGAGGCCTCCACGGCTCGTGCCGTCACCCGAGACGCGCCACACGACGCGTCCGGGGGCATCGCGATCCGACCGGCCGAGGCCTCGACGGCTCGTGCCGTCACCCGAGACGAACAGGATCAATGATGAGTCAAGTCGCATCGAGTGAAACGAGCCGGGACTACGACGTGGTCGTCATCGGTGCCGGTCCGGTCGGCGAGAACGTCGCCGACCGGACCCGCGCCGCCGGGCTCAGCACCGTCATCGTGGAGAGCGAACTCATCGGAGGTGAATGCTCGTACTGGGCATGCGAGCCCAGCAAAGCCTTGCTCAGGCCGGTCCTGGCGCGCGCCGACGCCCGGCGTGTCCCGGGGCTCGCCAAGGCGGCGGCCGGGCCGCTGGACGTCGCCGCCGTACTCGCCCACCGCGACGAGATGACCTTCCACTGGGACGACGGGAACCAGGTCAAATGGCTCGAATCGGTTTCCGTCGACCTCGTGCGGGGCCACGCGCGCCTCGACGGCCCCAAGCGCGTGTCGGTGACGACCCCGCAGGGAGATACGGTCCTGCTGAGCGCACGTCATGCCGTCGCCCTCTGCACGGGCACCACCACGGCACTGCCCGACCTGCCAGGACTGGACACCACAAGGCACTGGACCAGCCGAGAGGCCACCGGCGCGGACCATGTGCCCGGCCGGCTCGCGGTGGTGGGCGGCGGGGTGGTGGCGGCCGAGATGGCCACGGCCTGGCAAGCACTCGGCTCCCAAGTGACCCTGCTCGTCCGCGGCGACGGGCTGCTGCACCGGATGGAGCCCTTCGCCGGCGAGCTCGTCACCGAGGGCCTGCGCGAGGCGGGCGCCGACGTGCGCCTGGGGGTCACCGTCACAGCGGTCAAGCGCCACGGTGGGGACGACGGCGAGGTGGCCATCACCCTCGACGACGGCAGCGACCTGGTCGCCGACGAGATCCTCTTCGCCACCGGCCGCATCCCGAACACGAGCGACGTCGCACTGCACAGCGTCGGCCTGACGCCGGGCGACTGGCTCACCGTCGACGACTCCTGCCAGGTCACGGCCGTGTCCGACGGCTGGCTCTACGCGGTCGGAGACGTCAACCGCCGCGCGCTCCTCACACACCAGGGCAAGTACCAGGCTCGGATCGCCGGGGCCGCGATCGTGGCGCGGGCGAAGGGCGGGCAAGTCCACACCGACAGGTGGGGTCCGCACACCGCCACCGCCGACGCCGCGGCCGTCCCGCAGGTCGTCTTCGTCGACCCTGAGGTCGCATCCGTCGGCCTGACCACACACGAGACCCAACAGTCCGGACGGCGCGTCGACGTGGTCGACTACGACCTGGCCCGCGTCTCGGGAGCCCACCAGTACGCCCAGGGCTACCGAGGCAGAGCCCGCATACTCATCGACGCGGATCAACGCACGGTGGTCGGTGCCACTTTCGTCGGCCCCGGAGTCGGCGAACTGCTCTACTCCGCCACCGTCGCCATCGTCAGCGAGGTACCGCTGGAACGCCTGTGGCATGCCGTGCCGGCCTTCCCCACGATCAGCGAAGTGTGGCTGCGACTCCTCGAGACCCACCGCGGCTGAACGCAGACAGCCACATCCAGCCCCTCCCATCCAGAACCCGGCCCACGGTCGCAGCAGCGAGAAAAGGCACCTCACATGACCGACACCGAACGCGACAGCGAAAACCACCAAGGACTGAGCTACTACCCGTGGTGGCTGGACAACCTGGCCGATGACGTCACCCTGGAAGGCGCGGCGATGAACGGCACGGCGCGAGGACCCGAAGCGGTGCGCGCCATCGTGGTCACGGCACGCACCCTGTACGAGTTCCAGGACTTCAGCTACGCCGGCGACTTCGGCGACAACGGATTCCTGGAGATATACGAGTCCTCCATCCAAGGCGAACCCCTGAAGGTCGTCGTCACAGTCACCCGCAACACCGCAGGACAGGCCCAGGACCTCGCGGTCCTCCACCGGCCGTGCAACGCACTGCTGCTCTTCTCCCGTCTGATGCACAAGAAGTTCGCAGGCACCCCGCTCGCCGAGCACTTCCTCACCGACGAGTCCTGAGCAACGATCCCGGACGCACGCCCGAACCGCCTCACTGTGTGAGGCCGGTCAGGCGGCCGGCACGGTGCCGGGCTGGTCATGCACGTCTGCTACCGCGTTGATCTGATCTGTGCCCGCCTGGGTGAGGAAGACCCACGTCCCGTAGACGCCCCACGTGAGGCCGAGCAGCGAACTCGCGGCGTAGAAGCCCAACCCCCAGGTGGAGCCGACGGCGGCGAACACTCCGGCGGCGGCGATACCTGCCGCGAACACGACGAGCGCGACGACGAGGACGAACCGCGCATGCCGGGACGTGCCACGGCGGGCCGCGTGGTCGAGCACCGCAAGCAGACTTGCGCTCGCCGCTGCGGCGACCAGCAGCTCGACCCCGAGCGCCCAGGTCGGCTGCGGCAGAGTGACCAGCGATGCGGTCACTGTGGTCGTCAGGAACAGGGACACGGTCTGCGCGGCGCGGTTGCGGTACTCCTGGGAGGTGGCGACGACGTCGAAGCGGAACGCGACGACGATGAAGGTGAGGCCGGTGAGGCCGGCGGCGCTTCCACCGACGGTCGCGGCGAACGTGGTCCACATGGCGGTTGCTCCTGGGCGATCTGCGCTGGGGGCGGAAGGTCTCGGTGCGATGAAGTGCCGTGGACGGCGGCCGTCGCGCCGCGCCGCCGCCCACCTCGCGGAACTACCTCGTCTCGACCATGGCCATCGGGTCCTCACCGTTCTCCAGGGCGTTCACCGCGTTCTTCCAGGACGGGTCGGCCGAGTAGAGCCGGCTGCGCAAGTACGCCCACACAAGAGCCCGCAGAGTCGCCACACGCTCGGGATTCTCGTCGTCCGTCTCCGCCGCGTCGTATCCGGATATGCCACCGAAGATGTGGCCGGCGCCGTACATGGTCACCATGGTCTTGTTGCCGCCAGGGCTGGCCGAGTAGGCGTCGGCACGGTAGCTGAGCCGACTGGAGAAGTGCGGGTTGAGGTCCTGATCGCCCACGATGATCAGACCGGCGCCTGTCATCTGCTCGAAATCGGTGTAATACAGCACCGGGTAGTTCGTCTTCGCCCACTCGGCGAAGTGCTCGTCGTTGCCGATGCCCGGAGCCCCGATGAGCACCCCCGCCTTGACACGGGAGTCGGAGAGGTCCTTCGGCCGGTCGTCCCCCGGGTCCAGCATCCGGGCCCCGAGGAGGAGAGAGACGGTGTTGCCGCCCAGGGAGTGTCCTACGGCACCGACACGATCCCTGTCGATCCGCCGCTCGGCAAGACCGGGGACGGCGGCCTCGATGGCGTCGAGGCGGTCGAGGATGGTGTGCATGTCGGTGGCGCGGTCACGCCAGAACAAGGGCGCGTCCCTCAGACCGGTGTCGCGCAGACCGAGGGCCGTCGAGTCCAGGTGGGTCGGCTGGACGACCGCGAACCCATGGGCGGCGAAGAAGTTCGCCAGCGGCCCGTAACCGTTGTAGGAGGACAGGAAGTTCGCCATCCCATGCCCATGGGACAGGAGGATGAGCGGCAGATCGGTGCCGCTCGCGGGAATCGACACCTTGACCTCCAGCGGCACGGGCCGGCCGGGGACGTCGAGGGTGACCGGGTGGTAGGTGAGGACAGGTTGCGACGCGTTGACCGGGATGTTGGCGGCGTCGCTGTACGGCTTGCTCATCGGAGCCCTTTCAAGATCGGTGTCGACATAGCGCCCGTCGCAAAGGGCGGCAGGCAGGGGAACGGCGGTCATGGCCACGAGCCCAAATGGGTCAGGGACCGCCGCCCGGCACCCGGATCGGTACGAACGGGGACAGTCCGACGGCCAGGGGACGACTTACCCGACCTTCGACGGTCGTGCCTCCCGACCCGACGGACGCCCCTCGTCCTGCCGGGAACTGTAAGATCGATCGAACAAGCCGAACTAGGGCGAAAATGACATGGCTGAGTCCGCGAGCGACGGGCATCGCAGAAGAGCACCGTTCGGAATCGAGAGCCTGGTCGTGCGCGTTGCCGACGGTGACTTCCCGACCGTCGTGAACAGCGGGTACACCGTCAAGATCACGCACGGCGGATCCGCACCCCCCTTTCAGTACCTCGGGCGAACCCAGAGTCCCCCTGCTCCTGGCGCGGTGACGGTGATCGAACCCCACGAGGTCGTGAGCTGCCTCGCTCAGGACAAAGCCGCCGCTGACGGCCAGGCCCTCGTGCAACTGATGTTCATCGACGCCGAACTCATCCCGCTCGGCACAGGCCGCCCGCGCTTCCACCAGGTGACCTACTCCGACCGCGGCCTCTTCAACGGCATCGCCGCGCTGCACAGAGGTCTGGCCGACGGCGAGGACGAGTTGGACCTCGAGTCCTCACTGATCCGCCTGCTGAACGTCCTGCTCGCCAGGCACGCGGACGCTCCCGGCACAGCGAGTCCGACACTTCGCCCTCGAGCGCTTCGTCAAGTACGAGAGATGCTCCACAACCAACTGGACTCCAACATCAAGCTCGACGACCTCGCGGCCGTCGCCGGTTGCAGCAAACGCCACTTGATCAGGGGTTTCCGGGAGGCTTACGGAGTTCCGCCGCACCGCTACCGGACCTTGTTGCGTTTGGCACACGCCAAGTCCCTGCTGGCGGCAGGACGATCCGTGGCAGAGACCGCCGCCGAGCTTGGCTACTGTGATCAGAGCCAGCTCAATCGGCACTTCCGCCGGGAGCTCGGTATGAGCGCGGGTGGCTATGCCAGGACCGTGAGGTAGGCCCGAGATGTCCTGACCCACCGTCACCTTGCCATCCCCCGTGGGAAGATGCCGACTGGCGCGCCCGGTCACGTCCCCTGGAGCGCGGACCGACGGCCATGCGATGATCCCGCTCTGAGGCTGTGCGGTGAGTCGACAGGACAGGGCACGGCGGGGCCGACCCAGACAACAAGGCCGTAGCTCACACGCGCATCGTCGCAAACAACACTGTCGCCGCCTTCAGCAGCCCCAGCCCCTGCGATCTCTTTCAGCGACCCGTAGGAAAACTCCTGCTGCAAGGGAGTTACTCGGGCTTCGCCCGTGTACAAGGACGGTCGCCGAACGCGGCTGATGCGTCGAGGTCAACGTCGCCGACCGCGGCATGGAACTGGCACCGGGGCCCGACGCCAGCCCCAGCCGGTCGGGGAGACGCGAACCGCATCCCTACAGGCGTGTGCGGCCCACGCGGTGACCGGGCAGCACAACCAGCCCATCACAGGCGTCGTCGAGCTACTGCCAGGCATTGTGGTTCGGAGGGCGGAGGATGGGGTGAGGTGCCCTGATTCTTTCGTAGTTTCATCGATTGTTCGGTGGGTGCCGAACCGTCCGGCTTGTAGCGTGCAGAACCCCTGCGGGGGAAACGCCCGCGCCGATGACGCCGGAGGCCCCCTGTGCCGGAGACGGACCTGAAGCAGCAACTCGCAGAGCGGTTCCGCGAGGTCAACGGCGGCCATCCGATGACCGACCCGGATGACGCGTACGTCAGCGCACAGTTCGTTGCCCTGGAGGAACTGTGCGCAGTCCATGGCCGCGAAGCCGATACGGTCCGCCGGCTGATGCTCGAGCAGCGTCTGCCGCTTCCGGGATATCTGCGCTCCGACGGTGCTGAGATGGTACCGGCCGACCTGTTCACTCTCGCCGACGAGGCCGGCGGCGTAGACCTGCTCGAAGCATGGTTCACCGCTCACTGGGCCGACCCGATGACAGGGAAGGCGGAGTGGAATGCGTATCTCAGCGGACAGTACGTGTGCCTGCACTCCGTGACCCCCACCACCATTCAGCGTAAGGACTACCTGACGACCGCGATCGGTGCCGCAGTGAACGAGCCGGATACCGGTTCAGTGCAATGGTCTGAGCGACTGCACGCTCTTGTCGACGAACTCGACACCCTGGAGCCGGCATTCACGGGCTACGACCGCCTTCGATTCGGCGGACCCACCTCCCGAGACACCTGCATCAACGCCATGCGCGCCCGCTTCCCGCGCCCGTGACCCGAAGCCGTGGGTGGCGTTCCGCAGATCGGTCGGGCCATTCCTGCCGCGCGGACTTCACGACCTTCCACGAGGTGGGCCGTCGAAGTGGGCCCCGACGCGGACGAGGGCCACAAGGCAGGGAGCGTTCACAACCCGCCACCGCTGCTGAGGCGGGCCCGGTCTCGTGCCAACAGCCGGTCGCGGGCTGCGGACCGGCCCCGACAAGCCCCCCGGCCCGCCTGAACCGGCGCTACTGAAGGCCGCCGAGGCCGCCGGGCTGCTCGTACCGGGCTCTCGCCCGGGGGAGGGGGGAGGGCCGGTGTGCGCACCGTGGGCGCGAAGCCGCGGTCGGCCTCGCCTCACCGGTCGGGCAGGCGGCGAAACTCCTGCCAGAAGCCTGCCCCCGACCGCCAGCCGACCCCGCAGGACACGAATCGCAGCGAGCGCCGGGTAAGCACGGCCACCGGTCCCTCCCCCTGTGACGATGAGGCGGAGGGCATCGGCCCGGCCGGGTTCACTCACCACCCGGCGCACCCTACTGGCTTCCCCCCAGACCGCTGGACAACCGACTGCCTCAGGCTCACTGCCGCACCGACAGTGCGCGAGCGTGAGGCCGCCGACGGCCACGAGCAGTCCCCGATGGCGCGAGGTGATCAAAGCGTGGTCGCGTCCCACTCTCCGGGCTTGTCGTGGATCTCCTGGAGAAGCCGGGCGAAGGTCTCCCGTTCCATGAGAAGGGCGCCATACTCGAGCGGAATCCGCTTGCCATTGATCACCGCGGTGGGCGTGCCGGGACCTTCAGGTTCCTTGACCCCACCGGCCCTCTCGTAAGCCTCCTCGGAAGCGGCGACGAAAGCGCGGTACTTCATGGACCGGACCGCCTCATCAAACCTCGGACTCCGCAACCCCTCGACATCACCGGCAAGTTCCAGCAGGTAGGCGTCGGTGTAACCGTCGACACTCTCCTCGGGCTGGTTGGCATAGAGCAGCGCGTGATACTCCACGAACTTGCCTTCCTCCAGCGCGGCACGCAGCGCGTTGACCGCCTTCTTAGAACCGGTGCCACCGAGCCGGTCATCCAGGAAGGAAGCGAGCGTGTACTCGGCAACGGCCGACCGGTCGAGCAACGCCTCACCAAGCCGCGGACCACCGCCCGTCGTCTCGAACTCCTTGCAGTACGGACAACGAGGATCCTCATACAGATGCACCTTCACCGGCGCGCCAGGATCACCGACAGCGATGGTGGTGCCATCCGCACCGAGCCGCTCCGGCAGCATCGCGGCGCTCGCAAAATCAGGCTCGTGCTCCGCCGCTCGCTGCCCGCACCCCGACACAACAAGCACCGCAGCCGCGCACAGCACAGCCCACCGGCCCCCACGCCTCATGAACCTTCCCCTCCCCAGAGAACAGCGCGACCCTAGATCATCAGCAGGAAGAACGCACCAGCAATAGCCATCGACAGAGCCGGCTTCGATCATCCGGGCCGCCACCGCAGCCCCATCACCGACCGCCGCAGAACTCCGCACCCAAAGCTTCGGCGAGCAACCACGACCCTTCCGCCACTGCTCACTCCCACAAGCCCCAGGACCAAACTGCGGGCGAATGCCCCATCGCCCATCGGCCCGCGACCGGGCCGAGCTCCTCGGCATCACGCGAACCGGCAAGAAGCACGGCACACCGTGTACGCGGGCCAACGCACCAGGACCTCGCTGACCAGGGCAGTACCCCAGACGGGCGAGGTCAACCAGTACGACTCCTCAAAGACCACCTGTGCGAATCCCTTTCAGTCTTCGAACGGCTACTGGCGCAACACTTCGGGTGTGCCCGAACGACTCGCCGGCAGGACCCAGCGCTGTCCGGCCCGCCGACACCGGCAGCCATCGATGTGACGCGGTCAGCCCCATGACCACCGCACACGCCCGCATCTTCGGACGACGCACGGACACCCGCTACTCGGTGCCCCATCCGCGGCGGCGACCACGCCCTCCATCAGGCCCCGCCCCCTCTCGCCAGGACACATAGGACAACAGCAGCAGAACGGCCGCGCCCCGCCTGTTGATCGGCGCCAAAAGGAGGTCGAGGTAGGCCCGCCGGGCCACCTCAAAACATCACATTCCCGTTGCCCGGAATGTACGGCGCAGTGTGCTCTTTTCGGTACGTGACCGAATAGGCCCCGACATTATGGTGTTCCAACCGCAGACTGTAACGCTACGACGAATACCGGACGCTGTAGAGGGAGGAAAACAGATCCCCCCATGAACCACACCGACCCGGCGTCCGGATACCAGACCCACGGCCATCCGGCGACGCCCGACCCATTCCGTCCGCAACCAGAACGCCGCACACAGAACGGCCCTCACCATCTGCACGATCGCCGACATCACGGCCGGCCTGCTGGGATTGCGGACCGTGCTCCACCTGCTCGACGCCAACCAGGCGAACCCCTTCGTCGAATTCGGTGCACAGAACGGCAGACTGGCTGGCCGGATGGGCACAAGACATTTCCACCATGGACACAGAGAGCCTACGTGCCAATTAGGGGCTTCCGGCCGTCATTTGTCTACTGATCGACGACGGCATTGCCACAAAAATAAACCGAGCCTGATCCAACGCGAACGCGCCACTTCTGCAGAGCCTCACAAAGCCCAACGCCGCGCCGAAACGACCACTTCGGACAGTGCCCAAGATGGAAAGGCCAGCACCATGACAGGCAGCCCGAACGAAGGAAACCCCCCACCCATCTACGAGGACCTGGTGCGCGAGCGGGGAGACGCCCTGGCAGCCGCCGAACAGGCGCAGTACCAGACAGCCCAACTGCTAGGCAGCAGCCACCCGCTCCACCAACCGCACCCCGCGCGCGCGTGACACCCGAGACCAACGGTGCCCGGCGGCAATCGGATCACAAGACCGACCCCGTGAGACCCGCATCCCTGTGAACAGGTCCCGCGGAGGAGGGCAGGCACACACATCACGAAGCCTGAGGATGATCGACAGGCCCGTACAGGATGGTATTCATGCCCCATGAACATTGATCATGCGGACCCTGTTGAGTTGGCTGCGCTCCATGCGGCGTTCGATGCCGATGACGGAGCTGAGCCGGCTCTTGAATGGGAGGCGGTCCGTGTCTTTGAGGCAGAACACGGAATCGTGCTACCCGAGCCCTATCGGACCTTCATCGCTGAGATAGCGGACGGTTCGTCCTCCGGGCCGCCGACGTACGGGCTCCTGCCCGTGGCGAAGCTTCCGGACGACTGGGGCGATGACGAGCAGGACCGTGACCTGCGGGAGCCGTTTCCACTGACCCGGGCGTGGAAGTGGGAAGAGGACGAGGCATCGAACGACGATACCGACGATCTCCTTGAAAAGGTCTACAGCCAGGGCTCCATCGTGCTCGGCACCGACGGATGTGCGATGAACTGGCACCTCATCGTCACCGGACCCCATCGAGGGCACATCTGGCTCATCAGTGACGTCGGTGCCGTCCCCTTCGGGGCTCAGTTCGGTTACACCACCGGAGAACCCGGCTTCGCGGGATGGATCCGGCACTGGGCCGACAACAAACCTTGGTATGACGCTGCATAACCTGTTCACGAACTCGTGCACGGCAGCATGAAACCTCGAGGGCGCCGGCAGTGCGCGCCTTGCCACGTCTTGTGTGCGGTCTGCATGATGTCCCTCCCCGCGTAGTGGCTGACCGCGGGAATCGGAAGAGCTGGCGAACTCCTGGCCCGCCACCTCGACCGTCGTGACGCATGAAGGATAGAGCGGCGCTACCGCCGCGCACTCGGCGGGCAATTCCATTAGAGATCTGAAACTCCACGCCGCACCCTCGGACTTTCCGCATCCCCCGGAGAACGCACCCTTAAGGACTCCAAATAGCAACGTGTCCAACCCGTGACGGGAAGGTCTGTTCCACTCCTGCCGCATACCGAATTGCACCTGATTGCTCGTCAGGTGCTGCGCTGAGGGTGTACGGCCGGACAGCCAGCTTCTGCGCCCTCAAGGCCAACGCCCTTAGGGCACGTGGTCGGTCTTCTGACGTCCCTTCTGGCGCAACTGAGGGGAAGTCATTTTTTCGAGAAAGTTTGACCTTTATAATTTTTACCCTCCCAAGAGGTGCCAATACCGCTATTGGATATTTCCAACCGAGCCGACCCCGCTCGTGTAGCTGCGCTTCTCAGGAATTCGCGGAGCGAATTTCTGTCTGGAATTGCGGAGCAATTCCAGGACCCGGAACGGAGTGACGGGTCATCAACTCCACTGCGGAGCAGGGGAGTTGGCCGCCGCGTAGCGGCTG
>NZ_JBHWJK010000035.1:0-71123 GCF_042731455.1 Streptomyces sp. NPDC059852 | reverse complement strand
GGCGAGCGCCGCAGCAGGCGCTCGCCCCCGGTCCTCGTGCGTTGTCAGGCCCGCGTGGCCGCCCGCGCCCAGTGGCAGGCCACCTGGGCGTGCGCGCCGCCGTCGAGGATCTCCGGGTCCTCGGTGCGGCACGCGTCCGCCACCCCGGCCCGCTCCGCCTCCCCGCTCGCCAGCACCGGGCAGCGCGCGTGGAAGCGGCAGCCGCCCGGCACCCGTGACGGGTCCGGCGGTTCGCCGCTGAGGATCACGGGGGTGCCCGGCGCCTCGGGGAGGACCGACAGCAGCGCCCGCGTGTACGGGTGCCGGGGTGCTGTCAGGACCTGCTCGACGTCCCCGGTCTCCACGATCCGGCCCAGGTACATCACCGCCACCCGGTCGGCGATGTTCCACGCCAGCCCCAGGTCGTGCGTGACCACCAGCGCGGACAGCCCGAGTTCGGTGCGCAGCCGCAGCAGCAGCGCCAGGATCTCCCCGCGCACGGAGGCGTCCAGGGAGGCCACCGGCTCGTCCGCGACGAGGAGTTCGGGCGCGAGGACCAGCGCGCCCGCGATGACCACGCGCTGGCGCTGCCCGCCGGACAGCTCGTGCGGATAACGCAGGAAGAAGCGCTCGGGCGGCCGCAGCCCGGCCCGGGACAGTGCCTCGGCCACCGCCGCACGCTCGTCGCCGGTGTGCCCGTGGATGCGCAGCCCCTCCGCGACCGCCTCGTACACGGTGTGCCGGGGGTTCAGGGAGCCCGTCGGGTCCTGGAGGACCAGCTGGACGCGGCGCCGGTACGCCTTCAGGGCGCGCGCGTCGGGCCGTACCTCCTTCCCGTCGAAGACGACCCGCCCCCGCGTCGGCCGGACGAGCCCGAGCAGGGCGCGGGCCAGGGTCGTCTTGCCGCAGCCGGACTCGCCGACCAGCGCGACGATCTCCCCGGCCCCGATGTCCAGTTCGACACCGTCCACCGCGCGGGCGGGCGGGCCGCCGTGCCGGCCGGGGAAGGTGACGTGCAGGTCCCGCGCGCTCAGCAGGCTCATCGGGTCTCTCCTTCGTGGATACCCCTGCCTTCAGGCAGGGGTGGGGGTACCTCCCGCTTGCGGGGGAGAAACGAAGCTCCTGCGGAGCAGGGCAGGAAAAGCCGGCTCGCCGCCAGGGCGGACCGGCGTCCGCACCCAACCGCCCGCACTCCGTCACAAACTGATGGGCCAGTATGTGAACTGTGAAGACCGCACACGCGAAGCGGGCGTTCAAGTACCGCTTCTATCCGACCGATGCGCAGGCAGCAGAGCTGTCCCGCACGTTCGGCTGCGTGCGGAAGGTCTACAACCTCGCCCTTGCCGCGCGCACGGAAGCGTGGTCGCGGCAGGAACGGGTGAACTACAACCAGACATCGGCGATACTGACGGCCTGGAAGAAGACCGAGGAACTCGCGTACCTCAACGAGGTCTCCTCGGTCCCGCTCCAACAGGCCCTGCGGCACCTGCAGACGGCGTTCACGAACTTCTTCGGCAAGCGCGCGAAGTACCCGCGCTTCAAGTCGCGGAAAAGGTCCCGGAAGTCGGCGGAGTACACCACCAGCGCGTTCCGGTTCCGGGACGGGAACCTGACCCTGGCGAAGATGGCGGAGCCGCTCGGCATCGTGTGGTCCCGTCCCCTCCCCGAGGGTGCGTCGCCGTCCACGGTGACCGTGTCCCAGGACGCGGCCGGACGCTGGTACGTGTCCCTGCTGTGCGAGGACCCGTCCGTCCAGCCCCTCCCCGCCGCCAACGCGGCCGTCGGCATCGACGTCGGGCTCGACCACCTGCTGACCCTCTCGACCGGCGAAAAGGTCTCCAACCCCCGGCATGAGCGACGTGACCGCGTCCGCCTCGCCAAGGCCCAGCGCCGGCTTGCCCGCAAGGCCAAGGGTGACGGAGCGAACCGGGCCAAGGCCCGCCGGAAGGTCGCAAAGGTCTACGCCCGGATCGCCGACCGTCGCCGGGACCACCTGCACAAGCTCACCACTCGGCTCGTTCGTGAAAACCAAACGATCGTGATCGAGGACCTCGCCGTCCGGAACATGGTGAAAAACGGGAGCCTGGCTCGTGCCATCAGCGATGCGGCGTGGTCCGATTTCCGGAGCGTGCTGGAGTACAAGGCCCAGTGGTACGGCCGCGAAGTGATCGCGATCGACCGCTGGTTCCCCTCCTCCAAGCTGTGCTCGACCTGCGGCAGCTTGCAGGACAAGATGCCGCTGAACGTCCGCGAGTGGACGTGCGACTGCGGAACGACCCATGACCGGGACGTGAACGCGGCGAAGAACATCCTGGCCGTCGGGCTGACGGCGTCTGTCTGTGGAGCTGGCGTAAGACCTCAACGGAGCACTCCGGGCGGGCAGGCGGCGATGAAGCAGAAACCCCTACGGCGCGAGCCGTAGGAATCCCCCTCCTTCAGGAGGGGGAGGAAGTCAAGTTCCGCTCCTCGCGTCCTGGGCCGCGCCCACGTGCACACACGCCGCCCGTCGGCCCGTGCCCGACACGCGCAGCGCCGGGTCGTCCACCGCGCAGGAGTCCAGCGCGACCGGGCAGCGGGGGTGGAAGGCGCACCCGGAGGGCAGCGCCGACGGGTCGGGCGGGTCGCCCGGCAGGCCGCGCGGGGCGAACCGGGAGGCGGGGTCGCCGATCCTCGGGAACGCCTCCGACAGCGCCCGCGCGTAGGGGTGGCCGGCGTCCTCGTACACCGTGCGCGCCGGTCCCTCCTCGACCACCCGGCCCGCGTACATCACCGCCATCCGGTCGCAGGTCTCGGCGAGGACGGCGAGGTCGTGGCTGATCGCGACGAGCCCGAGCTCCTGCTCGGCGACGAGCCGTTCGATGAGCCGCAGGATCTGCGCCTGGATCATCACGTCCAGCGCGGTCGTCGGTTCGTCGGCGACGACCAGGCGGGGGTCGCAGGCCAGCGCCATGGCGATCATGACGCGCTGGCGCTGCCCGCCGGACAGTTCGTGCGGGTACGCCGACGCGCGCGCCGCCGGGAGCCCCACCTGCTCCAGCAGTTCCCCGGTGCGCCGCCGCGCGGCGGCCGGGGTCGCCCGGCGGTGCAGCAGGATCGGCTCGGCGATCTGGTCGCCGACGCGGTGTACGGCGTTCAGGGAGTGCATGGCGCCCTGGAAGACGATGGACGCTCCGGCCCAGCGCACCGCCCGCACCCGGCCCCACCGCATGGTGAGGACGTCCTCGCCGTCGAGCAGGACCTCGCCGCCGACCCGGGTGCCGGGCGGCAGCAGCCGCAGCAGGGCGAGCGCGAGCGTGGACTTGCCGCACCCCGACTCCCCGGCGATGCCGAGCTTCTGTCCGGCCTCCAGGGTCAGGTCGACCCCCCGTACGGCGGCCGCGCCGCCCGGGTAGGTCACCTCCAGGTTCCGGACCTCGAGAAGTGTCAACGGGCCACCCCCAGCCTGGGGTTGAGGACGGACTCCACCGCGCGCCCGCACAGCGTGAACGCCAGCGCGACGCCCGCGATGGCGAGGCCGGGCGGCACCAGGTACGACCAGTTCCCGGAGGAGACCGAGCCGGCCTCCCGGGCGTCCTGGAGCAGCCCGCCCCAGGACACGACGGTCGGGTCGCCCAGTCCCAGGAAGGCGAGCGTCGCCTCGGCGAGGATGGAGGAGGAGATCATCAGCGTGGTCTGGGCGAGGACCAGCGGCATCACGTTGGGCAGGACGTGCCGCACCATGATGTGCCGGTGCCCGCCGCCCAGTGCCCGGGCCCGCTCGATGTACGGCCGGGCCTCCACGGCGAGGGTCTGCGCCCGCACCAGCCGGGCCGTCGTCGGCCAGGACGTGACGCCGATGGCCAGCACGACCGTGCCCAGCGAGCGGGACATCACGGTGGCCAGCGCGATGGCGAGGACGAGCGTCGGCATCACCAGGAACCAGTCGGTGATCCGCATGACCACGGTGGCGTAGGCGCCCTTGAAGTGGCCCGCGGTGATGCCGGCGAGGGTGCCGATCGCGACGGACAGCGCGGCGGCGAGCAGCCCCACCAGCAGCGAGACCCGCGACCCCCACACCACCAGGCCGAGCAGGTCCCGCCCGAACCGGTCGGTGCCCAGCCAGAACTCCCCGCTGGGCGTCTCCAGCGGCTGTCCGGGCGCCCCGGTCACGCTGGACACGTCGGAGCCGACGGTGAGCGGCGCGGTCAGGGCGGCCAGAGCGAACAGGGCGAGCGCGGCCAGCCCCACCAGTCCGGCCCGGTGGGTGCGGTACTCCCGCCAGAAGCGCGCGGCGGACGCGCGGCGCCGGCGGCGGGCCAGCGTCCGCGGACTGGGCGCCTCGAGAGCACCGTCCTTGACGGGCTCCCCGGTCCCGGCCGTCATCGGCCCACCCGGGGGTCGAGCAGCGGGTACACGAGGTCGGCCAGGGTGTTCATGACGATCACCGTCCCGGCGAAGAAGAGGAACAGGCCCTGCACCAGCGGCAGGTCGGGGACGCTCAGCCCCTGGTAGAACAGTCCGCCGAGCCCCGGCCAGGAGAACACCGTCTCGACCAGGATGACGCCGGCGACCGTGCGGCCCAGGTTGACGAAGACGAGGGTCACGGTCGGCAGCAGCGCGTTGGGCACGGCGTGCCGGCGGCGCACCTGGTCGTCCCGGAGCCCTTTGGCGCGGGCCGTCGTCAGATAGTCGCCGCCCATCTCGTCCAGCAGCGCGGACCGCGCGACCAGCAGGGTCTGGCCGTACTCGACCGCGACCAGCGTGACGACGGGCAGGACCAGGTGGTGGGCGACGTCGAGGACATGGGCGAAGCCCTCCTCGCCGCCGGACTCCATGCCACCGGTCGGGAACAGGCCCGGGATCGGGCCGATGCCGACGGAGAACACGATGATCAGCAGCAGGCCCAGCCAGAACGACGGCACGGAGTACAGGGTCAGCGCCAGCCCGGTGTTCAGCCGGTCGCCGAGGCCGCCGTGCCGCCAGGCCGAGCGGGTGCCCAGCACGATGCCGAGGAGGGTGTAGAGGACGAACGCGGTGCCGGTGAGCAGCAGCGTGTGGGGCAGCGCCTCGGCGATCTTGTCGGTGACGGGCGTGTGGAACTGGTACGACGTCCCGAGATCGCCGGTGAGCGCCTTGCCGCAGTACTCGGTGAACTGCTGCCACAGCGGCAGGTCGAGCCCGAACTCACGCCGGTAGGCCGCCAGTTGCTCGGCCGACACCGGCCGGCCGCCGGTCATGGTCTTCACCGGGTCGCCGGGGATCAGCCGGAACAGGAAGAACCCGGTGACGAGCACGGCGAACAGGGAGACGGCGGCGCCGGCGACCTTGCCGGCGCCGTAGCGCAGATAGCGCGTGGTGGTGCGCGCCCGCGGTCCGGGGACCGCGGGCGCGGCGGCCTCGACGGCCGCGCTGAGGGGTGCTTCGGCGGTCATGGGCTACTCGCGGTCCTCTGCGGTGGACCGGCGCCGCAGCGCGAGGAAGGCGCCCGCGCCGACCAGGACGACGACACCGGCGACGATGCCGACGACGACCCCCGTCGAGCCCGAACCACCGGAGCCGTCCGTGTCCGCCGGGGTGGCCGACCACCAGCTCCAGTAGCCGTCCTGCCCGTAGATGTTGCCCGCCTTCTTCGGCATCGTGGTGATGGAGGCGATCTGGTCGGTGCGGTAGGCCTCGACGGCGTTCGGGTAGGCCATGACGTTCATGTAGCCGAGGTCGTACAGCCGGGACTGCATCTGCTTGACCAGGCCGGCGCGCTTGGCCGGGTCGTACTCGGCGAGCTGCTTGGCGTACAGCTCGTCGTACTGCTTGTCGCAGATGAAGTTGTCGGTGGCGCCCGTGTCCTTCGGGGTGGCGGGCAGCGCCCCGCAGGTGTGGATCGACAGCACGAAGTCGGGGTCGGGGTTGACGGACCAGCCGTCGAAGGCGAGGTCGTACTGGCCGGCCAGCCAGGGGTCGGT
The DNA here is from genome assembly GCF_042731455.1 of Streptomyces sp. NPDC059852. Taxonomy (NCBI): domain Bacteria; kingdom Bacillati; phylum Actinomycetota; class Actinomycetes; order Kitasatosporales; family Streptomycetaceae; genus Streptomyces; species Streptomyces sp. NPDC059852. Next base: position 65,205 of record NZ_JBHWJK010000035.1, on the reverse strand, counting down.
GACGTTGTCCACGCAGTTCAGGGAGACGCCGATGCCGAGCTCGCCCCACCACTCCTGGAGGTACTGGCCGATCGCCTTGTCGTTGGGGTCGGTCGCGTGGCACAGCACCCGGTAGTCGAGCGGCTTGCCGTCCTTGCCGACGCGCTTGCCGTCAGCGTTCTTCTTGTACCCGGCCTCGTCGAGGAGCTGAGCCGCCCTCGCGGGGTCGTAGGCGAGTTCCTGGCCGTCCGACGGCTTCCAGAAGTAGGAGCCGAAGCGCGGCGGTATGTATCCCTCGCCCTGCACGGCATAGCCCTGGAAGACCTTGTCGACGACGGTCCTGCGGTCCACGGCCATGAACAGCGCGTGCCGCACCCGCTCGTCCTTCAGGGACGGGTCGCCGTCGCCGAACGTGTCGCCGTTCTTCGCCCGGGCGCCGGGGTTGACGGCCAGCGCGTAGAAGCGGCGGCCGGGGGCGTCGTTCACCTTGATGTTCTTCTCGCCCTTGAGCGAGGACGCCTGGGCGGGCGTGAGGGCCGGCGACCCGGAGACGAAGGAGACCTCGCCCTTGCGCAGGGCGGCGACCGCCGCGTCCTGGTCCTTGTAGTAGCGGAAGACCAGCTCGTCGAACTTGGGCGCCCCGCGCCAGAAGTCCTTGTTGGCCTTCAGTCGCACATAGCTGTCGGGCTTGTAGTCGGTGAGGATGAATGGCCCGTTTCCGACGATGGGGAAGTTCTTGTCGTTGTTGAACTCGGAGTAGTCGTCGACCTTCTCCCAGACGTGCTTCGGCACGATCGGCACGTCCAGTGCCGTCATCGTGGCCTGCGGCTTCTTCAGCTCGATGACCAGCTCGGTGGGGCTCGGGGCGGTCACCTTGCGGAAGTTGGCGACGAAACTGCCGTTGGCGGTCGCCGCGTCCGGGTCGGTCATCATCGTGTTGAACGTCCACGCCGCGTCCTCGGCCGTGGCCCGCTTCCCGTCCGACCACGTGGAGTCGGAGCGGATCGTGTAGGTCCAGGTCAGCTTGTCCGGCGACGACGTCCACTTGGTGGCGAGGGCGGGGATCGCCCGGGCGTCCTTCGCGTCGTAGTTGGTGAGGTACTCGTACGTCAGCCGGTGGATGCTGGTGCTCAGGAGCCGCTGGGCGAGGAACGGGCTCAGTGAGTCGACGCTCTGTGCGACTGCGACGGTGAGGACCTTGTCGCCGTCCGCGGCCGCCGCCTGCTGCGGCACCAGCCCGGCCGCCAGGACCAGGGCGGCGGCTCCGGTGGCGGCGGCCAGACGCCGCCGCGCTCTGCCGTGCTGCTCGGAAGTAGTCATGTGTGACCTCGCGTCATCGCTTGCAGAGGGACGGCCTGTTGGACTGTCAGCGCGTTCATGCGCACGTCAATGGCGCATGAAACCCCATGTGGCCTGCGGAAACAATGAAGTGATGAGATTGAGACAGCCACTGGTCCAGACCGCTGAAGAGCCCCTGGTGGCGGCCTGACGCCCTGGCGGGGACCGTGCGGCCGAACGGGCCAACCCCCTCCCCGGATGGACTCCGTGCGCATGCGCGCCGCCCACGCGGCTGCCGATAGTGGCTGGCAGGGCAGGGCGTCGACCGGGCGCCGCGGTCACGAGGAGGCATCCGATGCGCGCAGCCAGCTACGCCAGATGGGCCGCGGGCGCGATGGCCGTTGCGCTCGCGACGACCGCCTGCGGAGGCGGCGCCGACGCCGGGGAGGGCGGCGCGGTGCTCAGCTCCTCCTGGACGGACCCGCAGAACCCGCTGGAGCCGGCCAACACCAACGAGGTGCAGGGCGGCAAAGTGCTGTCCATGATCTTCCGGGGCCTGAAGCAGTACGACCCGAAGACCGGCGAGGCGAAGGACATGGTCGCCGAGCGCATCCAGACGACCGACTCGCAGCACTACACGATCACCCTGAAGGACGGCTGGACGTTCAGCGACGGCGAGAAGGTCACCGCGAAGTCGTTCGTGGACGCCTGGAACTACGGGGCGAGCCTGGAGAACAACCAGAAGAACGCCTACTTCTTCAGCTACATCGAGGGCTACGACCAGGTCCACCCCGAGCAGGGCGGGCAGCGGGCGAAGACCATGTCCGGCCTGAAGGTCGTCGACGAGCGGACCTTCACCGTCACGCTCAGCCAGAAGTTCTCCGGGTTCCCGGACACCCTCGGCTACAACGCGTTCGTCCCGCTGCCGCGCGCGTTCTACGAGGACCACGCCGGCTGGCTCGCCAAGCCCGTCGGCAACGGGCCGTACACCGTGCAGGCGTACACCAGGGGCTCGGAGATGCGGCTGGTGCGGTGGGACGCCTACGCCGGGCCCGACGCGGCCCGCAACGACGGCGTGACCCTGAAGGTCTACACCGACAACAACACGGCCTACACCGACCTGATGGCCGGCAATCTCGACCTGGTCGACGACGTCCCCGCCCAGCAGCTGAAGAACGTCCGCGCCGACCTCGACGGCCGCTACCTCAACACCCCGGCCGGCATCATCCAGACCCTGTCCTTCCCGCACTACGACAAGCGCTGGACCGGGCCCGGCGCGGACAAGGTCCGCAAGGGCCTGTCCCGGGCCATCGACCGCGAGCAGATCACCCGGACCATCTTCCAGGGCACCCGCACCCCGGCCACCGACTGGACGTCACCGGTGCTCGGCGCCGAGGGCGGCTACAAGGCCGGGCTGTGCGGGCAGTGGTGCGCGTACGACGCCGCCGCGGCCCGGAAGCTGATCGAGGAGGGCGGCGGGCTGCCCGGCGGCCAGGTCAAGATCACGTACAACGCGGACACCGGTTCCCACAAGCTGTGGGTGGACGCCGTCTGCAACTCCATCAACAACGCGCTGGGCGACGACAAGGCGTGCGTCGGCAACCCGATCGGCACCTTCGCCGACTTCCGCAGCAAGTCCACCACCCAGAAGCTCGCCGGGCCGTTCCGGGCGGGCTGGCAGATGGACTACCCGCTGACCCAGAACTTCCTCCAGCCGCTCTACTACACCAACGCCTCCTCCAACGACGGCAAGTGGTCCAACGCCGAGTTCGACCGGCTCGTCGACCGGGCGAACGCCGAGACGGACCCCGCCGAGGCCGTGAAGCTGTTCCAGCAGGCGGAGGAGGTCGTCCGCGACGAGATGGCGGCCATCCCGCTCTGGTACCAGAACGGCAGCGCCGGCTGGTCCGAGCGCCTGTCGGACGTGACCCTCAACCCGTTCAGCGTCCCCGTCTACGAACAGATCAAGGTCGGCTGAGCCCGCCATGGGACGGTACGTCGTCCGGCGCCTGGTGCAGATGGTCCCGGTGTTCATCGGGTCCACCCTGCTGATCTTCCTCATGGTGAACGTGATGGGCGATCCCGTCGCGGGGCTGTGCGGCGACCGCCAGTGCGACCCGGCGACGGCCGCCCGGCTCCGCCAGGAGTTCGGCCTCGACCAGCCCGTGTGGCGGCAGTACCTGACCTACATGGGCAACGTGTTCACCGGGGACTTCGGGACCGCGTTCAACGGCCAGGAGGTCACCGAGCTGATGTCCACGGCCTTCCCGGTCACCCTCCGGCTGACGGTCGTGGCGGTCTGCTTCGAGATCCTCATCGGGGTCACCCTCGGCGTCCTCACCGGCCTGCGCCGCGGCCGTCCCGTCGACACCGGCGTGCTGCTGCTCACCCTCGTGGTCATCTCCGTCCCCACGTTCGTCACCGGCCTGCTGCTCCAGCTGTGGCTCGGCGTCGAGTGGGGCTGGATCAGGCCGTCGGTGTCCCCGGCCGCCCCCTTCGGGGAACTGCTCCTGCCGGGCCTCGTCCTCGCCTCGGTGTCCCTCGCCTACGTCACCCGGCTGACCCGTACGTCCATCGCGGAGAACCGGCGCTCCGACTACGTCCGCACGGCCGTCGCCAAGGGCCTGCCCCGGCGCCGGGTCGTCACCCGGCACCTGCTGCGCAACTCCCTCATCCCCGTCGTCACGTTCGTCGGCGCCGACATCGGCTTCCTGATGGGCGGCGCGATCGTCACCGAGCGGATCTTCAACATCCACGGCGTCGGCTACCAGCTCTACCAGGGCATCGTGCGTCAGAACACCCAGACGGTCGTCGGCTTCGTGACGGTCCTCGTCCTCGTCTTCCTGCTCTGCAACCTGGTCGTCGACCTGCTGTACGCCGTACTCGACCCGAGGATCCGCTATGCCTGAACAGCCGTTCCCGCCCGAAGGGGTGATCGCCGGCGGCGGCGCGACGGACCTGGGCGCGGCCGAGGCGGGGACGGTACGGCTCCCGCCGGCCGCCCCCGACGGCGCGGGCGAGCCCGCCCCGCCCGCGGCCGGCCCGGCCGAGGCCGCCGACCGGCCCCGCAGCCTGTGGTCGGACGCCTGGCGCGACCTGCGCCGCAACCCCGTCTTCCTGGTCTCGGCCCTGGTCATCCTCTTCCTGGCCGTCATCTCCGTATGGCCCTCCCTGATCGCCTCCGGCAGCCCCCTGAAGTGCGACCTCGCCCGCGCCCAGCAGGGCTCGGCGCCCGGCCACCCGTTCGGCTTCGACGGCCAGGGCTGCGACGTCTACACCCGCACGGTGTACGGCGCCAGGACGTCCGTCGTCGTCGGCGTCTGCGCCACGCTGGGGGTGGCCCTCCTCGGTTCGGTGCTGGGCGCGCTCGCCGGGTTCTTCGGCGGCTGGTGGGACGCCGTGCTGTCCCGGATCACCGACGTCTTCTTCGCCATCCCGGTCGTCCTCGGCGGCCTGGTCCTGCTGTCGGTGGTGACCGCCAACTCGGTCTGGCCGGTGGTCGGGTTCATCGTGCTGCTCGGCTGGCCGCAGATCTCCCGGATCGCCCGGGGCTCGGTCGTCACCGTCCAGCAGAACGACTACGTCCAGGCCGCGCGCGCCCTCGGCGCCTCCCCGGCCCGGCTGCTGCTTCGGCACATCGCGCCCAACGCGGTCGCCCCGGTGATCGTGGTGGCGACGATCGCACTGGGCACGTACATCGCCCTGGAGGCCACCCTGTCCTACCTCGGGGTGGGCCTGAAGCCGCCGAGCGTGTCCTGGGGCATCGACATCTCGGCCGCCTCCCCGTACGTCCGCACCGCCCCGCACGCGCTGCTGTGGCCCTCGGGGGCGCTGGCGGTCACCGTCCTGGCCTTCATCATGCTGGGCGACGCGGTGCGCGACGCCCTCGACCCGAAGCTGAGGTGAGGGCGCGATGCTGCTCGACGTACGTGACCTGAAGGTGGAGTTCCGGACCCGGGACGGGATCGCCCGTGCCGTCAACGGAGTCAGTTTCGGCGTGGACGCGGGGGAGACGCTCGCGGTACTCGGCGAGTCCGGCTCCGGCAAGTCGGTGACCGCGCAGGCGGTGATGGGCATCCTGGACTCGCCGCCGGGCCGGATCACCGGTGGCGAGGTGCTGTTCCAGGGGCGGGACCTGCTGAGGCTCGGCGAGGAGGAGCGGCGGCGGGTCCGCGGCGCCGGGATGGCGATGATCTTCCAGGACGCCCTGTCGTCCCTGAACCCGGTGCTCACCGTCGGCGACCAGCTCGGCGAGATGTTCGTCGTGCACCGGGGCATGTCCCGCAAGGACGCCCGCGCCAGGGCCGTGGAACTGATGGACCGGGTGCGCATCCCGGGCGCCCGCGAACGCGTGAAGCAGTACCCGCACCAGTTCTCCGGCGGCATGCGCCAGCGCATCATGATCGCCATGGCGATCGCGCTGGAACCGGCGCTGATCATCGCCGACGAGCCGACGACCGCCCTCGACGTCACCGTGCAGGCACAGGTCATGGACCTGCTCGCCGAGCTGCGGCGGGAGTACCGGATGGGGCTCGTGCTGATCACCCACGACCTCGGGGTGGTCGCCGACGTCGCCGACCGGATCGCCGTGATGTACGCGGGCCGGATCGTGGAGTCGGCGCCGGTCCACGACATCTACAAGGCGCCCGCCCACCCGTACACCCGGGGCCTGCTCGACTCCGTCCCCCGGCTCGACCTCAAGGGCCGGGAGCTGACCGCGATCAGGGGGCTGCCGCCCAACCTCACGCGCATCCCGCCCGGCTGCGCCTTCCACCCCCGCTGCCCGATGGCCCGGGACGTCTGCCGCTCCGACGAGCCCCCGCTGTACGCGGTCTCCGAAGTGCGCGGCAGCGCCTGCCACTTCCGGACGGAGTGCCTGCATGCCTGAGGCGATCCTCGAGGTCGAGGGACTGGTGAAGCACTACCCGCTCACCCGGGGCGTCCTGCTGCGCAGGCAGGTCGGCTCGGTGCGGGCGGTCGACGGCGTCGACCTCACCCTCCACCGTGGCGAGACCCTCGGCGTGGTGGGGGAGTCCGGCTGCGGCAAGTCGACGGTCGCCCGGATGCTGGTCAACCTGGAACGCCCGACGGCCGGGACCATCCGGTACCGGGGCGAGGACGTCACACGGCTGTCGGGCCGCGCCCTGAAGGCCGTGCGCCGCAACATCCAGATGGTCTTCCAGGACCCGTACACCTCGCTCAACCCCCGGATGACGGTGGGCGACATCGTCGGGGAGCCGTACGACATCCATCCCGAGGTGGCCCCGAAGGGCGACCGGCGCCGCCGGGTGCGCGAACTGCTCGACGTGGTCGGGCTGAACCCCGAGCACATCAACCGCTACCCGCACCAGTTCTCCGGCGGGCAGCGCCAGCGCATCGGCATCGCGCGCGGCCTGGCGCTGCGCCCGGAGATCATCGTCGCCGACGAGCCGGTTTCCGCCCTCGACGTCTCCGTGCAGGCCCAGGTGATCAACCTGATGGCGCGGCTGCAGCGGGAGTTCGGCCTGTCGTACGTCTTCATCGCCCACGACCTGTCGATCGTCCGGCACATCTCGGACCGGGTCGGTGTGATGTACCTCGGGCGGATCGTGGAGACCGGCGGGGACGCCGAGATCTACGACCATCCCACGCACCCCTACACCCAGGCGCTGCTCTCCGCGGTCCCCGTCCCGGACCCGCGGGCCCGCACCCGCCGTGAGCGGATCGTCCTCAGCGGCGACGTCCCGTCCCCGACCCAGGTGCCCTCCGGCTGCCGTTTCCGCACCCGCTGCTTCAAGGCGCGGGAACGCTGTGCCGAGGAGGTGCCGGTGCTCGCGGTGCCGGAGCCGCTGCGCGCGGCGGGGGGTCCGGCGGCCCATCCGTCGGCGTGCCACTTCGCGGAGGAGAAGCAGGTGGTGACCGCGGAAGCCCGCCCGTAACACCGCAAAGGGCCACGAACCGCGTTAACACGCAGGCAACTCGACCGACCCGGTTCCGATATACGGACGCGTCAGGCTGAACAGCGTACGGCCGTGCGGGTGCCGTAAACGGACCGGGGTGCCCATGGGCACCCCGGTCCGTTGCCTTCTAGGCCGGCCCGAGCGACCGCTTGAGGAAGTCGAGCTGGAGCAGCAGCAGGTTCTCGGCGACCTCCTCCTGCGGGGTCATGTGCGTCACGCCGGACAGCGGCAGCACCTCGTGCGGGCGGCCGGCGGCGAGCAGGGCCGAGGAGAGCCGCAGCGAATGGGCGACGACCACGTTGTCGTCCACCAGGCCGTGCACGATCATCATCGGGCGGTGCGGCTCGGCCGCGTCCACCAGACCGGCGTCGTCGATCAGGGAGTTGCGCCGGTAGACCTCCGGCTGCTCGCCGGGGTGCCCGACATAGCGCTCCTGGTAGTGGGTGTCGTAGAGGCGCAGATCCGTCACGGGGGCGCCGACGACGGCCGCGTGGAAGACGTCGGGGCGGCGCAGTGCCGCGAGGCCCGCGAGGTAGCCGCCGAAGGACCAGCCCCGGATCGCTACCCGTCCCAGGTCCAGCGGGAACCGCTCGGCGAGGTCCTGCAGGGCGTCGACCTGGTCCTGGACGACGACCGCCGCGATGTCGTCCTTGACGGCCTTCTCCCAGGCCGGAGAGCGGCCCGGGGTGCCCCGGCCGTCCGCGACGATCACGGCGAAGCCCTGGTCGGCGAACCACTGCGAGGTCAGATGCGGGTTGTGGGCGGCCACCACCCGCTGCCCGTGCGGGCCACCGTACGGGTCCAGGAGCACCGGCAGGGGGGTGTCACCGGCGTAGTCCCGAGGCATAAGCACGGCGCACGGGATACGCCGTGCGCCCCCCTCGGTGAGCGTGAGCCGGGGAGTCACTCCAGGATCTTCGGCATGCGACCGGACCAAGCCAATCGCCTTGCCGTCGCGCAGCACCTGGACCCGAGCCCCGGGTCGGTCCGGCGTGTGGGAGACGAGCACGATCACGCCTCCGGAACGCACCGCCGCGTGCACGCCGGGCTCCTGCGAGACGCGCTCCACGCCGAGCTCGTTCACCCGGTACACATGGACCTCGCCGATCTCGGGATCGGTCGCGGAGGCACCGGCCGACGCCGAGACCAGCACATCGTCGTCGGACACGTCGAGCACCGCGCGCACATGCAACTGCGGACCCGTCAGCGGGCGTTCACCCACCGCCAGCACCCGGGCGCCGCCCTCGTCGGCGATGCGCACCAGGTGACCGGACGGGCTCCAGCACGGCACACCGGGGAAAAGTTCCAGCCATTGTGGATCTTCGTCGGCGTGCACCATCCGGGTCGTCCCCGTCGCCGGGTCCACGGCCAGGAACAGCTGGCTGCGCTGGTCGCGCGCCTGGACGAGCAGCAGCGGCGCACCCGCCGCCGACCAGTGCACGCGCGCCAGATACGGATACCGCGCCCGATCCCAGGAGACCTCCGTGCGCGCCCCGTCCAGGCCGATCACGAAGAGCCGGACCTCCGCGTTGGGCGTCCCCGCCGCCGGGTACGGCACCTGCCGCGGCGCCCGGTCGGGGTGGGCCGGGTCGGAGATCCACCAGCGCCGCACCGGGGTGTCGTCCGCGCGCGCGACCAGCAGCCGGTCCGACTCCGGGCTCCACCAGTACCCCCGGTGACGGCCCATCTCCTCGGCCGCGACGAACTCCGCCAGGCCGTAGGTGACCCCGTCCGACTCCGGTTCGGCGAGCGCCCGGTCGTCCTCGCCCTCCGCGCCGACCACCCGCAGCGCGCCCCGTGCGACGTAGGCCACGTGCCGTCCGTCGGGCGAGGGGTGCGGGTCGATCACCGGTCCGCGGACCTGCAGTTCACGGGCCGTGCCGGCCCGCAGCTCCGCCGTGAACAGGCGCCCCGACAGGGCGAACGCGGCCAACTCGACGGCCGCGTCGGTGCCGTAGGACACGATGCCCGCGCCTCCCTCACGGCTGCGTTCGCGTCGCGCGCGCTCCTCGGGCGGGAGGTTCTCCGACGCCCCGCCCAGCAGGGCGCGCGGGTCCGCCGTCACGCGCTCCTGACCCTCCGCCGTGTCGAGCACCCACAGCGAACTCGCCGGGTCCGTACCGGAGGAGGAGCGCAGGAACACGGCACGGGAACCGTCGGGCGCCACCGTGAACGCGCGGGGCGCTCCCAAGGTGAACCTCTGGGTGCGGGCGTGCCGCCTGGGGAAGGAGACTGGCTCGGTCGTCATGCCCCGACCATATTGGCCAGTGCGCCCCCTTGTGCGGCTGTGCGCCGACCGATGCGCACGTACCGATCGTTATGATCACTGTCGCATAGTGGGTATGAACCTGCTGGCTTGCTGCATGGATTTATCTGCCCCCATAGACCGACCCCCGCTTGGGATTCTTGGAGGTGAGCCGCCGTGGCACTCTCGATTTCGGCGGTGGTGCTGCTGGCGATCATCGTCTTCCTGTTGATCAAGAAGTCAGGGCTGAAGGCGGGCCATGCGATCGTCTGCATGCTGCTCGGTTTCTACCTGGCGTCCTCGACCGTCGCGCCCACGATCAGTGAGCTGACGACGAACATCGCGGGCATGATCGGCAGCATCAAGTTCTGAGCCGCCCGCCCCACTCGGGCTCCGCACCCACCGGTCCGGAGCCCGCCCCACTCACCGCCCGGCGGCGTACGCCACGAACCCGGCCCAAGCCGCGGGCGTGAGCGCCAACCGCGGTCCGGCGACGTCCTTGGAGTCCCGGACGTGGACGGTGCCCGGGGTGCGGGCGACCTCCACACAGGAGTCGCCGTCGGGGCCGCTGCTGTAACTGCTCTTGCGCCAGGCCAACTCGTAGGCGTGTCCGGCGGTCTCGCGGATCATGTCTCTCCCAGCAGTCGTTCGATGAGTGCCAGTGACTCCCGCGGCGGGAGCGCCAGCGCCCGGATGGTGCCATAGCGCAGTTCGAGGACGCGGAGCTGCCTCGGGTCGGACGTCGGCCGGCCGTTGAACGCACCGTCCGAACGTCCCACGGCTGTTCCGTCCTCGAACTTGAGCACTTCGATCCGCCCGCTCAAGCCGGGATGGGCCGCGCTGTCCATCGGCATCACCTGGAGGGCGACGTTGCTGAACCGCCCGACCTCCAGAAGGCGTTCGAACTGCTGTCGCCGCACCATTGTGCCTCCCACCCTGCGGTGGAGCGTCGACTCTTCCAGGACGAAACTGAGAGCAGGGGCCGGTGAGCGGTCGAAGACGGAGTGCCTGGCGATACGCGCGGCCACGCGCCGCTCCAGGTCCTCGGGTGAGTAGGCGGGCTGCCACGATTCCAGCAGCGCCCGCGTGTGTCCGGCGGTCTGCAGCAGCCCGGCGATATTGCTGCACTCGTACACCCCGATCTCGACGGCCCGCGCCTCCGACTGGGCCAGGTCCCGCACCTTCTTCGGGTACCGGACCTTCCTCACGTCCTCCTTCATCGCGGCGAGCAGCCCGCCGGCGCCCAGCACCTCGTCCGCCAGATCCAGGTACTCGGGCCGGGGAATCCGCTTCCCGGCCTCGATCTTGTAGACCATGTCCTCGCCGTACCCCACGGCCTCCCCGAACGCGGCGGCCCGCATCCCGACCGCCTCCCGCCGCAGCTTGAGCTGCCGCCCCACGGTCGCGACGACCGCCAGACCCCAGTCGTCGTCCGGATCCACCTCCCAACCCGGCTCGTCCGCCTCGCTCTTGAGCCGCCGGATCTCCCCGTCCACCGTCATGTCGCGCCCCTCCGTCGTACGGCCGTGCCGCCCCGCTCCGTACCCGCCCGCCCGGCACCGACAAGCCCGGACACCACCGGACAGCCACCGGACAGATCACCGACCGCGACGACTCCGTCACGGAAACGGTAGACGCCGGTCGTGGACGTGGACGACGGGCCGCCCGGTGACGGCCGCCGTGGCCTCGTAGGCTGGCCCCCATGACGGAACTGCCTGCCCGGCGTCTTCTCCTCGTGCACGCGCACCCGGACGACGAGTCGATCAACAACGGCGTCACCATGGCCACGTACGCGGCCGAGGGGGCGCGGGTCACGCTGGTCACCTGCACCCTCGGTGAGCACGGCGAGGTCATCCCCGCCGGGCTGCGCCACCTCACCGGCGCCGCGCTGGGCGAGTACCGCCTCGGCGAGCTGACCGCCGCGATGCGCGAGCTCGGCGTCGAGGACTTCCGTCAGCTCGGCGGTCCGGGCCGTTACGAGGACTCCGGGATGATGGGCACCGCCGACAACGACGACCCGGCGTGCCTGTGGCGGGCGGACCTGGACGAGGCGGCCCGCGCGCTCGTGGACGTCATCCTGGAGGTGCGCCCCCAGGTCCTCGTCACCTACGACCCGAACGGCGGCTACGGGCACCCCGACCACATCCAGGCCCACCGCGTCGCCATGCGCGGCGCCGAGCTGGCCGCCGAGGCCGGCTGGCGCATCCCCAAGGTCTACTGGAACCGCGTCCCGCGCACCGCCGTGGACGAGGCGTTCGCCCGGCTCCAGGCGGACCTGCCCGGTCTGCCGTTCACCAAGTCCGCCACGGCCGCCGACGTACCGGGTGTCGTCGAGGACGAGCGCGTCACCACCGTGATCGACGGCACCGAGCGCGCCGCCGCCGCCAAGGCCGCGGCGATGCGGGCGCACGCCACCCAGATCGACGTGTCCGGCCGGTACTTCGCGCTGTCCAACGAACTCGCCCAGCCGCTGCTGACCACCGAGTACTACGAGCTGGCCCAGGGGGAGCCCGTCGGCGCCCCCGAGACCGACCTGTTCGCGGGGATCGAGGAGACGTCATGAGTTCGATGCTCGCCCGGCCGCTGAAGGCCCCCTCAGCCCTCCGGGTCCTCGCCTACCTCGGGCTCCTCGTGCTCGGCGCCCTGGTCGGGATCGCCGGGGCGCTGGTGCAGCCCGCCTGGTTCCCGGGCGGCCTGCTGCTCGCGCTCGCGGGGGAGGCCGGGCTGATGCTCGGCGCCGCCCGCGCCACGGGCAGCCGGGGCGGGGCCGTCGCCGCCGCCGCGGGCTGGGCGATCACCGTCATCCTGCTCACCGCCAGCCGCCCCGAGGGCGACTTCCTCTTCGGCACAGGCGCCTCCGCCTACCTCTTCCTCCTCGGAGGGATGGCCGTGGCTGTGATCTGCGCCACCCTTGCCCCGCTACGGCAACCGGGTGGTGACGGGGTCCGACTTGGCAAGTGACGTACCACTTCTTCATACCGTGCACGTGCGAGTCCCGTGTGGGTTTCCCAGGCGGTCGTGGGATACGCGTCAGAAGTGGCCAGTATGGTGGTGCGCGCCGCCGAGCCGCCCGACGCAGTGAGGTACGGGCGGCGGAGCCAACCGGGAGAACCTGCCTTGAGTCGTGAAACTGACACTCCGTCCTCCGGGCCCGACGGGCGCGGCGGAGCCGCATACCCTTCGGGGACGCCGCCGTACGGGACCCCCGTGGCTTCCGAGAGCGGTGCGGCCGCGGCCCGTTCGGGCGCGCCGGAGGAACGCAAGACCGAGACCACGCTGACGACCCGCATCCGGATCAACATCCCCGGATCACGGCCGATCCCGCCGGTCGTCGTGCGCAAGCCCGTCTCCGACAGCGGGAAGCCCGGCGCCGCCGCGGACACCCCGGAGCCCCAGGCGCCGGCCGCACCCGCCGCGAGCCCGGCCCCCGCCGAACCGGCGGCCGAACCCGCGGCTCCGGCGGAGGAGAAGGCCAGCGACTGGTTCGCTCCGCGCAAGTCCCCGTCCGCGAAGGGCCCGCAGAGCGGACCGTCGGGCAACGGGACGGCTGCGCCCACCGGTTCGGGACCGTCCGCCACCGGCCCCAAGGGCCCCGGCGCCGGTTCGGGACGCCCCGGTGGCGTCGTCGGCTCGGTGAACGTGCCCGGCGCCCGCACCGAGGGCGGCCCCCGCCCGTCCGGCGGCACCGGCACGGGGCTGCCCGGCGCGACCGGCGGCCCGGTGGCCCCGGGCCACGGCGGCGGCACCGGCTCCTTCGACGTCACCGAGGCGCTCGCGGCCGGACCGCGCGGCGGCACCGGCCCGTCCGGCGGTCCCGGCGCGCGTCCGCCCGCCGGTGAGGCCCGCCGCGACGACCTGCCGTACTTCTCGGAGAACGGCTCCAGCGGTCCGAACGGCCGGCCCGGCCCGAACGGCAACGGCCCCCAGGGCGGTTACAGCGGTCCCGGCAACATCGACCCGGCCGCCGACTTCAACGCCCCGGACAGCCCCGGCGGCCCCGGCGGCATCGACGACTTCAACGGGCCGAACGACTTCGGCCCCGGCGGCCCCGGCGGCGGCCCGCAGGGCCCCACGGGCCCGACGACCGGCCCCGTCACCGGCGACGGCCCGCCCGTGCCGCCGCTCGCGGGCGGCGGAGCCGGCAGGTCCCGCGGGCCCATGGGCTCCGGCCCGGCCGGTCCCGGCGCCCCCGGCATCCAGGCGGGCCCGGGCCGCCCCGGCCCCGCGGGACCCGGCACCGCCCAGTACGTCCCCGGCGGCGGCCTCAGCGACGACACCGCGATCCTCACCCCGCAGAAGCACGCCCCCGAGCCCGGGCACCCGCACTTCGGCGTCGCGGACAACGTCTCCGGGCACACCGTCACCAGCGGCATCCCGGTCGTGTCGGGCGGCCCGCAGGGCGGCTCCCGGGGGCCGGGCACCGGCGCGCCCGAGCCGGCCGCGCCGAGCACCCCTGCGGCCCGCGCGCCGAAGAAGAAGGGCCGCAGCAAGCTCGCGCTGCTCGGCGGCGGCCTGGTCGTCCTCGCGGGCGGCCTGTACGGCGCCGGTCTGCTGATGAACCACACCGACGTGCCCAAGGGCACCACCGTGCTCGGCGTCGACATCGGCGGCGGCACCCGCGACGACGCCGTCAAGAAGCTCGACGACGCCTTCGAGGACCGGGTCGGCAAGCCGCTGAAGCTGTCGGTGGGCGGCCGGACCGTCCCGCTGGACCCGGACAAGGCCGGGCTCCAGTTCGACATGCAGCAGACGGTGAGCGACGCCGCCAGCAGCGACTACAACCCCGTCTCCGTCATCGGCTCCCTGTTCGGCAACCAGCGGGTCGTCGAGCCGGTCATGCCCACCGACGAGGAGAAGCTGCACGCCGCCCTCCAGGCCGCCTCCGGCGGCAGCGGATCGGTGACCGAGGGCACGGTCTCGTTCAAGACCGGCAAGGCGGTCGCCGTGTACGGCAAGCCGGGCGCCGGCATCGACGTCGCCCGCTCGACGTCCGCCGTCGAGGCGGCGTACCGCACCCAGGTGGAGACCGGCCGGGCGGCGGCGGTCCAGGTGCCGACGACCACGCGGCAGCCGACCGTCGGCAAGGCCGAGGTCGACCGGTTCATGAAGGAGTTCGCCGAACCGGCGATGGCCACCAAGGTGACCATCCAGACGGACGCCGCCCACAGCATCCAGTTCGGCTCGCTGTCCCTGCCGAAGATCCTCGGGGCGAAGGCCGTCGACGGCAAGCTCGTCGACACCTACGACCTGAAGGCCCTCAAGACGGCCTACGGCACCACCTTCGCTGGGGTGCAGATCAACGGCGCCAGCGGCAAGCGGGACGTCCTCCCGGAGGACGTCGCCTCCGCCCTGCGCAAGGCACTGCGCGGCAAGACCCCGGCGGAGCGCACGGTCACCATCGACACCGACCCGAACTAGTCACGGCGCGGCGGGCCAGGGGGCACACGGCGGGCGCCGGGTACCCCCTGGCCCGCCGTATGACATCTGTCATCCGGCACACAGGACCGGCGGCACTGCCGGGCACCCCCGCCCGGCGGCCAGGCTGGACCCATGACAACGACAGCCGTGGAAACGGCCGCCGCGGTGGCCGGCTTCGACCGGGTGACCAGGACCTACGGGGACGTACGCGCCGTCGACGGACTGACGCTCGCGCTGCACCCGGGAGAGACCGTCGCCCTGCTCGGCCCGAACGGGGCCGGCAAGTCCACCACCCTCGACCTGCTGCTCGGCCTCAAGCGGCCCGACAGCGGCACGGTCAGCGTCCTCGGCACCGACCCGCGCGAGGCGATCGTCGCGGGCCGGGTGGGCGCCATGCTCCAGAGCGGCGGGCTGATGGAGGGGGTCACCGTCGCCGAACTGGTGCGCCTGGCCTGCTCCCTGCACCCACGGCCGTACCCCGTCTCCGACGTCCTCGCCCGCGCCGGTGTCACCCAGATCGCCGACCGCAAGGTCGACAAGCTGTCCGGCGGGCAGGCGCAGCGCGTCCGGTTCGCCCTCGCCACGGCCGGCGACAGCGACCTGATCGTCCTCGACGAGCCCACCACCGGCATGGACGTCACCGCCCGCCAGGCGTTCTGGGCGACCATGCGCGAGCAGGCCGACCGGGGCCGTACGGTCCTGTTCGCCACGCACTACCTGGAGGAGGCCGACGCCATCGCGGACCGCGTCCTGGTGCTGCACCGGGGCCGGCTCCTCGCGGACGGCACCGCCGCCGAGATCAAGGCGAAGGCGGGCGCCCGCCGGATCTCCTTCGACCTGGACGGCCCGCTCGACACGGACGCGCTGCGGGCGCTGCCCTCCCTGACGCGCTGCGACGTCTCCGGCCAGACCGTGCGCATGCAGTCCGCCGACGCCGACGCGACCGTGCACGCCCTGTACGGCCTCGGCCTGTACCCCCGCAATCTCGAAGTCGCCGGGCTCGGCCTCGAGCAGGCGTTCGTCGCCATCACCGCCGCCGAGGAGGCCCGCCCGTCGTGAACGCCCTGATCCGCCTCGAACTCGCCCGCGCCCTGCGCAACCGCAAGTCGCTGTTCTTCTCGGTGGCCTACCCGTCGATCCTGTTCCTGCTGATCGCGGGCACCGCCGACAGCACCACGAAGGTCGACGGCACCGGACTGACCCTGCCGACCTACATGATGGTCTCGATGGCGTCCTTCGGCGCCCTGACGGCCGTCCTGATGGGCAACAGCGAACGCATCGCCAAGGAGCGGGAGAGCGGCTGGGTACGGCAGTTGCGGCTCACCCCGCTGCCCGGCCGCGGCTACGTCCTCGCCAAGACCGCCGGCGCCGCCGTGGTGAGCCTGCCCGCGATCGTGATGGTCTTCCTGGTCGCCGCCGTCGGCAAGGACGTGCGCCTGGACGCCTGGCAGTGGCTCGCCCTCACCGGGGCGATCTGGACCGGCAGCCTGGTCTTCGCCGCGCTGGGCGTCGCCATCGGCTACCTCGCGACCGGTGACGCGGTCCGGCCCATCACGATGATCACCTACTTCGGTCTGTCCATCCTCGGCGGCCTGTGGATGCCGACCACGACCTTCCCGGGCTGGCTCCAGGACATCGCCGAGTGGGTTCCCACCCGCGCGTACGCTGCACTGGGTCAGGCCATCGAACAGAGTCAGGCCCCGCACGCCGGGGACATCGCCCTCCTCGCCGTGTTCTTCGCGCTGTTCAGCGGCGGCGCGGCCTGGCTGTACCGAAAGGACACGCTGAAAGCGTGAGCAGCGTCGGCATGGGGCAACGCCCGCAGAACCGCAGACAGCAGGTCGTCAAGTTCCTCTGGGTCGGGATCTGGCTCGCCTACCTGGGCGCGCCGGTCGACGACCTGCTCCACGGAGGCCACAGCGACGGGGTCGTGGTCCTCGGATGGATCGGCCTGGCCGCCTTCGTCGCCTGGTACTTCGCGCTGGTCTTCCGCGCCGGACGCGGCGAGCACAACCGCGTCGTGCTCGGTTCCGTGGCGGTGCTGGCCGCCCAGTCGACCGTGCTCAGCCTGACCCTGGGCCGGCAGTGGCTCGTGCTCTTCGTGTACGTGGCCATCGCCTCGGGCGCCGCCCTGCCGTTCCGCCTGGCCCGCTGGACGATCCCGGCCGTGTCCGCCCTCCTGACCGGCGCCGCCCTCGCCGTGCCGGGCGGCACGTCCTTCCTGACCGGGCTGCTCTTCCCGGCCCTGCTCGGCGGCTTCTCCATGACCGGCGTGCGCGAGCTGATCCGCACGACGATAGAACTGCGGGAGGCCCGCGCCACGGTCGCCCGGCTCGCGGCCAACGAGGAACGGCTGCGGCTCGCCCGCGACCTGCACGACCTGCTCGGCCACTCGCTGTCCCTGATCACGCTGAAGAGCGAGCTGGCCGGCCGGATGCTGCCGGGCCACCCGGACAAGGCGGCCCAGCAGGTCGCCGACATCGAACAGGTCAGCCGGCAGGCGCTCGTCGACGTCCGCGCCGCCGTCGCCGGCTACCGAAAGCCCCGGCTCCTGGAGGAACTGGCGGGCGCCAAGGTCGCGTTGACGGCGGCCGGCATCACCGCCGAGCTGCCCGCCGAACCGGACCTCGCCGGTGTCCCGGAGGACAGCGAGACGGCCCTGGCCTGGGCGCTGCGCGAGGCCGTCACCAACGTCGTACGGCACAGCGGTGCCCGGCGCTGCACGGTGGAGCTCCTGCGCCGCCAGACGCTGGACGGCCTCCTCGTGGAACTCGCCGTGGAGGACGACGGTCAGGGCGGTCCGGGCGGTGCTCCTGGGCATGGTCTGACCGGGCTCACGGAACGCCTGGCCCAGGCCGGCGGCACCCTGGAGGCGGGCCGGACCCGCGGCGGTTTCCGCCTGATCGCCCGGGCCCCGGCCACGGGTGTCCCGGCGGACGTAGGATCCGGCGCATGAGCCCGACGATCAAGGTCCTCCTCGCCGAGGACCAGTCCATGGTGCGCGAGGCCCTGGCCGCCCTGCTCGGCCTGGAGGACGACATCGAGGTGGTCGCCCAGGTGGCACGCGGCGACGAGGTACTGGCGGCGGCCCGCGCGCACGACGTGGACGTGGCCCTCCTCGACATAGAGATGCCGGGCGCGACCGGGATCGAGGCGGCCGCCCTCCTGCACGCCGAGCTGCCCGCCGTGAAGCTCGTCGTCCTGACCACGTTCGGCCGCCCCGGCTACCTCCGCAGCGCCATGGAGTCCGGCGCCGACGCGTTCCTCGTCAAGGACGCCCCGGCGGCCCAACTCGCCGAGGCGATCAGGAAGGTGCTGGCGGGGGAGCGGGTCATCGACCCGATCCTCGCCGCGGCGGCCCTCGCCGAGGGCGCCAACCCGCTCACCGACCGCGAGCGGGAGGTGCTGCGCGCCGCGGAGGACGGCTCCACCAACGCCGAACTCGCGGCGGCCCTGCACCTGTCGCAGGGCACGGTCCGCAACTACCTGTCGACGGCGATCCAGAAGCTGGCGGCCCGCAACCGCGCGGAGGCGGTGCGCATGGCGAGGGAGAAGGGCTGGCTGTAGTCCGGCCGCCCAGGGGTCAGTTGAGCAGGGCCCGGGCGGCGCGGGCCTCCGCGCGCACCTGCTCCGCCGCCCCCTCGTCCACCACGTCGATCAGCTCGGCGTACTCCTCCAGCTCCACGGCCCCCCGCACGAAGTCACCGCGCAGGACCAGCAGCTTGCCCCGCTCGAACCGCAGCCGGGCCGGGTGCGCCGGCAGCAGCAGCGACAGCTCCACCGCCCACAGCGCCACATCCGTCCGCTCGGGCCGGGCCGCGGCCCACGCGCGCACGTTGTTGAGGATCCGCGTCACCACCTCCAGCGGATCGGCCGGCGTCAGCATCGACGGCTCCAGCGGCGCCCCCGTCGCCCCGGCCACCAGCACCTCCGCGTCGGAGCCGGTCAGCACCCGCCCCCCGTCGAACGGGTCGGCGAGCACCTGCTCCCCGGCAGGGCCGAACCCGACGACGAAGTGCCCGGGCAGCGCGACCCCGTACACCGGGGCCCCGGCCCGCCGGGCCACCTCCATCCACACCACCGACAGCAGGATCGGCAGCCCCCTGCGCCGCAGCAGCACCTGATGCAGCAGCGACGACTCCAGCCGTTCGTAGTCCGCCGCGCAGCCGCGGAACCCGTGCCGCTCGCCGAGCAGGTCCCGCAGCGCCACCGCCCACGCGCGCGGCCCGCCCGGCCGGTACGGCAGCCGGCCCGCCAGCTCGTCCAGCTCCAGCTGCGCGGCGTCCATGCCCGCCTCGTCCAGCTCCCCGTCCGCCTCGGCCCCGATGAGCAGGCAGAGCGCGGACAGGTCGGGCCGCTCGGACCGCGCCTCCTCGGCGAACCGCCGCCGCAGCTCGGCGGAGCGCTCGGGGGTCGGGGGATACAGGGGACGCATAGCCGGCTCGTGCCCTTCCACGGTGATCGGTACCGCCGCTCAGGCGGATCGGTAGTGGTGGTACGCGTGGTGCGCGGCGAAGCCCATCCCGGCGTACAGGCCGCGCGCGCCCGCGTTGTCCGTCTCGACCTGGAGCCAGGCCGCCGACGCCCCCTCCTCCAGGGCCCGCGCCGACAGCGCGGCCATCACCCGCCGGGCCAGCCCCCGCCGTCGCATCGCCGGGTCGACCTCGACCGCGGAGAACCCGGCCCACCGGCCGTCCACGACACAGCGCCCGATCGCGGCGGGCGCCTCGCCGTCCCCGGCGGGGACGGACGCGAACCACACCGACGGGCCGCTGCCCAGCACCTTCAGGGCCACGTCGCTCACTCCCTTGCGCTGATACCGCGCAAGCCAAGCCTCGTCCGCTTCCCGGCTCAGCACCACTCCGGAGCCCTCGTGCCGGTCGGCGACCGGGGCCGGCGCCCCGATCCACAGCTCGGCGGTCACCTCGCGCTCCCAGCCGCGCCGCTCCAGCTCCGCGCACAGCCGTTCCTGGGTGCCCTCGGCGCCGGTCGCGGTCTGCAGGTAGGCAGGCAGTCCCCGGTCGGCGTACCAGCGGCGCACGGTGTCGAGCGCGGCGTCCAGCGGCAGCCCGGGATCCCCCATGGGCAGGACGGAGTTGGCGCGGCGGGTGAAGCCGGCGGCGGCGCGCAGCTCCCAGCCGCCGAGCCGCTCGCTCTCCACGGGCCGCCACGCGCGCGCCGCGACACGCGCGAGCTCCTCATAGGTCGCGGCGGGGCCGCGGCGGCGGGCCGGAGCGGCCGGCACCACCTTCCCGGCGACCAGCGAGGCTTCCGGAATGTGGACGGTCTCACCACTCTTCCGTGTGATCAGCAGCACTCCGTCGTCCCACGATGCGAGCACGCCCACCGTGTCGGTGAACTTCTCACCCGGACCAGCGGCATCGGCCAGGCGGCGTACGGAGACCCGTTTGCCCACGTCAGCAGCGGTGATACGGACCTCAAGGCGCCCGGTCGCAGAGATTTCCACAGGTCAGTTCACCCCTCCTGTTCGGATCATGCCCAAGAACGGAGATACTAGGGGCGGGCATCGACGACGCCGCGCTCCCGCGCGCCAGGCGGCGGAGCCTGAGGAGGCCCGCCAGCGCCCAATCGAGGAGGAACGACAGCGTGACCTACGTCATCGCGCAGCCTTGTGTCGACGTCAAGGACAAGGCGTGCATCGAGGAGTGCCCGGTCGACTGCATCTACGAGGGCCAGCGGTCCTTGTACATCCACCCGGACGAATGCGTCGACTGCGGTGCCTGTGAGCCGGTCTGCCCGGTCGAGGCGATCTTCTACGAGGACGACACTCCGGAGGAGTGGAAGGACTACTACAAGGCGAACGTCGAGTTCTTCGACGAGCTCGGCTCCCCCGGCGGCGCCAGCAAGCTCGGTCTGATCGAGCGGGACCACCCCTTCATCGCCGCGCTGCCGCCGCAGAACGGGTAACCCCCATCGGCGACCCGCCCAGCGTGCCGCCTCGGTCCCGTACGGCCTCGACCGCCGTACGGGACCGGGGCGTCGGCGTTTCCGGCCGTACCAGAAAGTGAGCGACATCCCGTGTCCGCAGTCTCCGACCGCCTCCCGACCTTCCCCTGGGACAAGCTGGAGCCGTACAAGAAGACGGCCGCGGCGCACCCGGACGGCATCGTCGACCTCTCCGTCGGCACCCCGGTCGACCCGGTTCCCGAGCTGATCCAGAAGGCGCTGATCGACGCGGCGGACTCCCCGGGCTATCCCACGGTGTGGGGCACCCCGGCGCTGCGTGACGCGATCACGGGCTGGGTGGAGCGCCGGCTCGGCGCCCGCGGTGTCACCCACCGGCACGTCCTGCCGATCGTCGGCTCCAAGGAGCTGGTCGCCTGGCTCCCGACGCAGCTCGGTCTCGGTCCCGGCGACCGGGTGGCGTACCCGCGCCTGGCGTACCCGACGTACGAGGTGGGCGCGCGGCTGGCCCGCGCCGGGTACGAGGTGTACGACCCGGAGACATTCGCGGCCGGCGCCTCGGGGGCCGAGCTGGACCCGCGCGGGCTGAAGCTGCTCTGGCTGAACTCCCCGTCCAACCCGACCGGCCAGGTCCTCTCGAAGCAGGAGCTGACCCGGATCGTCGCCTGGGCCCGCGAGCACGGCGTCCTGGTCTTCTCCGACGAGTGCTACCTGGAGCTGGGCTGGGAGGCCGAGCCGGTCTCCGTCCTGCACCCGGACGTCAACGGCGGCTCGTACGACGGCCTGGTCGCCGTGCACTCGCTGTCCAAGCGCTCGAACCTCGCCGGGTACCGCGCCGCCTTCCTGGCGGGCGACCCGGCCGTGCTGGCCCCCCTGCTGGAGATCCGCAAGCACGGCGGCATGATGACGTCCGCGCCGACCCAGGCGGCCGTGGTGGCGGCCCTGGGCGACGACGAGCACGTCCGCGTCCAGCGTGAGCGCTACGCGGCCCGTCGCGCCGCCCTGCGCACGGCCCTGGAGGGCCACGGCTTCCGCATCGAGCACAGCGAGGCGAGCCTGTACCTGTGGGCCACGCGGGACGAGTCCTGCTGGTCGACGGTGGCGCACCTCGCCGAGCGCGGCGTCCTGGTGGCGCCCGGCGACTTCTACGGCGAGGCCGGCGCCCGGCATGTGCGGGTGGCGTTCACGGCCACCGACGAGCGGGTGCGGGCCGCGGTCGAGCGGCTGGCCTGAGACACACGCAGCGGCGGGGTCCGGGAAGCGTCCCGGACCCCGCCGCTGTCGTCCGCGTGCGGCCGCGTCAGCCGATCGGCAGGCCCTGCACCGGCAGCGAGCCGGTGGCGGGCAGCCCGCCCTGCGTGGCGGCACCCGCGGTGTCGCCGAGGACGGTGCCGACCGACCCGGCCACGCCGCCCGCGGTCTGCTGGGCGGTCGGCGCGGCCTTCTTCGCGACCTTGCCGCCGGTCTTCGTCACCTTGCCGCCGGCCTTCTTGGCGGCCTTCGTGCCCTTCTTGGTGACCTTGTCGCCGGTCTGCGTGGCCGTCGGCAGCGCCTGGTCGACCGCGCTGTCGACGGCACCGCTCGCGAGCCCGGTGGCGTTCTGGGCGGCGCCGTCGACGACGCTCGAGCCGTCGAGGGCGGAGAGCCCGCCGAGCTTGGACGCGTCGGGCAGTTCGGGGGCCGCGCTGGCGGAGCCGGCCGCACCGACCCCGGCAGCCGCTCCCGCAGCGACGATCAGCGCGGCACGGGCGATCCGGCGGGTCAGGGGGAGGGTCATGATGCTCCTTCGACGGGTAAGTCGGATGAGAACGATGAAGTGTCCGACCAGGCCCGGCAGTTGACCGACAGGCTGTTGATCTCCGGGCTCGGCGCAGTGACTACCGCTCGAAGGCCGGGAAGGTTGCGGCGCGACAATGTAAAGAGTTGGCAATGCGTCGCATAATCGCCTGCGGACAAAAACGGGCATAACGCTCTGCGTCGAAACGGGTGCGGAACCCTTGCATCCCTTTGTTCCCAGGGGTTTTGGCCGCGCGGGACCGGCCGGGCGGAAGCCTGCCCGCCCCGGCGCCCGGCGACACCCGCGGTAACCCCGCGGAGTGAGTCCCTGAACGTCTGCCCGTACTACCGCGACGTGGTGATCCGGACCGCGTCCACCGCGCTCCCGCTGTCCGGGGCGCCCCGCGCCCCGCTCGCCCGCCACCGGCTGTCGGTGTGCCCGGCGGTCCACTCCCGCCCCGCGAACGCCACCCGCTCGATGTGCAGCCGCGACGCGTTGGCCACGGCCCAGTGCGCCAGCTGCCAGCCGCGCTCACCGGCCGCCCGCTTCTTCCCGTCCCGTCCGTCCGCGGCCACCGGCAGCACCACGGTCCGCCCGTCCCCGTCCCGCACGCCGGACGGGGAGGGCGACGCCGTGCCGCCCACCTCGGCGGCGGCCGACTGCAGCGCGTCGCGCCCGAAGTCCCGCACCAGCGCCGCCCGCACCCGGTCCGTACCCGCGGTGGGCGTGGTCTCCGGACGGCCGTCGCAGGTCAGCGTGGCGGCGGCGCGGCCGGTGAGGGCGGCGGCCAGCAGCTCCGCGTCCGCCTCGTGCTTGGCGTACGCCTCGGGGAAACCGCTGCGCTGCACGCGCTGCGCGGCCTGCGTCAGCGGCAGCCGGGTGTAGTCCGGGACCTTGACCAGGTGCTCGTAGAAGGCGCCGGCCGCGTACGTCGGGTCCATGATCTGCCGCTCGGTGCCCCAGCCCTGCGAGGGCCGCTGCTGGAACAGGCCCAGCGAGTCACGGTCGCCGTGCCCGATGTTGCGCAGCGCCGACTCCTGCAGCGCGGTCGCGAGCGCGATCGTCACCGCCCGCTCGGGCAGCCCCCGCCCGGTGCCCACCGCGGCGATCGTCGCCGCGTTCACCGCCTGCTCCGGCGTGAACTCGTACCGCGCCCCGTCCCCCCGGGCGGAGACGACCGCGCAGCCCGGCGTGCGCGCGCCACCGGTGACGTACTGCACGGCGAGGTACCCCGCGACGGCGAGCAGGACCAGGAGGGCCGCCCCCCTGCGGAGGAGGCGGCCACGGCGTGAGGAAGGCGACGTCTTCGGCACGCCTCCAAGGTAGCCGAGGCTACTGAGTGGTAGGAGGACGGTGGGAAAAGAGGGACGGGACCGCGGATCGGGGCCGCGGGTTAGGGTCGGCCCCATGGCCGACACCTCCCTTGACCTCAGCCTCGACGCCGCCCTGCTCACCGCCCGGCTGGTCGACCTCCCCTCCGAGAGCGGCTCGGAGAAGCCCCTCGCGGACGCCATCGAGGCCGCCCTGCGCGCCCTGCCCCACCTGACGGTCGAGCGGTACGGCAACAACGTCCTGGCACGCACCGACCTCGGCCGGCCGGAGCGGGTCGTCCTCGCCGGGCACATCGACACCGTGCCCATCGCGGACAACGTGCCCTCGCGGCTCGACGACGACGGCGTCCTGTGGGGCTGCGGCACCTGCGACATGAAGGCCGGCGTCGCCGTCCAGCTGCGCATCGCGGCCACCGTCCCGGCCCCCAACCGCGACCTCACGTTCGTCTTCTACGACAACGAGGAGGTCGCCGCCGAGCTCAACGGCCTCAAGCACATCGCGGAGAACCGCCCGCAGTGGCTCGAGGGCGACTTCGCGGTGCTCCTGGAGCCCTCGGACGGCGAGGTCGAGGGCGGCTGCCAGGGCACCCTGCGCGTGCTGCTGAGGACGAAGGGCGAGCGGTCCCACTCCGCGCGCTCCTGGATGGGCTCCAACGCCATCCACGCGGCCGCCCCGATCCTGGCCCGCCTCGCCTCCTACGAGCCGCGGTACCCGGTGATCGACGGCCTGGAGTACCGCGAGGGCCTGAACGCGGTCGGCATCTCCGGAGGCGTCGCGGGCAACGTCATCCCCGACGAGTGCGTCGTCACCGTGAACTTCCGCTACGCCCCCGACCGCACCGAGGAGGAGGCCGTCGCGCACGTCCGCGAGGTGTTCGCCGACTGCGGCGTCGAGGAGTTCGTCGTGGACGACCACAGCGGCGGCGCCCTGCCCGGACTGTCCCACCCGGCCGCCGCCGCCTTCATGGAGGCCGTCGGCGGCGTCCCCCGGCCCAAGTACGGCTGGACGGACGTCTCCCGCTTCTCCGCCCTCGGCGTCCCCGCCGTGAACTACGGCCCCGGCAACCCGCACCTGGCGCACAAGCGGGACGAACGCGTCGAGACGGCGAAGATCCTCGCGGGGGAGGAGCGGCTGCGCGCGTGGCTCACCGCGTGACCCGATCGGGGCGCCGGGGGTTTGGGACGACGCGGGGCGGACATGCTGACGTCCCTCGCGGGTAACCCGCGTAGATCTACGCTGAGGTGGAACGTCCTGGCACACGGAGGGAGCGCACATGGCTACCGGTAACCCCGAGGGGAAAAAGCAGCCACCCGACGAGCAGCGGCTGGGGCCGGTGCTGCGCCGGCGCCACCAGGTGCAGGCCGGCACCACCGACCAGCGCCTGCTGGACGAGCGCGCCCCCACCGACTGGGTCCACACCGACCCCTGGCGGGTCCTGCGCATCCAGTCGGAGTTCATCGAGGGTTTCGGCACGCTCGCCGAACTGCCGCCCGCGATCAGCGTGTTCGGCTCCGCGCGCACCCCGGTGGACTCCCCGGAGTACGAGGCCGGGGTGCGGCTGGGCCAGGGCCTGGTCGAAGCCGGCTTCGCCGTGATCACCGGGGGCGGCCCCGGCGCCATGGAGGCGGCCAACAAGGGCGCCCTCGAGGCGAACGGGACCTCCGTCGGCCTGGGCATCGAGCTGCCCTTCGAACAGGGCCTCAACCCCTACGTCGACATCGGCCTGAACTTCCGGTACTTCTTCGTCCGCAAGATGATGTTCGTCAAGTACGCCCAGGGGTTCGTGGTGCTCCCGGGCGGCCTCGGCACCCTCGACGAACTCTTCGAGGCCCTCACCCTCGTCCAGACCCAGAAGGTCACCCGCTTCCCGATCGTGCTGTTCGGCACCGCGTACTGGGGCGGCCTGGTGGACTGGCTGACCAACACCCTGGTGGCCCAGGGCAAGGCGTCCGAGCAGGACCTTCTGCTGTTCCACGTCACCGACGACGTGGACGAGGCGGTCGCCCTGGTCTCCAAGGAGGCGGGCCGCTGACCCCGGGCGCGTAAGGGGCGTGGCGGGGGGGCTCAGGCCAGTCCCCGCCGCGCCACGGCCGGCGGCCGGTGCCCGGCGATCGACGCCACCATGTCCAGCACCTGCCGGGTCTCGGCCACCTCGTGCACCCGGTACACCTGGGCGCCCAGCCACGCGGACACCGCGGTCGTCGCGAGCGTCCCGACCACCCGCTCCTTCACCGGCCGGTCCAGGGTCTCCCCGACGAAGTCCTTGTTGGACAGGGAGACCAGCACCGGCCAGCCCGTCTCCACCATCTCCCCGAGCCGCCGGGTCGCCTCCAGGCTGTGCCGGGTGTTCTTCCCGAAGTCGTGCCCCGGGTCGATCAGGATCGACTCGCGGGGCACCCCCAGCGCGAGCGCCCGCTCCGCCAGGCCCACGGTCACCCGCAGGATGTCCGCCATGACGTCGTCGTACGTCACCCGGTGCGGCCGGGTACGGGGCCGGGCACCCCCGGCGTGCGTGCACACCAGGCCCACCCCGTAGCGGGCCGCGACCTCCGCCAGACCGGGGTCCACGCCGCCCCAGGCGTCGTTCAGCAGGTCGGCCCCCGCCTCGCACACCGCGGCGCCGACCTCGGCACGCCAGGTGTCCACGCTGATCACGACGTCCGGGAAGCGCCGCCGCACCTCCGAGACGAACCCGACCGTCCGGCGCGCCTCCTCCTCGGCGGACACCTCCTCGCCGGGACCCGCCTTGACGCCGCCGATGTCGATGATGGCCGCGCCCTCGGCCACGGCCTGCTCCACGCGCGCGAGGGCCGGCTCGTCGTGGAACGTCGCCCCCTGGTCGTAGAAGGAGTCCGGGGTCCGGTTCACGATCGCCATGATCACCGGCTCGTGCGCGCCGAACTCGCGACTGCCCAGCCTGAGCATCCCCTGTTGACCTTCCCTCGACATTCCCGCTGCGTGCGCCCTTCGGGCCGCCTGCGACCCTAACCGTCAGCGTCGCATGGCACGATCGGACCCTGACACACCCGACCGCTCGCATCACGGACCGTGGGGGCCACAGCGATGCTCATGTTCTTGTTCCTGGTCGTCGCGCTGGCCGTCGTGGTCGGCGCGGTGACGCTCGCCGTGGTGGGCGGCGGCGAGGGCGACGGACCGCTGCCGGAGGCCGCGCCCGAGCGGCTGAGCGACCCGCTGCCGCCGGACCGCCCCGTCGGCCGCGCCGACGTCGAGAGCCTGCGCTTCCCGCTCGCCGCCCGCGGCTACCGCATGGCTGACGTCGACGACGCCCTCAGCCGCCTCGGCGCCGAGCTCGCCGAGCGCGACGCCCGGATCGCCGACCTGGAGTCCGCGCTGGCCGGCGCGCGGACCCCGCGGGGCCAGGTCTCCATGGAGAAGCCCGACCAGGAGGACCGGCGGTGAGCGACGGCTCGGCCCTCGCGGGCCCGGACGGCGCCCGGCGCTGCCCCTGGGCCCTGTCCACCCCGGACTACGTGGCCTACCACGACGAGGAGTGGGGCCGTCCCGTCCACGGCGACGACGCCCTGTACGAACGGCTCAGCCTGGAGGCGTTCCAGTCCGGCCTGTCCTGGATCACGATCCTGCGCCGCCGGGAGGGCTTCCGGGCGGCCTTCGCCGGGTTCGAGATCGCCCGGGTCGCCACCTTCACGGAAGCCGACGAGGAACGCCTCCTCGCCGACACCGGGATCATCCGCAACCGGCTGAAGATCGCGGCGACCGTGGCCAACGCGAAGGTGCTGGCCGGCTGGGCCCCGGGCGAGCTCGACGCCCTCATCTGGTCCCACGCCCCGGACCCGGCCGCACGCCCGGTCCCCAAGACCCTGGCGGACGTCCCCGCGGTCACCCCGGAGTCGACGGCCCTGTCGAAGGCCCTGAAGAAGCGGGGCCTCAGGTTCGTCGGCCCGACGACGGCGTACGCCCTGATGCAGGCGTGCGGCCTGGTCGACGACCATCTGGCGGACTGTGTGGCGCGGGGCGCCGCCTGACGCGGGCGGCGCCCCCGCGCCCGGCGGCCCGGGTGTCAGCGGCCCAGGTAGGCGGGCCTCTCCTTGTTCACGAACGCCCGCACCGCGATCGCGTGGTCCTCGGAGGTGCCCGCGCGCGTCTGCAGCTCGTCCTCCTTGTCCAGGGTCTCCTCCAGGGAGTGCGACAGCCCGAACGCCACCGCCTCCTTGATCGCCCCGTACGCCACCGTCGGGCCCGCGGCGAGCCCGCGGGCCACCCGCTCGGCCTCGGCGCGCAGCTCCGCGGCCGGCACCAGCCGGTTCGCGATCCCCAGGTCGTACGCCTCCTGCGCGCTGATGTTGCGCGGGAAGAGCAGCAGGTCGGTGGCGCGGCTCGGGCCCACGACCCGCGGCAGCGTCCAGGAGATCCCGGAGTCGGCGGTCAGCGCCACCCCGGCGAACGACGTGTTGAAGGCGGCCGTCTCCGCCACCACCCGGTAGTCGGCGGCCAGCGCGAAGCCGAGGCCCGCCCCGGCGGCGACGCCGTTCACCGCGGCCACGACCGGCTTCCGCATCCCGGCCAGCGCCCGGACGATCGGGTTGTAGTGCTCCTTGACCGTGGTCATGGTCAGCTTCGTCCCGGACTCCCGGTCGGAGGCCAGCAGCCCGATGTGCTCCTTCAGGTCCTGACCCACGCAGAACGACCGCTCCCCGGCGGCCGTCAGCAGCACGGCCCGGACGGCGTCGTCGGCCGCGGCGGCCTCCACCGCGTCCCGCAGGGCGACCTTCGCGGCGATGTTCAGCGCGTTCATCGCTTCGGGGCGGTTCAGCGTGATCGTCGCCAGCCCGTCGCTCACCTCGTAGAGCACGGTGTCGGCCATGGCGTATCCCCTCCGGTGTGGCGGCTCCGGGCGTACGCGTACTCGTCGGTACGCCCATGTCTGAGGGACAGCATGGCGGAGATCATGGTCCGCCACGGGCACGGGAGGTGTGACCTGCGTCAAAGAACGCACGCCCGGGCGTGTGCTGCCGAAGTGTGCGGGGTGGCGCAGTATGGCAGCCACATCGCCGAATTGGGTGGTTTTGCTCGCGCGCGTTGCCCAAGCGATGCCTACTGATGTTGGTCATCGGGTCCTGGCATGCGGGATAATGGCTGGGAAGCAATGTGTTCGATGCCGGTGTCGCGTGTCTCACTCGCGATGCGCGTGCCCTCCATGGGGCCGTCGGCTTTGACGATGAGCTGGTTTCAGGAAGGGGAACGAGCATGGCGGCCATGAAGCCGCGGACGGGCGATGGCCCGCTCGAGGTGACCAAGGAGGGGCGGGGCATCGTCATGCGCGTTCCGCTCGAAGGCGGCGGTCGGCTCGTCGTCGAGCTGACCCCTGACGAGGCCGACGCGCTCGGCGACGCCCTCAAGAAGGTCGTCGGCTGACGCGGACGCGACCCCACCCTTTCGGTGGCCCCGGCATTCCACGGATGCCGGGGTCACTGCTTTCCGGGTCCCGGGGAGGCCATGGGGGGGCTCAGCGCTTGACGGCGCACAGCAGGCCGTCGCCCACCGGCAGCAGCGACGGGACCAGCTCCTGGCTCTCCCGCACCGCCCGCAGCAGCTCCCGGACCCGTATGACCTCGGTGGGCTGCGGTCCGGAGTCGACGGTACGGCCGTTGGCGAAGACGCCCTCGAAGGCGACCAGGCCGCCGGGGCGCAGCAGACGCATCGATTCGGCGAGATAGTCGAGGAACTCCAGCCGGTCGCCGTCGCAGAAGACGAGGTCGTACCCGGCGTCCGCGAGGCGCGGCAGGACGTCGAGGGCGCGGCCCGGGATGAAGCGGGCGCGGTTGCTGGCGAAGCCCGCGGCGCGGAAGGCCTGGCGGGCGAACTGCTGGTGCTCCGGCTCCGAGTCCACGGTGGTGAGCACACCGTCGGGGCGCATGCCGTGCAGGAGATGGATGCCCGACACGCCGGTGCCGGTACCGATCTCCGCGACGGCCTTGGCGTCCACGGTGGCGGCGAGCAACCCGAGCGCGGCGCCCGTGCCGGGCGACACCGAGCGCAGTCCCGCCTCGCGGGCCCGGTCCCGGGCCCAGCGCAGGACGTCGTCCTCGGCGACGTAGGCGTCGGCGAACGCCCAGCTCGTCTGCCGGTTGCCGGTAATGACCCTCTCCTGTCCCCGTGGTTGCCTCGGCGTGACTGTATCCGTTGCGCCCGGGAACCCGCAGATGGGACCGCGCGTTTGGAAGGGTGGGAAGACGAGCGGGGGGACACAGTTGGATCACGATGACGAGCAGGGTCACGAGCAAGTGCTGACGCAGGCGCACCAGCCGTGTCAGCCCAGCTCAAACTCAGGGAAAACCGCTTATCCGGAGCTAACGGGCGAGGTGGCTATGGTAGGGGCTCCACTGGACACCACCAGAGCCGATAGGGGAGGTGCGGCTGCGCCTGCGGATCGGGGAGGGGTGCTGCGGCGCTTCCTCGGATCGGCGGGCAGGCCGAAATCCGTGAACGACACCGCTGACCACAGTCACGCCGGCGACTTCGCCCAGACCGCGACCTTCTCCACCGACGCGGACGGGCAGGCGTGGACTCCGCCCACCTGGGAGGAGATCGTCAGCACCCACAGCGGCCGCGTCTACCGGCTCGCCTACCGCCTCACGGGCAATCAGCACGACGCCGAGGACCTCACCCAGGAGGTCTTCGTCCGTGTCTTCCGCTCCCTGTCGACCTACACGCCGGGCACCTTCGAGGGCTGGCTGCACCGCATCACCACCAACCTGTTCCTCGACATGGTGCGCCGCAAGCAGCGCATCCGCTTCGACGCGCTGGGCGAGGACGCCGCCGAGCGGCTGCCCAGCAAGGAGCCCACGCCCCAGCAGGTCTTCAACGACGCCCACTTCGACGCGGACGTCCAGCAGGCCCTCGACACCCTCGCGCCGGAGTTCCGCGCCGCGGTCGTGCTGTGCGACATCGAGGGACTGTCGTACGAGGAGATCGCCGCGACCCTCGGCGTCAAGCTCGGCACCGTCCGCTCGCGGATCCACCGCGGCCGCTCGCAGCTGCGCAAGGCCCTCGCCCACCGCTCCCCGGAGGCGCGCGCCGAGCGCCGCTCCTTCGTGCCGCGCGTGGCCGCTCTGGGGGGAGGG
This sequence comes from Streptomyces sp. NPDC059852, assembly GCF_042731455.1. Lineage (NCBI taxonomy): Bacteria > Bacillati > Actinomycetota > Actinomycetes > Kitasatosporales > Streptomycetaceae > Streptomyces > Streptomyces sp. NPDC059852. The sequence goes on along the minus strand of NZ_JBHWJK010000035.1, from coordinate 34,209 downwards.
GGCGCGAGCGCGTGAGCGGCCTTCGACCCGACCCCACCGAACGGCTCCTCGCCGAGCAGCACCTTGGCGACCGCCTCTCCGCCCTCGTGGACGGAGAGCTCGGTCATGAGACGCGTGAGCGCGTCCTGGCCCACCTGGCGACCTGTGCCCGGTGCAAGGCCGAGGTCGACGCACAGCGCCGGCTGAAGAACGTCTTCGCGGAGGCGGCACCCCCGTCGCCCTCCGAGAGCTTCCTGGCCCGGCTCCAGGGCCTCCCCGGGGGAGGTGACCTCGACGGCGGCGGCTCGCCGCTCGGCGGGGGCGGATTCGGGCCCGCCGGACGGCCGGGCGCCGCGGGCGTCTTCGGAGTGAGGCGGGACGACGCGTTCGAGTTCGGGTACGTCCCCTCCGGCGGGCACGCCGCCGCGTTCACCGGAGCCGACCGCGGCTTCCGCACCCACCCGGTGAACGGCCGTCAGGACCCCGACCGCCACGCGTCCTCCCGGATGCGGTTCGCCTTCGTCGCGGCCGGAGCCGTGTCGCTGGCCGCCCTCGCCCTCGGCGGGGTCACCGGCAGCGTGGCCACCGACACCGAGGCGCGCGGCGGCTCCGGCGGCAGCAATGTGACACCGGCCCGCTCCCAGGGCACCGGCGCGACCACGGCCCCGGACACCCAGCGCCGCCGGGGCGCCGGCCCGCTGTTCGCGCAGGGACAGGCGTCCGGAGCGGCGCGGACCCCGGTCGCCCCCACCAGGACGCCCGCACCGCTGCTCCCCGGGATGCCGGCCTCGTCGGCGGTCCAGGACATGCGGACGCTGACGGCCCCCGTGGTGGCGGGCGCCGCCGCCATGTCCCCGCTGATACGTCCGCTGAGCGCCACCCCGCCGCTCAGCCTGACCTCCTGGTCCAAGGACCCCGGGACCACCGCCACCCCGGGCCTGCTCGCCGCACCCGTCCCCGGCACGACCTCCTCACCCTCCGCCTCTCCGGCCACCGGCCCCTGACCCGGCCCTCTGCGCGGCGGCCCACGAACCTGGTTGAATCCGGGGTGGGCCGCGCGTCCGCGTGCCCGCCGGACGGGTGGCCGAAGTGAGTAGGAAGCAGCGCATGAACGAGGGGAAGCCCACGCGGGCGAAGTGGTGGAACCGCCCCCGGCCGCAGGAGGGTTCCCCGGGCCTGTCCGGCGGTTCCACCGACGGCGACTTCGAACTGGCCCGCCCCGCGCGGCCCGAGAACACACCGGGCACGGACGACGACTACACCCTCCCACCCGCCACCGCCGACGGCGACTTCGAACTCGCCGGCCCGCAACGGCCGCCGGTACCCCAACCGCGCGAGGCGGAGGGGGAGTCGGGGGCGGACCCGGCAGCGGAGACGCCGCTCACGCCCGCCTCGGGCCCCGAGTCGCCGGCGGGGGACGCGGGGACGGGCCCGGAAGCCACGCCCGCTCCCGTCGCCCCCGCTGAGGCTCCCTCGGTACCCCAGCCCCGAGACGGCGAGGGGAGCGCCGGGGCGCAGACGGCAGCGGAGGCGCCGGTCACGCCCGCGTCGGCCCCCACCACCCTGGCGGGGAACGCCGGCTCGGGGCCGGAGGCGGCGCCGGCTCCCAGCAGCGCCGCCGAGGCCCCGATCGCCCCCGCCGACGCCCCCGTCGCCCCCACAGCGCCCCAGGACACGAGCCGGCGGCCCCTGCACGACCCCGACCCCTACAGCACGCCGCCCTACGGTGAGCCCGGCCCCTGGGCGCCCGCGCCGCCGGTCCAGCACCCGGCGGCCACCCCGGCCCACGGCACCCCGGCAGCGCCCGGACTCCACGGGCAGGTGACCCCTGCCCAGTCGGCGCCGCCGTCGGGCCCACCCGCACCCCGCCAACACGCCGCCCCCGTCCAGGCGGCGCCCGCACCCCACCACCCGGCGCCCCCCGCTGCCCCCGCCCACGCCGTGCCCGATCCCGCGTTCGCGGACGCGCCGCCGCCTGCCGCTCCCGCGGCGCCCGGGGCTCCCGGCGCTTCCGGTGCCCCCCTCGACCCCTGGCGGAACTACGACCCCTGGGCGCGCGCGGCAGCGCCACTGCAGGAGAGCGGGGCCAAGGTGCGCCGGCGGAGGCGGGGGAAGGGGGCACTCCTCGTCGGCGCCCTCGTCATCGCCCTCGTCTCCGGCGGCGTCGGCGGAGCCCTCGGGGCCTACCTCGAACGCAACGGCGGCCTGGACACCGTGAAGCTGCCGCAGGCCGGCGCCGAGGCACCCGGCCGGGCCCCCGACAGCGTCGCCGGGATCGCCGCCCGGGCCCTGCCCAGCGTCGTCACCCTGCATGTGAGCGGCCGTTCGGAACAGGGGACCGGCACCGGGTTCGTGCTCGACGACCGCGGCCACATCCTGACCAACAACCACGTCGTCGAACCCGCCGGGGACGACGGCGAGATATCCGTGACCTTCCACAGCGGCGACACCGCCAAGGCCACCGTGGTCGGCCGGGACAGCGGCTACGACCTCGCGGTCGTGAAGGTCACCGGCGTCAGCGGCCTGCGGCCCCTGCCGCTCGGCAACTCCGAGAACGTCCAGGTCGGCGACCCGGTCGTCGCCATCGGCGCCCCCTTCGACCTCGAAGGCACCGTCACCTCCGGCATCATCAGCGCCAAGCAGCGGCCCATCACCGCCGGCGGCGAGAGCGGGGACGGCACCGACGTGTCGTACGTCGACGCCCTGCAGACCGACGCGCCCATCAACCCCGGCAACTCCGGCGGCCCGCTGCTCGACGGTGCCGGCCGGGTCGTCGGCATCAACTCCGCCATCCGTTCCGCGGGCAGCGGCGCCGAGCCCGACGGCGGCCAGGCCGGCTCCATCGGCCTCGGCTTCGCCATCCCGGTGAACCAGGCCAAGCGCGTCGCGGAGGAACTGATCAACACCGGCAGGGCCACCCACCCGGTGATCGGCGTCACCCTGGACATGGGGTACAGCGGCGACGGCGCCAGGGTCGGGACGAAGGACGGCGACGGCGGCCCCGCAGTCACCAAGGGCGGACCCGGCGCCCAGGCCGGCATCGAGCCCGGCGACGTCATCACCGAGATCGACGGGGCACGCGTGCACTCCGGCGAGGAACTGATCATCAAGACCCGCGCCCATCGCCCCGGCGACCGCCTGGAGCTGACGCTGAAGCGGGACGGCAAGGAGATCACGCTGAGCCTGACGCTGGGCTCGTCGAGCGGGCGGTGAGACTCACACCGGTCTCACACCGCCCGGCACAGTACCGGTCGTGGTGGATCGCCGGGTAACGTGGGGGCGGCCCGGACCACGGAAAGACCCGCACGCGACCACCGAGGGCCGAGGACCGAGGACATCGCAAGGAGCTTCAGGTGTTCAATGACATAGGACCGCTCGAGCTGGTGACGCTGATCGTCCTCGCCGTGCTCGTCTTCGGTCCGGACAAGCTCCCCAAGGTCATCCAGGACGTCACGCGGACGATCCGCAAGATCCGCGAGTTCTCGGAGAGCGCCAAGCAGGACATCCGCAAGGAACTCGGCCCGGAGTTCAAGGACTTCGAGTTCGAGGACCTCAACCCCAAGACCTTCATCCGCAAGCAGCTGGACAACGAGGAACTGGGGCTGAAGGAGATCCGCAACGGCTTCGACCTGAAGAAGGAGATGGCCGAGGTCACCGACGCCGTCCACGGCCGGGAGACCGAGCCGCCGGTCACGCCTGCCGCCGGGGCGGCCCCCTCGGTGGGCGGCCGGGTCGACATGACGAAGAAGCCGGAGACCCCGCGCGTCGAGCACCCGCCGTACGACGCCGACGCCACCTGAGAGACCCGGCGCCCCGCCCGTACGTGACGCTTCTCATACTCCGGCCGGACCCCCGCACGGCCTGAACCGGCCGTCCGCGCGCCTCGCGCGCCGGGCGGCTTCCCGGCTGTCAGCAGCGGTGTGGCTATGCTGCCGAGTTGTTGTGCGGACTGGACGAGTACGCCCGAAGGGGGGCGGGCCGGGCTGGTCCGGCGAGATCGAGGAGGCGTCCGGGCACATGGAGACGACGAGTCAGACGACGAGTCGGGCGGCCGCGCAGGCATCGACCGAGGAGGGCGGCCGGCCGGTCCCCTCCGCCCGGCGCACGGTCGACGGCTACCTGCTGGCGCCCTTCCCCTGGTACGGCCTCGACGAGGCGTTCACCGGGCCGCGCTGGCTGATGCAGGTCGGCACGGCGGCCGACGGGGCCGTGGAACACGGCTCGATCGGGCACGGTGACGAACCGTCCGTGCTCAACGAGGCGGCGGAGGGCCGCGAGAAGTTCGCGGTGGTCGTGACCGTCGCGGCCAACCCGTCCCGCCGCAGCGCCGACGGCACGGGCCTGCTGGAGGCCACCACGGTCTCCTCGGCGGCCTGGCTGGCCGGCGTCGGACTGCTGTCCTTCACCTGGCCGGGCCAGATGGACCACTCGCTGCGGGACGACTGGCTCGACCAGCAGACCGAGACGGCCTGGGCGCTCGCCGACGACCTCGACGGGCCGGACTGGTCGACGCTGTCCCTGCCGGTGGACGGGGTGCCGACCCCGTTCCACTACCGGGAGTCCGAGTTCGGCTGGGTCCTCGCGGGCTCCACCCAGGAGGGCGTCCACCTGGGCGCGTACGGCCGCGGGATGAGCGCGTACGGCCTGGGCTTCGCCATGATCAAGGACATCGCGTCCTACGCCTGACCCGTACGACGAAGGGGCGCCGCGAACACCGCGGCGCCCCTTCGTCACGCGTACGCCCGTGAGGGCGGGACGGACGTCAGAACTCGATCTACTTCGCCGAGAGCGACCTGATCCGCTACCGCAAGCGATTCGTGGCGCCGAAGCCCGACGAGCCGCACCTTGTCTACGACGGGGACCCCGAGTCCGTACTCAAGACTCTGCATTCGGAGCTGGACCGCTCATAGCCGGGAGCACGACGCCACCAGGGCACGAGTTACAGGTTTCTCTACCTCATCAAGGCCCGCGCACGGCGCGGGCGCGCGCCGCCTCTGCGGCGCGGCCTGCCTCCTGTCTGCGCCCCGGCTGGCCGCGCCCGGCGGCTGCGGGCACGAAGTGGGAGACACCCTCTGTGGCTGGGGCGGTCGGCTCCACGGCTTTAGGCAGCCACTTTGGGGCGAGCCTCTAAGATCATGGCCCCAACGTCGTGCTTTAACGGGCAGGTCCACAGACTGCCCGACGCGCCGGAAGCTTACGGGGCCATGATCACTCGCCCCAAAGCAGCTCCCGCCCAAAGCCGCTCCACCGACCTCACGTACTCCCGTGCGGTCCCTGTGGGCCGACCGTGGCCTCTACGAGGAACTTGTCATCAGCCGATGCCGCTCATGTCTAGCACCTTGGCCCTGTCCGGGGGCTGCACGTCCAATGGCTCATCGAAGGCGCTGAACGACGTAGTGGTGTCGAACTCGTCGTCCTTGTAGACGACCTTGAGGATGTACGGCTTACTCTCAGCAGCGACGTAGAAGGTGAAGGAGCCATCCTTCTCGTCGGTTACCTTCAACGGAATCACTGGGGCGCCGTTGACCTTGGTCGGTTCGCCCTTGTCCACCCGCCCGAAAGAGGCGAACTCATGCGTGCACTGGGAGAGCCCGTCTCCCGGCTGCGACTTGCTGGCAGGGGTTTTGACCCAACGGTCCTGCTCGTCCGCGCCGGCCATGCGCCGGCCCGACTCCTCAAGGTAGATCCGATTTGGGCGGACGTAGTCCGTCCCGTCGATCCGGATTTGTTCGAGGCTGGCACCCGTGGCCGAGGTCGACTTGAACGCGCACTTGCCCTTGAGGTCGGTCGTCAGACGGCTGGAGAAGTCATCACCCCCGGTCACCTTGGTGACCGTGTCGATGGTCACTGATTTCAGAGCACCCATCGTGGCATTCGCGTCGTCAAACATCTGATCAGCGGAGAGCGGCTCCGCCGCGCTGCCATCTGCACAGCCAGTCACGGCGATCCCCACGACCAGGCAGGCCAGGGCCGCCGTCATGGCGGTCGGTATCGTTCGCACAAGAACCCCCCTCAGGTCTGAGCCGGATCATGCTAAGGGACTCGGGCCGCCCCGCAGCCGTCGAGGGACAGTTGCGGTGTAGCAGCGCAGTACAGCAACCACCATGACCGCAGCAGATCCTCTGCGCCCTCAGGCAGCCGCCTGGCCATCCTGACAAACCTCAGCAACCGCGACGCCCATAGTTCGCATCGAGGGGGAAGGCGCGCCACGCCCCCGCTCGGGCCGTCTCTGGGCCGTGCGGGGGCGCCTAACGACCACCAACGTTGACAGACGTCGACGGCTCCGCCGCTGGTCAGAAGTTTGACCAGTGACGGAGCCGCAGACCGCAGACGTGCGAGTTCAGAACTTGTTCTTCGGCGTGATCCCCAGCGACAGACCCGACAGGCCGCGCTGCCGCCCGCCCAGCTTGCCCGCGATCGAGCGCAGGGCCGCGCCCGCCGGGGAGTCCGGGTCGCTCAGGACGACCGGCCTGCCCTCGTCGCCGCCCTCGCGGAGGCGGACGTCGATCGGGATGCTGCCGAGGACCGGGACCGTCGCACCCGTGGTGCGGGTCAGGCCGTCGGCGACCGTCTGGCCGCCACCGGTGCCGAACACGTCGACCATCTCGCCGCAGTGCGGGCAGGGCAGGCCCGACATGTTCTCGACCACGCCGACGATCTTCTGGTGGGTCTGCACGGCGATGGAGCCGGCCCGCTCGGCCACCTCGGCGGCGGCCTGCTGCGGGGTCGTCACGACCAGGATCTCGGCGTTCGGGACGAGCTGCGCGACCGAGATCGCGATGTCGCCGGTGCCGGGCGGCAGGTCCAGGAGCAGGACGTCGAGGTCGCCCCAGTACACGTCCGCGAGGAACTGCTGGAGCGCGCGGTGCAGCATCGGGCCGCGCCACACCACCGGTGCGTTGCCCGGGGTGAACATGCCGATGGAGATGACCTTCACGCCGTTCGCCGACGGCGGCATGATCATGTTCTCGACCTGGGTCGGGCGCCCGTCGGCACCCAGCATGCGCGGCACGCTGTGGCCGTAGATGTCGGCGTCGACGACGCCCACCTTCAGACCGTCGGCCGCCATGGCCGCCGCCAGGTTCACCGTCACCGAGGACTTGCCGACGCCGCCCTTGCCGGACGCGACCGCGTACACGCGGGTCAGGCTGCCCGGCTTGGCGAAGGGCACCTCACGCTCGGCCTGGCCGCCGCGCAGGGCGTTCGCCAGCTCCTTGCGCTGCTCGTCGCTCATCACGTCGAGCGTGACGTCGACCCGGGTGACGCCCTCGACGCGGGAGACCGCGTCCGTCACGCGCTGCGTGATGGTGTCGCGCATCGGGCAGCCGGAGACCGTCAGGTACACGGTGACCGCGACCGCACCGTCCGCACCGATCTCCACCGACTTGACCATCCCCAGCTCGGTGATGGGGCGGTTGATCTCGGGGTCGTTCACCGTCGCCAGTGCCTCGCGCACCGCGTCTTCCGTAGCCATAAGGACGATGGTACGGCCCGGTAGCCATGCCCCGGTAAGGCCGTCAGCGGTCGTCTACGTCACGTCCCGGCGACCGTTCCGCCGGGAATACCCCGCCCTCGCGGTGCCCGTTCTGCCGCTCCTCCAGCTCTTTCATCAGGTCCTGCAGCTCCGAGCGCATCCAGTCGCGGGTGGCGACCTCGCCCAGCCCGACCCGCAGCGCCGCGACCTCGCGGGTCAGGAACTCGGTGTCGGCGATCGACCGCTCGTTCTGCTTGCGGTCCTGTTCGAGGTTGACCCGGTCGCGGTCGTCCTGCCGGTTCTGCGCGAGCAGGATCAGCGGGGCCGCGTACGACGCCTGCAGGGACAGGGCCAGCGTCAGGAAGATGAACGGGTACTCGTCGAAGCGCAGCTCGCTGGGCGCCGCGATGTTCCACAGCACCCACAGGATGATCACGACCGTCATCCACACCAGGAACCGCCCGGTGCCGATGAACCGGGCGATCCGCTCCGACAGCCGCCCGAAGGCGTCCGGGTCCCACTCGGGCAGGATGCGGCGGCGCGGCGGGCGCGGCTGGTCCAGCCGGGTCCGCGGTCCCCGTCCGGCGGCGGTCGCGCCCGCCGTCGCGCGCTCGCGTCCGCCGCTCTCGCGCTCAGGAGCCATCCGGGCCCCTTCCCTCGCCGGAGTCCTCGTCCAGGTGGAACTCGGTCTCCCGCCAGTCGTCGGGCAGCATGTGGTCCAGGACGTCGTCCACGGTCACCGCGCCCAGCAGCGACCCCGAGTCGTCGACGACGGGCGCCGCGACCATGTCGTACGTCGCGAAGAACCCGGCGACGACCGGCAGGGTCGCGTCCGGCTCCAGGGCCTCCAGCGCCTCGTCCACCATGGAGCTGACCAGGGTGTACGGGGGGTCGCGCAGCAGCCGCTGGAAGTGGACCGTGCCGAGGTACTTGCCGGTGGGGGTCTCGTCGGGCGGGCGGCACACGTAGACCTGGGCGGCCAGGGCCGGGGACAGGTCGGGGTGCCTGATACGGGCCAGGGCGTCGGCGACGGTGGCGTCGGGCCGCAGGATGATCGGCTCGGTCGTCATCAGACCGCCGGCGGTGTGCTCCTCGTACGACATCAGACGGCGCATGTCGGCCGCGTCCGAGGGCTGCATCAGGCTCAGCAGCCGCTCCTGCTCGTCCGGGGGCAGCTCGCCGAGCAGGTCGGCCGCGTCGTCCGGGTCCATGGCCTCCAGGACGTCGGCGGCGCGCTCCTGCTTCAGCTTGCCGAGGATCTCGATCTGGTCGTCCTCCGGCAGCTCCTCCAGCACGTCGGCGAGGCGGTCGTCGTCCAGGGCGGCGGCGACCTCGGCACGGCGCTTGGGGGAGAGGTGGTGCAGCACGTTGGCGAGGTCGGCGGGCCGCAGCTGCTCGAACGTGGCCAGCAGGTTCTCCGCGCCCTGGCCCTGCTCCTCCGCGGAGAACCCGGTGACCGCGGACCACTCGACCGTCAGCGACTCGCCCTTGGCCCTCCGGAAGGCGCCGCCCCGGCCGCCCTTGCGGACGAACACCTTGTCGATCTCCCAGTCCCGGCGGGCGGGCAGCTGCTGCACCGACAGATCCAGGACGGTGACCTCCTCGTCGGTCTCCACCAGCGTGACGCGCCGGTCGAGCAGTTCGCCGAAGACCAGCCGCTCGGTGGGCCGCTGCTCGAACCGGCGCACGTTCAGCACCCCGGTCGTGATGACCTGACCGGACTCGATGCTGGTCACCCGGGTCATCGGCAGGAAGATACGGCGCCGGGTGGACAGCTCGACCACCAGGCCGAGCAGCCGCGGTGGGCGCCGGCCCACGCGCAGCATGACGACCAGATCCCGCACCCGGCCCACCTGGTCGCCGTTCGGGTCGAACACGGCGACACCGGCGAGGTGCGAGACGAAGATCCGGGGGGCGCCGGCTGCCATGACTCAGGCTCCTCTGCGTGCGGGTCGGCCGAATTGCTGATGCTGCTGTGACGGGGTGCCGCGCCGGCGGCGCCCTTTCCCCATTGCCCGCTCACGTGGGCTTCAGGCTAGCCCGTCCGTATCCGGTCCGCCCTGGTGAGCGGTCCGGACGGACTGGCTCCGTCCAGCGCCCCGCGCCCCGGTACGCTGCCGTACGCCGCTCGGGTACCACGACAGAAAGGCAGCCCCACCTGTGACTGCGATTCCCCACGGCCGCCCCCGCAAGGCCGCGCTGGTGTCCGCCATGTGCGCCCTGGTCGTGTCGGCGACGGGGCTGACGGGATGCAGCAGCGAGGACCCGGACGCGGGGACGAACGGGGTCGGGAAGCTGCCGCCGGCCGAGATCCAGCGCAAGACCCGGGCCGCCGCCGACTCCGCCCAGGCGGTGCACCTCTCGGGGAACGTGGTCACCAGCGGACGCACCTACCGGCTCGACATGCGGCTGAAGGCCGACGGTGCGACCGGCTCCGTCACCGCGCGCGGGTCCACGTTCCATCTGCTGCGCGTCGGCGAGCAGCTGTTTTTGAAGGCCGACGCCGGCTTCTGGAGCGACGCGGGCACGGACGGCAAGACGGACGCCGGGGCCGTCGACAAGCTGGACGGCAAGTACGTGAAGGTGCCGCAGGGCGACCCTTCGTACAAGAAGTTCAGCGGGTTCACCGAGAAGGACGTGCTGCTCGACGGGCTGCTGGCGCTGCACGGCGAGGTGACCACGGACGGGCACCACGAGCAGGCGGGCCTGCGCACCATCCGGCTCTCCGGGGACGGCGGCGACGGCGGCACCCTCGACGTCTCCCTGGAGGGCAAGCCCTACCCGCTGCTGCTGACCCGCGCGGGGGGCGCCGGCACCCTCACCTTCTCGGCGTGGGGCAAGGACTTCCCCCTGGAGAAGCCGAACAAGGACGACACCGTGGACTACGGCAGGCAGCTGCCGTCGTCCTGAGCTCCCTAGGTCGTGTCCGCAAAGTCCCGCCTGCCGCCCGGCGCCCGGCACGCACTCTCGCCGCACCGGCCGCCCACCCGCGTACAACCAGTACGCGGGAGTCCGCCCGGCACGCCGAGAGCACGCACCGGACACCGCTCGGCCCGCCCTACGGGCGAACGACGGGACTTTGCGGACACGACCTAGCCCCGCTTGCGGCGCTTGGCCAGCAGGCGCGGCAGCCCGGCCGGGACCGGGTGGCGGGTCGTCGCCGGTGTCGGTACGGGGACCTCGGCGAGGGAGCCGTCGGGCAGCGGGGCCGGCGCTCCCGCCGGCTCCAGACGCAGCACCCGGCACTTACGCGCCCAGCGCTCGGGCATCGCCTCGCCGTCCGGGGCGTTCAGGCGCTTGCCCTTGAGGTCGGCGACGGCGGCCTCCCACGCCTCGGTCCGCGCCGCCAGCTCGACGACCCGCGCCGGCCAGGACACCAGCCGGCCGCCCTTGTCCTTGCTGCGCACGGTGACCTCGACGGCGGCCCCGTCGGCCAGGCCGGGCAGCGGCTGCTCCCCCGGGCCGTCGCCCACGACACACGCGGCACCCTCGTGCCACACGTGCCACAGCGCGCGGGCCGGGACGCCCGGCGCCGTGACCCAGACGAGGCCGGACTTCTTCGTGGCCTCCTCGACGAGGGCCTGGTCGAGCAGCTCGCTTGTCATGGCCCAAGCCTATCCAGCGGGGCCCGGCCGGATCAGAGCCAGCCGTTGCGCTTGAGCGTGCGGTGGATGCCCAGGCAGATCGCCACCGTCACGCTGAGGATCACCGGGTAGCCGTACTTCCAGTGCGTCTCCGGCATGTAGTCGAAGTTCATGCCGTACACCCCGCAGACCATCGTCGGGACGGCGATGATCGCCGCCCACGAGGTGATCTTGCGCATGTCCTCGTTCTGCGCGACGGACGCCTGGGCGAGGTTGGCCTGGAGGATCGAGTTCAGCAGTTCGTCGAAGCCGATGACCTGCTCGTGCACGCGCGCGACATGGTCGGCGACGTCCCGGAAGTACTTCTGGATGTCGGGGTCGATCAGCCGCATCGGCCGCTCGCTCAGCAGCTGCATCGGGCGCAGCAGCGGCGACACCGCCCGCTTGAACTCCAGCACCTCGCGCTTGAGTTGGTAGATCCGGCCGGCGTCCGTGCCGCGCGGCGCGCCCTTGCGGCCCGGCGAGAAGACCTCGGTCTCCACCTCGTCGATGTCGTCCTGCACGGCGTCGGCGACGGCGATGTAGCCGTCCACGACGTGGTCGGCGATGGCGTGCAGCACCGCGGACGGGCCCTTCGCGAGCAGCTCGGGGTCGTCCTGGAGCCGGTGCCGCAGCGCCCGCAGCGAGCCCTGACCGCCGTGCCGGACGGTGATGAAGAAGTCCCGGCCGGTGAAGCACATCACCTCACCGGTCTCCACGACCTCGCTGTTGGCGGTGAGGCGGTCGTGCTCGACGTAGTGCACCGTCTTGAACACGGTGAACAGGGTGTCGTCGTAGCGCTCCAGCTTGGGCCGCTGGTGCGCCTGCACGGCGTCCTCGACGGCCAGCGGGTGCAGCCCGAACTCACCGGCGATACCGGCGAATTCCGCCTCGGTGGGCTCGTGCAGCCCGATCCAGACGAAGCCTCCGTCGCGGCGCACCTGGCGCATCGCCTCGTGGGGCGTCAGCGGCGTCGCGGTCGCCAGGCGGGCGCCGTCGCGGTAGACGGCGCAGTCGACGACGGCGGAGGGCGTCGCGGGGTCACGGGTGGTCTCGTACGGGCCGCTCTCCTTGCGCAGCGAGATGCGGGACGGGCGGACCACGGCACGCAGGTCGCGGATCATCGACATGAGCAGGCTCCTTCGCGACGGGCAACGAAGCGCGCGCGTACCGCCGCACGGGTGGAACTGCCCGGAATGAGGACGTCCTGACCTCAGGATGTTTGGTACGTCCACAAAGCGGGGAGCACCGCACCGTTGCGGTGATGGGCTTCGTTGCTGAAACAGATCAGACCGATCAGGCAAAGCGAAACGAAGTGCTCTTCCGCGTCAGGACACGAGCGTGAAAGGCGGCGGTCAGCCGGAGCCGGAACAGCCGAGCCAGCTACATCAACGGCGGGAAGAGCGAGTGGTACTGCACGGTCGACTTCGATCCATGACAGCCCCACCTCCTCCGGCCGGTCCCTCGTGAGGGACGTTCCATACCCCTAAGGGGTTCCCCGTACGGGAGTATTCAGGCGTCGGGACTCGTTCGCGATGCCTCGGCATGCTGCCCGAACACCGGGCAAGAGTATCAGCCGACCGAAGTGTCAAGGCGCTGCTTTGCCGCGTCCTGACGAGTTCTATGCTCGCGGCATGGCTGATGTTCTTCCCCTGGTCGAGGCCCGGCTCCGCACCGCCCTCGGTGAACCGGACGCCCGCGCGGCGGTCACCTTCCTCGGCACGGACCGCGTAGAGGTGCTCCGCTTCCAGGAGGGCGACATCGTCCGCTACGCGACCCTCGGCATGTCCGCGCACCCCATGACGGACCCGACGGCCGTGATCGCCGACCCCGTCAAGGGCCCCCGCGCCGAGCTGGTCCTGTCTGTCCGCGCCGGTCTCGCCGACACCGACAAGGTGCTCCGCCCGCTCGCGGTCCTCGCCGCGTCCCCGCAGGTGGAGGGTGTCGTCGTGGCGCCCGGCGCCTCCCTCGACGTCGGTGAACCCCTGTGGCCGGGCGCCCCGTTCACCTCGGTCCTGGTCGCCGAGCCGGGCGGCCTCGTGGAGGACCTGGACCTCGACGCCCCGCTCGATCCGGTGAGCTTCCTGCCGCTGCTCCCGATGACGCCGAACGAGGCCGCCTGGAAGCGTGTGCACGGCGCCCAGGCACTCCAGGAGCGCTGGCTGACGCACGGGACGGACCTGCGGGATCCCACCCGCACGTCCGTCCCGCTGACGTGAGCGCCGCCTGAACGGCACGTGAGCGATCTCACCGATCGGCCGTCGGAAAGCGTCAGTTGGCGAACACGGTGACGCTGTCCTGGGTCGCGTGCCGGGTGGCGTGCTCCTCGGTCTCCAGCGTGAGCGCCCTGCGGCGGACTAGGACGACGAGCGCGCCCAGTACCGCCGTGACGGCCGCCACCACGAACGGCACCCGGAGGCTGCCGGTCCACTCCTCGATCCGCGGGGCGAAGAACGGCGCCGCGGCCGCCGCAAACCAGCGGACGAAGTTGTAGCCGGCGCTGGCCACCGGGCGCGGCGCGTCCGACACGCCGAGGGCCAGCTCGGTGTAGACGGTGTTGTTCACCCCGATGAACGCACCCGACAGGATCGTGCAGACCACGGCGGTCGTGTGGTCGCCGTAGCCAAGGACGAGCACGTCGGCCGCGAGCAGGACGAGCGAGCCGCCGAGCACCCGCAGCGAGCCGAAGCGCTTCTGCATACGCGGGGCCACGATCACCGAGAACACGGCGAGCAGCACACCCCACGCGAAGAACACCGCGCCCGACCGGTACGGGCTCATGTCCAGGACGAACGGCGTGAAGGCCAGCACGGTGAAGAACGTGTAGTTGTAGAAGAACGCCGAGGCCGCCGCCGACGCCAGACCGCCGTGGCCGAGCGCGCGGATCGGGTCGAGCACCGAGGTCCTGGTGGCCGGCCTGGGCTGCTCCTTGAGGAACGCGGCGATGCACAGGAAACCGACGGCCATCAGGAACGCGGTGCCGAAGAACGGGTAGCGCCAGCTGGCGTCGCCGAGCAGCGCCCCCAGCAGCGGGCCGCACGCCATGCCGAGCCCGAGGGCGGACTCGTACAGCAGGATCGCCGCCGCGCTTCCGCCGGCCGCGGCTCCGACGATCACCGCGAGGGCGGTGGAGACGAAGAGCGCGTTGCCCAGGCCCCAGCCGGCCCGGAACCCGACCAGTTCGCCGACCGAGCCGGAGGTACCGGCGAGCGCGGCGAAGACGACGACCAGCGCCAGGCCGAGCAGGAGCGTCTTGCGACCGCCGATGCGGCTGGAGACGAAGCCGGTGAGCAGCATCGCCACGGCGGTGATCAGGAAGTACGAGGTGAAGAGCAGCGAGACCTGGCCGGCCGTGGCGTCCAGGCCGCTCGCGATGGACGGCAGGATCGGGTCGACGAGCCCGATGCCCATGAAGGCGACGACGGACGCGCCCGCGGTGGCCCAGACGGCCTTGGGCTGCCGGAGGATGCCGCCGGATCCCGCGTCGAGGGGGTCCATGCCGTTCTCCAATCAGGACTGAGACAGTCGGTGAAAGTGGTTGGTACCTGAACAGATTAGATTAGCTAGCCTAATTAATGCAAGCTGCATCTATATCCGTGGTCCCGCGCGTTCCGTCCGGACGGGTGATCGTCCTTGACGTGGCGCGGATGGGGTAGGACCGTGGGGCCCTATGAGGGGCGAACCCAGTTGCCCGAAGTGCGGTGGCCGGGTCAGGGCTCCCGGACTCTTCGCCGACACCTGGCAGTGCGACGTGCACGGCGCCGTGCACCCGGTGCAGCCCGTGATCCCGCCCAGCGTCGAGGCGCTCGGAGTGGTCGTGCACCGCACGCGGGTGCCCGTGTGGATGCCGTGGCCGCTGCCGATCGGGTGGCTGTTCACGGGCGTCGCCGGCGCTGGCGACGACCGCAGCGGCGGACGCGCGAGCGCCGTGGCCTGTTCCGGGCCCGGACCGCTCGGCGGCCCCGGCGAGCTGATCCTGGTCGCCGAGGAGCTCGGCGTCGGGCTCGGCGCCCGCTACGCCGGGATCGACGGACCCGACCCGGGTGCGTACATCGACGTCGAGAAACCGCCGCAGGCCAAGGTCCTCGCCACCGGCCGCCCGACCCCGCTGTGGCATGTCTCCGGCACCCCCGACGACCGTGCCGTCTTCGCCGGCGAGGCGCTCGGGGTGTGGCTGTGGGCGATCATGTGGCCCGAGCAGTCCGGGCTGCTCATGTACGACGAACTGGTGCTGACCGATCTGCGGGACGCCGGCGCCGAGGTGGAACTGGTCCCCTGCGGGGCGCTGTCCCCGCGCCTGCTCGAGCCCTAGAGGCGGACCCCCGTGTAGGGGGCGCCGGTGGTGTGCGGGTGTGACAGGCGGGTCCGGAAATACGGCTATCCTGGTGCGGTCCCTTCCGTGCCGTCCCGACTGGAGTCCGCGTCGTGCGTATCGACCTGCACACCCACTCCACCGCGTCCGACGGCACGGACACCCCCGCCGAGCTGGTGCGTCACGCCGCCGAGGCCGGGCTGGACGTCGTGGCCCTCACCGACCACGACACGACCCGCGGCTACGCCGAGGCGATCGCCGCGCTGCCGGAGGGGCTCACACTCGTCACGGGCGCCGAGCTGTCCTGCCGTGTCGACGGGATCAGCATGCATCTGCTGGCCTACCTCTTCGACCCCGAGGAGCCCGCCCTGCTCGCCGAGCGCGAGCTGGTGCGCGACGACCGGGTGCCGCGCGCCAAGGCCATGGTCGCCAAGCTGAACGAGCTGGGCGTGCCCGTCACCTGGGAGCAGGTGAGCCGGATCGCCGGCGGCGGCTCGGTCGGCCGCCCGCACGTCGCCTCCGCGCTCGTCGAGCTCGGCGTCGTCGGCAGTGTGGACGATGCCTTCACCCGGGACTGGCTGGCCGACGGCGGCCGGGCCCATGTGCAGAAGCACGAGACCGACCCCTTCGAGGCCGTTCGACTGGTCAAGGCCGCCGGGGGCGTCACCGTCTTCGCCCACCCCGCCGCGAGCAAGCGCGGCCGTACGGTCCCGGAGTCCACGATCGCCGAGCTGGCCGCCGCCGGCCTCGACGGCATCGAGGTCGACCACATGGACCACGACCCCGGCACCCGCGCGCGGCTGCGCGGGCTCGCCCAGGAGCTCGGCCTGCTGACGACCGGTTCGAGCGACTACCACGGCAGCCGCAAGACCTGCGTCCTCGGCGAGTTCACGACCGACCCCGAGGTGTACGGCGAGATCACGCGCCGAGCCACCGGCGCGTTCCCCGTCCCCGGTACCGGCGGAGTCTGAGAGCCCTCACCCGCCCGTCCGATCCACCCGGCGCCGTCCGCCGTGCCCGTCCGTCCGCGCCCGCGGGCGCCCGGTCACGGCGGCACGCCCCTGCGCAAGGCACTGCTCATCCCATGTTCGACGTCGCCGTCTTCGGCTCGCTCTTCCTCACCCTCTTCGTGATCATGGATCCCCCCGGGATCACCCCGATCTTCCTCGCGCTCACCGCCGGCCGGCCCGCCAAGGTGCAGCGGCGGATGGCCTTCCAGGCCGTCTGTGTGGCGGGCGGCGTGATCGCCGTCTTCGGGCTCCTCGGCCACCAGATCCTCGACTATCTGCATGTCTCCGTGCCGGCGCTGATGATCGCCGGCGGTCTGCTGCTCCTGCTCATCGCGCTCGACCTGCTCACCGGCAAGACGGACGAGCCCCAGCAGACCAAGGACGTGAACGTCGCCCTCGTCCCGCTCGGCATGCCGCTGCTGGCCGGGCCGGGCGCGATCGTCTCCGTGATCCTCGCCGTGCAGAAGGCCGACACCGTCGGCACCCAGGTGTCGGTGTGGACGGCGATCCTCGCCATCCATGTGGTGCTGTGGCTCGTGATGCGGTACTCGCTGCTGATCATCCGGGTCATCAAGGACGGGGGAGTGGTCCTCGTGACGCGGCTCGCGGGCATGATGCTCTCCGCGATCGCCGTCCAGCAGATCATCAACGGCGTCACTCAGGTCATCCAGGGGAGCTGAGGCGCCCCGCGCGCCCTTCACACACCAAAGGGCCCCGTACGGCGTCGTGCCGTACGGGGCCCTGAAGCTTCGCGTCGATCCGCGCGCGTTACGAGGCCGAGGTCTCGGCCGGGCGGATCCAGAGTCGCTGCCCTGTGGCGGCAGCTTGCTGAACGATCCGGTTGACGGAGGCGGCGTCTACGACAGTGCTGTCCACGGGCGTGCCGTCGAGCTCGTCGAGTCGCATGATCTCGAAGCGCATATGGCTTCTCCCTTCGTCTGGTCATCCTCCTGAGGAGAACATCTGGGTGGAGGTCCCCGTGAGCAAAGGCGCTCCCGGTTCCATAGGTATCCAACGGCTCGCGTGTTACGAACATTCCCTACGCTAAAGAAATTTTTCGAACGACTAACTACTGACCGGTAAGGGATGTGCGAACGATCAAGCAGAGACCGACCGGGACCGGTTGTGTTCGCAGCGTGACCGCCGGGACAATGGAGGCGATGAACGACGACCTGGCGGCGCTCGCCGCCCGCATCGACCACACGAACGAGCTGCTGCTGCGCATGCTCGCCGAGGTGGCGAAGACGCCCTCCACTCACGCGATCTTCGTCGACGCGGGCTACCTCTACGCCGCCGCCGGGCGCCTGGTCGCCGGCACGGAGGACCGCCGGTCCTTCGACCTGGACACCGAGGGGCTCATCGAGGCCCTCATCGACCGCGCCCGCACGATCTTCGCCGACAGCCGGCTGCTGCGCGTCTACTGGTACGACGGCGCCCGGCGCCGCATCCACACCGCGGAACAGCAGTCGATCGCCGAACTCCCCGACGTCAAGGTACGCCTCGGCAACCTCAACGCGCACAACCAGCAGAAGGGCGTCGACTCCCTCATCCGGACCGACCTGGAGTCCCTGGCCCGGCACCGCGCCATCAGCGACGCCGCCCTCCTCGGCGGCGACGAGGACCTCGTGTCGGCCGTCGAGGCGGCCCAGGGGTACGGGGCACGCGTCCACCTGTGGGGCATCGAGGCGCCGGAGGGCCGCAACCAGGCCGAGCCGCTGCTCTGGGAGGTCGACAGTCAGCGCACCCTCGACCTCGACTTCTTCAAGCCGTACGTCTCCCGGCGCACCGCCGCCGCCTACGAGGCCCCGGCCGCCCGGCCCGCCCGGGAGGACGTGCGGTTCGTCGGCGCGCAGATCGCCGCCAAGTGGCTCGCGGCGCGGGGACGCGAGTCACTGGTCGAGCTGCTGCCCGGCCACCCGTACCTCCCGGGCTCCGTCGACCAGGACCTGCTCGTCGAGGCGGAGGGACTGCTCCAGTACTCCCTGCGCGGCCAGGCCGACCTGCGCCGCGCGCTGCGCGACGGCTTCTGGGAGCACCTTCAGTCGCAGTACTAGCCCTCGGCGTCCTCGGTGACGCGGTCCCAGAAGTCGGCCGTCGCCCGGGCGGTCGGCAGGGGCTGGTCGGCGTTGGGGGAGTGCTCGGCGCCCGGGACGACGGTCCGGTGCGCGCGCAGCCGTACGGCCATGTCGTCCAGGACCGGGACCGGCCAGGTGTCGTCGGCGGCCCCGGACAGGACGTGGAACGGCAGCGGCAGCGCGGCGAGTTCGTCCACGCGGTCCGGCTCCGCGCACAACTGACGTCCCGTCGCGAGGAGTTGCGCGGGCTTGGTGCCGAGCCAGCGGCGGCGCAGCAGATCGGGGCCGCCGATGCCGCGGGCCGGTCCGCCGACCTCCTCGGGCGGTCCCATGGCGAGGATCGCCTCCCAGGTCTCGGCCATGGTCATCACCGCGAGCGCGTCGCGCAGCAGCTTCACGCGCTGCTGCTGGGAGTCCGAGATCTGCGCCGGGCCCGACGCCATCAGGGTCAGCGACCGGAAGGGCGTGTGGTCGAGGAGGACGGCCGCGCGGGCGATCTGGCCGCCCAGCGAGTGGCCGAACAGGTGCAGCGGGGTGTCCAGCGGGCCGAGGGCCGCCGCCTGGGCGAGCACATCACGTGCCAACTCGCCCCGCTCGTAGGCGGATTCGTCGTACTCGGGCCCGTCCGACTCGTGCTGGCCCCGCCCGTCGACGGCCACCGTGCGATAGCCGCGCTCCGCCAGCGGCCCCTGCATCAGGGTGAAGTCCTCCTTGCTGCCGGTGAACCCGGGCAGCATCAGCGCGACCCCGCGGGGCCGCACCCCGGGCGCGACCGGGCAGTCGACGACGGCGAAGGCGCCGCGGTCGGTGCGCAGCGGGTAGGCGCGGGAGCCGGGCGGCGGGGTGTGGACGGGTTCGGTGCTCACGAGGGGGAGGGTAGCCGGTGCGCCCCGGCACCGGACCGCACGGGAGCCCGGGAACGCCGACGGCCCGGCACCCACTCGGTGGGGCCGGGCCGTCGGCGTGACGCGGGTCAGCTCTCCGCGGGCTCCTCGGCGGCTGCCGTCGCCTTGCGGGTACGGCGGCGGGGCGCCGCCGGCTCCTGCGTGGCCTGGGCCGGGATGTCGGCCGCTTCGGCGGTCGCCGCGGTCTTGCGGGTGCGGCGGGCCTTGGGCTTGGCCTCGGCGCCCTCGGCCGTGTCGACGGCGGCCTCGGCGGTCGCGGCGGCCTTGCGGGTCCGGCGCGGCTTGGCCTCGGCCGTCTCGGCGGCGTCGGTCGGAGCCTCGGCGGCCTTGCGGGTCCGGCGCGTCTTCGGCTTGGCCTCGGCGCCCTCGGCCGTGTCGACGGCCGCTTCGGCGGTCGCGGCGGCCTTGCGGGTGCGGCGCGGCTTGGCCTCGGCGGCCGCCGGCTCCTGAGCCGTCTGCGCCGGGATGTCGGCCGCTTCGGCGGTCGCCGCGGTCTTGCGGGTGCGGCGGGCCTTGGGCTTGGCCTCGGCGCCCTCGGCCGTGTCGACGGCCGCTTCGGCGGTCGCGGCGGCCTTGCGGGTGCGGCGCGGCTTCGACTCGGTGGCCGTCTCCACGGTCTCCTCGGCGGCGGCGGTCTTGCGGGTGCGGCGGCGCGGGGCGGCCGCGGGGGCCTCCTCGGCCACCGGTGCCGCGGCGACCGGCTCGGACGCCCGCACGGCCTCCTCGGCGGCCTCGGCCACCGGTGCCGTCTGCGCCTCCGCCGACTTGCGGGTGCGGCGACGGCGCGGCTTCGCCGCGGTCTCCTCGGCGGTCTCCAGAGCCGGGCCCTCGGCGGTTTCGACGGCGGCCTCGGCCTCCTGCGGGGCCGGGGCGGCGGCCGTCAGGGACGCCTCGGCCGACGCTCCGCCGCGCGTGCGGCGACGGCGGCGGGGCGTGCGCGACTCGGTCGCGGACTCCGCGGGGGCCGTCTCCTCCGGCGTACCGGTGGCGTCGGGCGCCGCCGGGGCGTCCAGCGGACTGCCGCCGCGCGTACGGCGACGGCGGCGCGGCGTGCGCGCCGGGCGCTCACGCTCCGCGGCACGGGAGTCGTCCCGCCCGCCGCGGCCAGCCCGGCCACGGGCACCGCGGCCCCCGGTCTCGCCGAGGTCCTCCAGCTCCTCCGCCGCCAGCCCGGCGCGCGTGCGCTCCGAGCGGGGCAGGACACCCTTGGTGCCGGCGGGGATCTTCAGGTCCTCGAAGAGGTGCGGCGACGTGGAGTACGTCTCCGGCGGGTCGTTGAAGTCGAGCTCCAGCGCCTTGTTGATCAGCTGCCAGCGCGGGATGTCGTCCCAGTCGACGAGGGTGATCGCGATGCCCTTGGCGCCCGCGCGGCCGGTGCGGCCGATGCGGTGCAGGTACGTCTTCTCCTCTTCGGGCGACTGGTAGTTGACGACGTGCGTGACGCCCTCGACGTCGATGCCGCGCGCGGCGACGTCGGTGCAGACGAGGACGTCCACCTTGCCGTTGCGGAACGCGCGCAGCGCCTGCTCACGGGCGCCCTGGCCGAGGTCGCCGTGGACCGCGCCGGCCGCGAAGCCGCGCTGCTGGAGCTGGTCGGCGAGGTCGGCCGCGGTGCGCTTGGTGCGGCAGAAGACCATGGCCAGTCCCCGGCCCTCGGCCTGCAGGATGCGCGCGACCATCTCGGGCTTGTCCATGTTGTGCGCGCGGTAGACGAACTGCGCGGTGTTCGCGACCGTCTTGCCCTCGTCGTCCGGCGCGGTGGCGCGGATGTGCGTCGGCTGCGACATGTAGCGGCGCGCGAGGCCGATGACCGCGCCCGGCATGGTCGCCGAGAACAGCATGGTCTGGCGACGGGCCGGAAGCAGGTTGATGATCTTCTCGACGTCGGGCAGGAAGCCCAGGTCCAGCATCTCGTCGGCCTCGTCGAGGACGAGCGCCTTGATGTGCTTGAGGTCGAGCTTCTTCTGGCCCGCGAGGTCCAGCAGGCGGCCCGGGGTGCCGACGACGACGTCGACGCCCTTCTTCAGGGCCTCGACCTGGGGCTCGTAGGCGCGGCCGCCGTAGATGGCGAGGACGCGGACGTTGCGGACCTTGCCCGCGGTCAGCAGGTCGTTGGTGACCTGCTGGCACAGCTCGCGCGTGGGGACGACGACGAGCGCCTGCGGGGCGTCGGTGAGCGCGTCGGGACGGGCGCGGCCCGCCTCGACGTCGGCGGGGACGGTGACCCGCTCCAGGAGGGGGAGGCCGAAGCCCAGCGTCTTGCCGGTGCCGGTCTTCGCCTGGCCGATGACGTCCGTGCCGGAGAGGGCGACGGGGAGGGTCATCTCCTGGATGGGGAAGGGGTTGACGATGCCGACGGCCTCGAGGGCCTCGGCGGTCTCGGGAAGGATTCCGAGCTCTCGGAAAGTCGTAGTCAGGGTGCTGCCTCTTCTGTGTACGCGGTGCGAGGCGAGCGCGCGGGGGGTCTTGACGGACCGTGCCGGGGACGTCGGCTGCCGTACGGCGGGACCGTATGGCACGGGACCACTGCCGACGCTCTAGCGCTCGTACCGCTGAGGGTGTCCCTCCGGTCGTCGTACGCATGGTGCCGTACGGCCGGGGAGGGCTGTCGGGTCGGAGCCGATCGGGCCACCGACCGGGCATCCTCATAACGCGCGGCCCGTCGGGTACGTCGAAGTACTCAGCGGGCGCATTACCACCATACCCCGGAATCGCGCACATGCGATGGCCGAATTGGTCACGTAGTCGTCGTCACACTGATTGACCAGGGACTTCCGTCACGCACCGAGCGGGCTATTGTGCGCTTCATGACGACGCCTGACAACACCTCTGACGCCGCGGACACCGCCGACACCCCCGTCGCACGCACCGGGGTCGCCGCCCAGGACTGGGCGAAGGCCTCCGCAGATCCCCAGTACCGGGCCGCCGTCGTCGACCTGCTCGGCGCGCTGGCCTACGGCGAGCTGGCGGCGTTCGAGCGGCTGGCGGAGGACGCCAAGCTGGCGCCGACGCTCGCGGACAAGGCGGAGCTGGCGAAGATGGCGTCGGCCGAGTTCCACCACTACGAGAAGCTGCGGGACCGGCTCGCCGAGATCGGCGTCGAGCCCACGGAGGCCATGGAGCCGTTCGTGGCCGCCCTGGACGGCTTCCACCGGCAGACGGCCCCCTCGGACTGGCTGGAGGGCCTCGTCAAGGCGTACGTCGGCGACTCGATCGCCAGCGACTTCTACCGGGAGGTCGCCGCCCGGCTCGACTCGGACACCCGCGACCTGGTGCTGGCCGTGCTCGACGACACCGGCCACGCCGAGTTCGCGGTGGAGAAGGTGCGCGCGGCGATCGACGCGGACCCGCGCGTGGGTGGCCGTCTCGCGCTCTGGGCGCGGCGTCTGATGGGTGAGGCGCTGTCGCAGTCGCAGCGGGTGGTCGCGGACCGGGACGCGCTGTCGACGATGCTCGTGGGCGGGGTCGCGGACGGGTTCGACCTCGCGGAGGTCGGCAAGATGTTCTCGCGGATCACCGAGGCGCACACCAAGCGGATGGCCGCGCTGGGCCTCGCGGCCTGACCCGGCCGCGCCTACGCGTCACGCGCTCGGCGACCCCTCCGTCCGGCTAGGCGGTCGCCGAGCGGCGGCCGAGCCTTCCCGCGGGGCGCACCAGCAGGGAGAGCGAGGCGGCGGCGACGATCGCGGCGCCCGCCAGGATCACGGCGAGATGGCCGAAGTCGAGCGCGGTGTGCGTGACGAAGGCGCCGAAGAGGGCGCCGCCGGCACCGGTCGGCAGGACCAGCGAGCGGGCGGGCATGCGATGCGGCAGGCGGCTGTACGCGGCCCACGCCAGGGCCAGGCCGAGGATCGCGGAGCTGAGCGCTTCCAAGAGCATGCTGGGGTCCCTCCCACATGGCCGACCTGCTCGAAACGGTCGTACCCCGTCATACCCCTGACCTGCGGAATCCAATCCTCCTTGTGAACGGGCTGTGCTCCGCGCGTGGAGGAGGCCTGGAGGCGCCGCCCGCGGCGCGGGAACGGGAGAGGGGCCCGGCGACCGTGGTCGCCGGGCCCCTCTCCGCACGCCTTGGCGCAGCTGCCTCAGAGTGCGCCGAAGCCCACCTTGCGCGGAGCGGGCTCACCGAGCTCCACGTACGCGAGACGGTCGGCCGGGACGAGGACCTTGCGGCCGTGCTCGTCGACGAGGCTCAGCAGCTGAGACTTGCCGGCCAGCGCCTCGGACACCGCCCGCTCCACGTCCTCGGCACTCTGACCGCTCTCCAGAACGATCTCGCGGGGCGCGTGCTGCACGCCGATCTTGACCTCCACGGCTATGTCCCTCCGACGGTCAGTGAAGTGCGCGACCTTGCGCGCCGTACCCAGCACACATTAGCCCGGTGAGGGGATGTCCACGCTCCGCCGGGCCACGCCAGGAGCGAACAGCGGACGGGAACAAACGCGCACCACGCGCGCGTGCGGGCGCCTTCGGCCCGTACGCGCGCGTGGTGCGTGACGCGTGCGGCTCAGTGCGCGTCGGAGCCGTGCAGCGGGAAGCCGGCGATACCGCGCCAGGCCAGCGAGGTCAGCAGCTGGACGGCCTGGTCGCGCGGGACGCTGCGGTCGCTGTGCAGCCAGGAGCGGGCCACCACCTGCGCGAGTCCGCCGAGGCCGGAGGCCAGCAGCATCGACTCCGCGCGCGAGAGACCGGTGTCCTCGGCGATGACGTCGCAGATCGCCTCGGCGCAGTCGTTCGTGACCTTGTCGACGCGTTGCCGCACGGCGGGCTCGTTGGTCAGGTCGGACTCGAAGACCAGCCGGAAGGCGCCGCCGTCGTCCTCCACGTACGCGAAGTAGGCGTCCATCGTCGCGCGCACGCGCTGCTTGTTGTCGGTGGTCGACGCGAGCGCGCTGCGCACCGACTGGATCAGCGACTCGCAGTGCTGGTCCAGGAGCGCGAGATAGAGGTCGAGCTTGCCCGGGAAGTGCTGGTAGAGCACCGGCTTGCTGACGCCGGCGCGCTCGGCGATGTCGTCCATCGCTGCGGCGTGGTAGCCCTGCGCCACGAAGACCTCCTGGGCGGCGCCCAGCAGCTGGTTCCGTCGGGCACGGCGCGGCAGGCGCGTGCCTCGCGGGCGTGCCGCCTCTGTCTGCTCGATGGCTGTCACGCCGCCTCCCAAGATCGTCCACATGCGGTGTGCGCCGCGTCGCCATCGTACTTTTCGGTAACCCCGGTGTGCGCGGTGCGAGCGCAGAATTTCACGGACCGGACGGTGGCGAAAGTCGCACAGAGGGTTTGAAACCAGGTCGCAATGGGCATGGGCACCGGCTCTCTCCTGCTCAGCGGCCCTGTCCCGGCGCCCGGACGGGTCCTCGCCGGTCCCGGCGCCCGCGATGCCGCCCGGTCAGCGATAGTCGTCCTCGTCGAGGGAGACCACGCGCGCCTGCTCGACCAGATCCGCCTCGTTGGCCCGGTCCGGGTCCACCTCCGTCAGCGGGTCGTCGCGGTCCGGCTTGATGTCCGCCTTCTGCTCGGCGGCGTCGGCGGGCGGCGCCTCGACGTCGAACTCCTCGGCGTCCTCGGAGTCGTGCACGAAGGTCTCGGGGTCGGTGGGATCGACGGCCATGGTGGGCTCCCTTTCCTAGAACGTCCCCGTGGGGGGTGCGGTGTCCCCGGGCGAGACAGGGGTCCGTGTCCGGGTGCCCTGCGTACGAGCCTAGGAGACACCCGATCCGGACGCTATGCGATGGACGGGCCCGTCCGCGGGCGATCCGGGTGGTTTACGGACCCCTGCGCACAGAGCGGTCCTCGTGGCCGGTTCCCGCCGTTCGTGCCGTCATGTACGCGTCGTCTTGTGACGGCGAACACAATGGCGAACGCATGAATCACCGCGTGATCACCTCGTAACATTGCCGCATGTCTTCGACCGAGCTGCCCTCCGTGCCGGCCGCCCATGTGCTCCCCCAGGTGGCGACCGTCCGGGTCGCGGAGGGGGAGCGGCTGCGGTCGGTCGGGCTGCCCGGGGTCACGCTGACCGTGCGGTCGCGGCCGCCCGCGCGCGAAGGGCTGCCGCCCGCGCTGTACGTCCACGGGCTCGGCGGCTCCTCGCTCAACTGGTCGGCGCTCATGGAGCAGCTCGACGGCGTCGTCGACTCGGAGGCCGTCGACCTGCCCGGCTTCGGCGACTCGCCGCCACCGGACGACGGCGACTACTCCATCACCGCGCACGCACGCGCGGTGATCCGCTATCTGGACGCGTCCGGCCGCGGGCCCGTACACCTCTTCGGGAACTCGCTCGGCGGCGCGGTCTCCACGCGCGTCGCCGCCGTCCGCCCCGACCTCGTCCGTACGCTCACCCTCGTGTCGCCCGCGCTACCGGAGCTCCGCGTCCAGCGCACCGCCGTGCCCACCGGGCTGCTGGCGGTGCCGGGGGTGACGGCGCTCTTCACGCGGCTCACCCGGAAGTGGACGGCGGAGCAGCGCGTCCGCGGGGTGCTGCAGCTCTGCTACGGCGAACCGGGACGGGTGACACCGGAGGGCTTCCGCGACGCCGTCGCGGAGATGGAGCGGCGGCTGCAGCTGCCGTACTTCTGGGACGCGATGACGCGCTCCGCGCGCGGGCTCGTCAACGCCTACACCCTGGGCGGGCAGCACGCGCTGTGGCGGCAGGCCGAGCGGGTGCTGGCCCCGACCCTGCTCGTCTACGGCGGCAAGGACCAGCTCGTCGGCCACCGGATGTCCGGCAGGGCGGCGCGCGCCTTCCGGGACTCCCGGCTGCTGACCCTTCCGGAGGCCGGGCACGTGGCGATGATGGAGTACCCGGAGGTCGTCGCCCGGGGCTTCCGCGACCTCCTCGCGCACGCCGAGGGCCCCGCGCCCGACGCGGGCCCGCGTCCGTCCGGCACCGACGCGGGTGCCCCGACCGAGAACCCGGGGAGCTGAGGCGCGCGTGGGACGCCACAGCCGGCGCGGCCTCGCCAAGCGGGACGCCACGGAGACGACGGCACGACAGGACGCCGGACAGACGCCGCCCGAGCCGGGCGCCGGGGCGCAGCGCCGACCCTCCGTGCCGGGTCCCGGTCGCACCCCGGGAGCGCCGACGCCCCCGCCCGGCCGGCAGGGGGGATCTCCGGCGTACGGCGGACAGCCCCATCCGGCCGGGGCCACACCCCCCCAGGGCTTCCCGCACCTGCCGGACGGCACTCCCGCGCGGGGCGTCCCGCGTCTCGCCGACGGGACGCCGGCACATGGGGTTCCGCGCCTGCCCGACGGCACCCCGGCCCGCGGTGTGCCCCGCTTCGCCGACGGAACGCCCCCGCGTGGGGTGCCGATCTTTCCCGACGGGACGCCCGCGCGTGGGGTGCCGGTGTTCCTCGACGGCACTCCCGCGCGTGGGGTGCCGCGTTTCGCTGAGGCGGCTCCGGCCCAGGGGGTTCCGAGGCCGGCCGACGGGACGCCTGCGCATGGCGTTCCGCGCCTGCCGGACGGCACTCCCGCGCGTGGGGTGCCGCGTTTCGCCGACGGGACGCCTGCGCATGGCGTTCCGCGCCTGCCGGACGGCACCCCGGCCCGTGGTGTGCCCCGTTTCGCCGACGGCACGCCCGCGCGTGGGGTGCCTCGTTTCGCCGAGGGGGCCCCGGCCCAGGGCGTTCCGCGCCACCCCGACGGCACCCCCGCCCAAGGCGTTCCCCGGTTCGGGGACGGCACCCCTGCCCACGGGATCCCCAGGGCCCGTGGTGGGCACCCCGAGCAGCGGGAGCCCGGGGGCGGATGGGGGGAGTTGAGAGGGCGTACCGCCGTCGCCCACGGCACCGCGGCGACCGGTGCCCCCGTGCCGCGCCCCCGCCGGGCGCCCGGCTCCGAGGGGCCCCGGCAGGAGTTCGTCGACGCCTTCGACGCCGAGGTCGCCGCGGTCCGCTCCGCCGAGGGGGCGTACCCGCCGGCCGCCGACCGCGAGACGCCGGGCCTCACCGACGACGCGCCGCCGACCGGTGTGCCTGCTCCCGTCAAGGGCGGCAAGGGCCGGGCCTTCACCGGGGTCGCGGCCGCCGCCGTCGTCACCGTGCTGGCCGTCGTGGTCGCCGGGCAGGTGGCGCAGGGCCGGGGCGGCACCGGCACCCAGGCCGGGGCCGCCGAGGGCGGCACGCGGGACTCCCGTGACGCCGCCTCCCGCACCGACGACCGCCCGACCCCCTCGGCGACGCCGCTGACGTACGACCAGAAGATGAACCGGCGGTACGCGCTGGGCGCGGACGCGACCGGCTCCGGGAAGTTCGACGCGGTCCCGGGCACCGACAAGGCCCCCGGCGGCGGGCGGAAGTTCACCTACCGTGTGGACGTCGAGCGGGGCCTCGGACTGGACGGCGCCCTGTTCGCCGAGGCCGTGCAGAAGACGCTCAACGACAAGCGCAGCTGGGCCCACGGCGGCGCCCGTACCTTCGAGCGCGTCTCCAGCGGCGAGCCCGACTTCGTGATCACGCTCGCCAGCCCCGGCACCACCGCCGACTGGTGCGCCAAGTCCGGCCTCGACACCACCGAGGACAACGTCTCCTGCGACTCGGCCGCCACCGAGCGCGTGATGATCAACGCCTACCGGTGGGCACAGGGGTCCGAGACCTACGGCGACCACATCCACGCCTACCGGCAGATGCTGATCAACCACGAGGTCGGCCACCGGCTCGGTTTCGGCCATGTCAACTGCGACAGGGACGGCGAGCTCGCCCCGGTCATGCAGCAGCAGACCAAGTTCCTCGACCACGACGGGATCAGCTGCAAGGCCAACCCCTGGGCGTTCCCCAAGAGTTGACAGGTGATTCACAGATCACATTGACATGCGCAGTTTGATCGTTCATATTTCTGCGCATGTCGTCCCGTCCCGCCACCTGCCGCGCCGCCATCGAGCTGGCGCTCATCGGCGTGACCAATCTGTGCGTGGCCGACATCCACTGTCGCTGACGCCCGCCCTTCGGCGTACGCGTCGCGATCCCCTTTTCCCTCCGTGCTGCGGTCCCTGACCCGGCGCGGCCTCTCGACGACCCGGCGCCGGGGCAGACGTCCGTTCCAGCACGTCTCACTCCGTGTCGTTTCATCTCATGCTTCGAGATCCGAAGCGGGACCGGCACGCGTTCACCAACCGAGAGGTCGTCTCCGATGCGTCAACCGTCCGTCATAGCGCGCCGCGTGGCAGCGGCATCCGTCAGCCTGGTCGTGGCAGCGGGCGCCGCCGCCTGCGGGCCTGAGGACAACGATGCCAAGGCAGCCGGCAACGACTCCACGCCCCACAAGGGCGGCACGCTGACCGTTCTGAACTCCAACCCGCAGCAGGACTTCGACCCCGCCCGGCTCTACACCTCCGGCGGCGGCAACGTCCCCTCGCTCGTCTTCCGCACCCTCACCACCCGCAACCGCGAGAACGGCGAGGCCGGTGCCCAGGTCGTCCCCGACCTCGCCACCGACACCGGGCGCCCCAACAAGGACGCCACCGTCTGGACCTTCACCCTCAAGGAGGGGCTGAAGTACGAGGACGGCACCGAGATCACCGCGGCGGACGTCAAGTACGGCATCGAGCGCTCCTTCGCCCCCGAACTCTCCGGCGGCGCCCCCTACCTCCGGGACTGGCTGGTCGGCGCCGCCGACTACCAGGGGCCGTACAAGGACAAGAAGGGCCTCTCCGCGATCGAGACGCCGGACGAGCGGACCATCGTCTTCCATCTGAACAAGCCCGAGGGCGAGTTCCCGTACCTGGCCACGCAGACCCAGTTCACGCCTGTCCCCAAGGCCAAGGACACCGGCGCCAAGTACGAGCAGCACCCGGTGTCCTCCGGGCCGTACAAGGTCGTCTCGAACGAGAACGACGGCGAGAGGCTCGTCCTGGAGCGCAACCCGCACTGGTCCGCCGCGACGGACGCCGAGCGCAAGGCGTACCCCGACAGGATCGACGTCCGGTCCGGGCTCGACTCCTCCGTGATCAACCAGCGCCTCTCCGCGTCGCAGGGAGCGGACGCCGCCGCCGTCACCACGGACACCAACCTCGGCCCCGCCGAACTCGCCAAGGTCTCCGGCGACAAGGAGCTGGCCGCCCGCGTCGGCACCGGCCACTTCGGCTACACGAACTACATCGCGTTCAACCCCGAGGTCAAGCCGTTCGACGACCCCAAGGTGCGCCAGGCGATCTCCTACGCGCTCGACCGCTCCTCGGTCGTCAACGCCGCCGGCGGCTCCGCGCTGGCCGAGCCCGCCACCACCTTCCTGCCCGACCAGAAGTCCTTCGGCCACACGCCGTACGACCACTTCCCGGCCGGTGCGAGCGGTGACCCGGCCAAGGCCCGGGAACTGCTGAAGGAGGCCGGGCACGGCGACGGGCTGACCGTCACGCTCACCCATTCCAACGCCAAGGACTTCGAGACCAGCCCGGAGATCGCCACCGCCGTCCAGGACGCCCTGAAGAAGGCCGGCATCACCGTCCGGCTCCAGGGCCTGGAGGACAACGACTACTCCGACACGATCCACGACGTGAAGACCGAGCCCGGGTTCTTCCTCGCCCACTGGGGCGCCGACTGGCCCTCCGGCGGTCCCTTCCTCGCCCCGATCTTCGACGGCCGGCAGATCGTCAAGGACGGCGCCAACTTCAACAACGGCCTGCTCGACGACGCCTCCGTCAACGCCGAGATCGACGCGATCAACAAGCTCACCGACCTCGACGCCGCCGCCAAGCGCTGGGGCGCGCTCGACAGCAGGATCGGGAAGAAGGCCCTCACCGTGCCGCTGTTCCACCCCGTCTACAAGCGGCTGTACGGCAAGGACATCAAGAACGTCGTGATCAGCGACTGGACCGGCGTCCTCGACATCTCCCAGGTCGCGGTGAAGTAGCACCGTGAGCGAGGCAGTTCTTGCCGTCGAGACCCCCGGGGCGGACGCTCCGGGGGTCTCGGGGGCCCGTCAGTTCTGGAGGCGGCTGCGCGCCCGGCGCGCCGCCCTCGTCGCGGCGTCCGTCGTCGCCCTGCTCGTCCTGGTCGCGCTCACCGCGCCGCTGCTCACCGCGCTCGAGGGCCAGGACCCCACCACCTACCACCCGTCCCTCGTGGACTCCGCGCGCGGCGGCGTCCCCGTCGGGCCCCTCGGCGGCATCGGCGCCGACCACTGGCTCGGCGTCGAACCACAGACCGGACGCGACCTGTTCGCACGGCTCGTGTACGGCGCCCGCGTGTCCCTCGGCGTCGCCCTCGCGGCGACCGTCGTCCAGCTCGTCCTCGGGGTCGCCGTCGGCCTCGCCGCCGGGCTCGGGAACCGCTGGGTCGACCAGCTCCTGACGCGCGTCGCCGACATCTTCGTCGCGATGCCCCTGATGATCGTCGCGCTCGCCCTGCTCGCCGTCGTGCCGACCGGCTTCCCGCGCCCGGTCCTGGTGGCGCTGGTCGTCGGGCTGGTCTCCGGCTGGGCCACCCTCGCCAAGCTGGTCCGCGCGCAGACGCTCACCCTCAAGGAGGCCGACTACGTGGCCGCCGCCCGCCTCAGCGGATGGGGCACGGTCCGCATCGCCCGGCGCGAACTGCTGCCCGGCCTCGCCGCGCCCGTCATCACGTTCGCGGCCATCCTCGTCCCGACGAACATCTCCGTCGAGGCGGCCCTGTCCTTCCTCGGCGTGGGCGTACGGCCGCCGACGCCGTCCTGGGGACAGATGCTCACCTCCGCGAACGTCTGGTACCAGGCCGCCCCGCAGTACCTGCTGCTGCCCGCCGGCGCCCTGTTCCTCACCGTCCTCGCCCTCACCGTGCTCGGTGACGGCGTCCGCACCGCCCTCGACCCGCGCGCCGCCTCCCGGCTGCGTGTCGGCACGGGCCGGAAGGGCGGCGGCTCATGAACGGCTTCGGCGGATTCGTCGTACGCCGGGCGGCCGGTGCCGTCGTCACCCTGTTCGCCCTCTCGGTGATCATCTACGTGGTCTTCTACGTCACCCCCGGCGACGTCGCCCAGATCACCTGCGGCCCGCGCTGCTCACCCGCCCAGGTGCAGCAGGTCGCGGCGCAACTGCACCTGGACGACCCGCTGTACGTGCGGTACTGGCACTTCCTGCAGGGGATCGTCGCCGGCCAGGACTACTCCACCGGCACCTCGGTCCAGCACTGCTCCGCGCCCTGCCTCGGGCTGTCGTACCAGAGCGACCAGCAGGTTCTTACGCTGATCCTGGCGAAGCTGCCGGTCACCGCCTCGCTCGCGCTCGGCGCGATGGTGCTGTGGCTGATCATCGGCGTCGGCACCGGCGTGCTGTCGGTGTGGCGGCGCGGCCGGCTCACCGAGCGGGTGCTGACCACCCTCACCCTCGCGGGCATGGCCACCCCCGTCTTCGTCATCGGGCTCGTCCTGATGATCGTCGTCTGCGGACAGCTCGAACTGCTGCCCTTCCCGCAGTACGTCCCCTTCGCCGACGACCCCGAGCAGTGGGCCTGGAACCTGCTGCTGCCCTGGCTGTCGCTGGCCCTCATCGAGTCCGCCACCTACGCCCGGATCACCCGCGCCGCGATGCTGGAGACGCTCGCCGAGGACCATGTGCGCACCTTCCGCGCCTACGGCGTCGGGGAGCGGGCCGTCATCGGGCGGCACGCTCTGCGCGGCGCGCTCGCCCCGCTCATCGCCGTGAACGCCAACAACATCGGCGTCCTGTTCGGCGGTGCCGTGCTCACCGAGACGCTGTTCGGACTGCCCGGCATCGGCCGGGAGATGGTCCAGGCGGTCAAGGTCGTCGACCTGCCCGTGGTCGTCGGGATGGTCCTGGTGACCGGCTTCTTCGTGGTCCTCGCCAACGCCGTCGCGGACGTCCTGTACGCGCTGGCCGACCGACGGGTGGTGCTGACATGAGCGACAGCGTGCGGGATGCGGCGGGGAGCCTCGTCGCGAAGGACGCGGCCGGCAGCCTCGTCGAGGTCGACGGCCTGACCGTCGACTTCGGCGGCCTGCGGGCCGTCGACGGGCTCGGGTTCCGGCTGGAGCGGGGCGCCGCCCTCGCCCTCGTCGGGGAGTCCGGCTCCGGCAAGTCCACGGTCGCCTCCGCCCTGCTCGGGCTGCACCGCGGCACAGGGGCCGAGGTCGGCGGCACGATCGAGGTCGCGGGCGTCGACGTGGGACGGGCGTCCGAGGACGCGCTGCGCCGGCTGCGGGGCGGGACGGCGGCCATGGTCTTCCAGGACCCGCTGTCCTCGCTCGACCCCTACTACGCCGTCGGCGACCAGATCGCCGAGGTGTACCGGGTGCACACGCGTGCCTCGCGGCGGGCCGCACGCGCGCGTGCCGTCGAGGTGCTCGACCGGGTGGGCATCCCGGACGCCGTACGGCGGTCCCGGTCGCGTCCGCACGAGTTCAGCGGCGGCATGCGCCAGCGCGCGCTCATCGCCATGGCGCTGGCCTGCGAGCCCGAGCTGCTGATCGCCGACGAGCCCACGACGGCCCTCGACGTCACCGTCCAGGCGCAGATCCTCGACCTGCTGCACACCCTCCGCCAGGAGACCGGGATGGGACTGCTGCTGGTCACCCACGACGTGGGCGTGGCCGCCGAGAGCGTCGACGAGGTGCTGGTCATGCGGCACGGGCGGCAGGTGGAACGCGGGCCCGTCACGGAGGTGCTGGGCGCGCCCCGGCAGCCGTACACGCGCGAACTGCTCGGTGCCGTCCCGCGCGTGGACGCGCCCCGGGCGGCCCGTGCGGAGTCCGGCACCGAGTCGGGCGCTGGGAGCGACGGGCCGGGGGAGCCGGTGCTGGAGGCCGTCGGACTGCGCCGGGTGTTCGGGCGCGGGAAGAGGGCGTTCACGGCCGTGGACGGGGTGTCGCTCACCGTCCGCCGGGGGGAGACCCTCGGCGTGGTGGGGGAGAGCGGCAGCGGCAAGACGACCCTCGGCCGCATGCTCGTCGGACTCCTGGAGCCGACCGCCGGAGAGGTCCGCCACGACGGGCACGCGCGCGTGGGTGTCGATCCGGCCGTGCAGATGGTCTTCCAGGACCCCGTCTCCTCCCTCAACCCCCGCCGCAGCGTGGGCGAGTCGATCGCCGACCCGCTGCGCGCGCGGGGCGAACGGGACGAGACGCGGATCAGGGCCCGGGTGCGCGAACTGCTGGAACGCGTCGGCCTCGAGGCGGCCCATCACGACCGCTATCCGCACGAGTTCAGCGGGGGCCAGCGCCAGCGCGTCGGCATCGCGAGGGCGCTCGCGGCGGACCCGCGCGTCATCGTCTGCGACGAGCCCGTCTCCGCGCTCGACGTCACCACGCAGGCCCAGGTGGTGGCGCTGCTGGCCGAGCTGCAGCGCGAACTCGGCCTCGCGCTCGTCTTCATCGCGCACGACCTGGCCGTCGTGCGCCAGGTGAGCGACCGCGTCGCCGTGATGCGGCGCGGGCGGATCGTCGAACAGGGCCCCGCCGACCAGGTGTACGACCACCCGCAGGACCCGTACACCGGGCAACTGCTGGCCGCCGTACCGGCGCTCGACCCCGTGGTCGCGGCACGACGGCGGTCGGCGCGGCGGGAGCCGGCCACGATCTGACCGGACCCGTCGAACGAGCGTCATCGGCGTGACGATCCGTGTGCGTTTGAACTCCTAGCGCGACGGAACGCGACCCGCACGGGAAAGTTACGACCGTTCACCCCTTTTGGTGGGGGGGGGGGGCCACCGCCCAACCCCCCCCCCCCCAGGGGCCGAACTTATAAAAACAGTGAGCCCCCCCCCCCCCGCCGCGGCCCCCCACGGTCTCCTCGCCCCTGCACCCCTCCACCGTCAGCCTCCCCGCCGACGCCCTCTTACTACAGTCTCCCCCGCGTCGGCTGCCACGGACGGAACCTGCACCGAGGCCCGGCCCAGGTC